>JALOKP010000252.1 GCA_025456425.1 Acidobacteriota bacterium | reverse complement strand
TCGGCGTCGAGCGCGTCCTGCAGCTTGCGCACCTTGCCGACGGTGCGCAGGCGCTTGATGGTCCCCGACCCGTTCAGCACGGCGACGCCCGCCGAGTCGTAGCCCCGATACTCCAGCCGCCGCAGCCCCTCGATCAGGATCGGGACGATGTCACGGTCGGCGACGGCTCCAACGATTCCGCACATGCGGCATTCCTTGTTGTGGGGGCGGGGAGACTAGCAGAAAATCCTGTAAAATCATACGACTAGCGCGGTGCCAAGCGGGTGCCAGCCAGCTGGGCCGGGTCGCCATTGTAGTCCACCGCACCCCGGATCCATCCGCGGCCCGTCTCACAGATTACTTGGTTAAACTCTTTGCCCGCCGCCTGCGAACTCGGTCGGCGGTTGTCCCGTTTCCTCCACGAGCGAGTCCCATCGATGCATCCACCGGCCCTGCGCACCAGCGCCGTCTCGTTCCTTTGGGTCGTGCTGACCCTGTTCTCGGCGGCGGCCGCGGCCACCGGGGCCACGGCCCCATCCGTCCGCCCGATCACCCACGAGGACCTGTGGCTGATGAAGCGGCCCGGCGCGCTGGCGGTCAGCCCCGATGGCCGCTGGTTCGTCGTAGCCGTGACCGAACCGGCGTACGAAGACGGCCAGAGCCGCAGCGACCTGTGGATCGTGTCGAGCGACGGCATCGGCCCGCTGCGGCGCCTCACTTCGGGCAAGGGCTCGGAGGGCGACCCGGTGTTCAGCCCCGATTCCACTCGCCTCGCCTTCACCGCCAGGCGCGACGAGGACGAAGCGTCGCAAATCTACGTGCTCGACCTCGCCGGCGGCGAGGCCCAGCGCGTCACGAACTGGCCTGGCGGCGCCAAGGCGCCGAAGTTCAGTCCGGACGGGCGCTCGATCCTGTTCGTGGGACTCACCCACCCGGGCGCGCTCACCGAGGAAGACAACCGCAAGGCGGCAACCGAGCGCAAGGCCCGCAAGTACAACGCCCGCGCCTACGACAGCTTCCCTGTGCGTCACTGGGACCGCTGGCTCGACGAGCTGCGCCCGTCCGTGATGGTGCAGGCGATCGGCAACGGTGCGGCGGCGCGCGATCTGCTGGCCGGCAGTGAGTTGCGCAAGGAGCCGGGCTTCGGTGGCCGGCTGGAGAACGAAGGCGACACGATCGATGCGGTGTGGACGCCGGACGGACGCGGAGTGGTGTTTGCCGCAACCACGAACCGTCACGAGGCGGCGCGGGCTGAGGTGAATTCGTCGCTGTGGCTCGTGAGTGTGGACGGTGGCGAGCCGCGCCGCCTCACGGGCGCCGAGGGCGACTACTCGTCCCCCGAGTTCACGCCTGACGGGAAGGTGCTGCTCGCAAAGGTGCAGCCGGCAGCGCCGCAATGGGTCTACACCGCTGCGCGCCTGGTGCGCTGGTCGTGGCCCTTCTTCCTGGCTGAGCGGGCGGGGCACGAACAGCTGTTCGAGGTGAAGTTGTCCGGCGGCGGCGTCAAGCCGGTCGGCAAGCTCGAGGCGGGCACCTACTCGCGCTTTGCGGTCGGCGGCCCGGGCTCGAAGCCCGTGGTCGCAGCGATCTGGGCGAGTGCCGTGAATCCGCCGGAACTCGGCCGCATCGACCCGGGGACCGGGCGTTGGGCAGCGATCTCGATGTTCAACACGGAGCGCGCCGCGGCCATCGACTGGCAGCCGGCCGAGGAGTTCTGGTTCACCTCGAGCCGCGGCAAGCGGATCCACAGCCTGCTCGTGAAGCCGCCGGGCTTCGACCCGAACAGGAAGTACCCGCTGTTCGTGCTGATCCACGGCGGCCCGCACAACATGTGGAAGGACGACTTCGTCATCCGCTGGAACTACCACCTGCTCGCGCAGCCGGGCTACGTCGTTCTGCTCACCAACTACAGCGGTTCGACGGGCTTCGGCGAGGCGTTCGCGCGCAGCATCCAGGGCGACCCGCTCGAGGGACCCGCCAACGAGATCAACCAGGCGGCGGACGAGGCGATCAAGCGCTACGCGTTCATCGACGCGTCCCGGCAGGCCGCGGGCGGCGCGAGCTACGGCGGGCACCTCGTCAACTGGCTCGCGGTGACCACCGACCGTTACAAGGCGCTGGTGAGCCACGCCGGCCTCTACGACCTGCGCACCCAGTGGACCACGAGCGACGTCGTGTACAACCGCGAGCGCAACATCGGCGGGCCCGCCTGGGAAGAGCTGCCGCTGTGGCGCGAGCAGAGCCCGTTCTACCGCTCCGAGAAGCTCAAGACGCCGATCCTCGTGACGTTCGGCGAGCGCGACTACCGCGTGCCGGTGAACAACGGGCTCGAATTCTGGACGATCCCGTGCCGAGCCGGCTCGTCGTGTTCCCGGACGAGAACCACTGGATCCTGAAGGGCGAGAACAGCCGCTACTTCTACGGCGAAGTACACGGCTGGCTGGCGAAGTACCTCTGAAAATAGGGGACATTCTCCTATTTTTTTCGCAGCGTCCCACGGAGGACACGGCTTTGAAGCTACACACTTCCCCACGCGCACCCAACCCACGGCGCGTCGACATGTTCATCGCGGAGACGCGTGCCCGTGCTCGAGCTCGACGACGGGCGGTTCCTGTCGGAGTCGCGTGCGATCTGCACCTACCTCGAGGGCCTGTACCCCGAGCCCAACCTGATGGGGCGGACCGCCGAGGAACGTGCCTTCATCGAGATGGCCGATCGGCAGGTCGAGCTCTATCTGCTCGCGGCCATCGCCAACTGCGTCCGGCACACGCACCCGGGACTCGCCGCGCTCGAGCAGCCCCAGTTTGCCGATTTCGGCGCGTCGCAAGGCGAGAAGATGCTCGGCTACGCACGCGTGTTCGCTTCACCGTCGCCGACATCACGGCGTTCTGCGGCATCGAGTTCGCGCGCCTGATGAAGTTCAAGCCCGCCGACGCCGGGCTGCCGCACCTGCAGGCCTGGCGCGATCGGGTCGCCGAACTGCCCAGCGCCCGCGCCTGAGAAAATAGGGGACATTCTCCTGTTTTCCGGGTGCGCGGGCGGCGCTGGGAAAATAGGAGAATGTCCCCTATTTTTGGGTCGCCTATTTCTTCGTCGGGCGTTTCCAGCCGTCGATCGTCACCTGCTTGCTGCGCTCGATCGTGAGC
>JALOKP010000182.1 GCA_025456425.1 Acidobacteriota bacterium | reverse complement strand
CATGCCGTCCCTGCACCTGCCGGCGGGCCAGGCGCCCGCGAGGAGTGAGTCGTGTCCCATCACAAAGTCGAAGTGTCCGTCGGCGGGCGCCCGCTGATCATCGAAACCGGCCTGATGGCCAAGCAGGCGGCCGGATCGGTCACGGTCCGCCAGGGCGACACCGTCGTCCTCGTCACGGCCCAGGCGGCCCCGACCCCGCGCGACGCCGGCTTCCTGCCGCTGACCGTCGACTATCGCGAGGCGATGTACGCCGCCGGCAAGATCCCCGGCGGCTTCTTCAAGCGCGAGGGGCGTCCGAACGAGAAGGAGACACTCAGCTCGCGGCTGATCGACCGTCCGCTGCGCCCGCTCTTCCCCAAGGGCTGGAACTTCGAGACGCAGGTCATCGCGATGGTCCTCTCGGCCGACAAGGAGACCAACCCCGACGTCCTGGCGCTGACCGGTGCGGGTTTCGCGCTGGCGCTCTCGGATATCCCCTTCCCGCACCCGCTCGCCGCAGTGCGCGTCGGGCTGGTCGACGGGAAGTTCGTGATCAACCCGACCCACGAGCAGGTCCAGGCCAGCAAGCTGGACATCACCGTGGCCGCGACGGACGAAGCGATCGTGATGGTCGAGGCCGGAGCCCGGGAGGCGACCGAGGACGAGGTCGTCGGCGCCCTGTACGCCGGCCACGAGGCGATCCGCACGATCATCGCGGTCCAGAAGCAGCTCGCCGCCGCCGCCGGCAAGGCCAAGCGCAGCTTCACGCCGCCAGCCTTCCCGGAGGACCTCCGGGCGATGGTCTTCGAGAAGGCCGGGCGCCCGCTCTACGAGGCGATGCAGATTCCGCGCAAGCTCGAGTCGTATGCCCGGGTCGACGCGATCCTGGCCGAGCTCGTGGCGTCGCTCCCGGAGGACCGCAAGGCCGACGAGCGCTTCGTCAAGGAAGCGTTCTACGACCTGCAGGACGAGATCCTGCACAACCACACGATCGACAAGCGGGTCCGGCTCGATGGCCGCGCGCTGGACCAGATCCGGCCGGTCTCGATCGTCGTCGGGCCGCTGCCGCGGACCCACGGCTCGGTGCTGTTCACGCGCGGCGAAACCCAGGCGCTGGCCACGACCACGCTCGGGACCTCGGCCGACACCCAGCGCCTTGACTGGCTCGAGTTCGAGGGCGAGAAGCGCTTCATGCTGCACTACAACTTCCCGCCCTTCTCGGTCGGCGAGGTTCGCTTCCTGCGTGGCGCCGGCCGGCGCGAGATCGGCCACGGGGCGCTCGCCGAGCGGGCGCTGCGCCCGATCATGCCCGAGGAGGACAAGTTCCCCTACACGATCCGCATCGTCTCGGACATCCTCGAGTCGAACGGGTCGTCCTCGATGGCCTCGGTCTGCGGCGGCTCCCTGGCGCTGATGGACGCCGGGGTCCCGATCAAGCGGGCCGTCGCGGGGATCGCGATGGGCCTGGTCATGCGCGACCAGAAGTACGCGATCCTGACCGACATCGCGGGCGCCGAGGACCATCACGGCGACATGGACTTCAAGGTCACCGGAACCCGCGACGGGATCACCGCGCTGCAGATGGACATCAAGATCACCGGGGTGACGCGAGAGATCATGCGCGAAGCGCTCGAGCAGGCCCGTCGCGCCCGGCTCGCGCTGCTCGACATCATGGACGGGGCGCTGGCCACGCCGCGCTCGGACGTCTCGCAGTTCGCGCCGCGGATCCTGACGATCCACATCTCCAAGGACCGGATCCGCGACGTGATCGGGCCCGGCGGGAAGATGATCCGCTCGATCCAGGAGCAGACCGGCTGCGAGATCATGATCGAGGACGACGGGCGGGTCGACATCGCCTCGGTCAACCTCGACAGCGCACGCCGCGCGGCCGACATCATCCGCGGGCTGACCGCGGAGGCCGAGCTCGGCAAGATCTACCTGGGCAAGGTGGTGCGCACGACCTCGTTCGGCGCGTTCGTCGAGATCCTGCCGGGGACCGAGGGGCTGGTCCACATCTCGGAGCTGGCCGAGCACCGCGTGAAGAACACGACGGACGAGGTGCAGGAGGGCGACGAGATCCTGGTCAAGGTGATCGACCTCGACAACAACGGCAAGATCCGTCTGTCGCGCAAGGCCGCGATGCGCGAGCAGGACGCCGCCGCGGCGCCGGAGCCGGGGACTCCCTGAGTCCCCGCCCCCCGGCGGGAGGGGTCGGTGTCGAAGAAGCTGGGCGATCTGCTCGTAGAGCAGGGGCGGATCACGCCGCTCGAGCTCCAGGAGGCGCTGCGCGCGCAGCGGATCTTCGGCGGTTCGCTCGGCACCCACCTGCTCCAGTTGGGGTTCGTCTCCGAGTCCGAGCTCGGCGCCGCCCTCGAGGAGGTCCACGGCGTCCCCGCCGTCGGCCGCGCCGAGCTGCTGGCGGCGCCGCCCGGAGTCTTCGCCCTGCTGCCCGCCGACTTCGCGCGGCGTCATCGCGCGCTGCCGTTCCGGGTCGAGGGGGACGAACTCCTCCTGGCGCTCCAGAACCCCGCCGACACGCTGGCGCTGCACGAGGCCGCGTTCCTGACCGGGTTCCGGGTCGTTCCGCACATCGCACCGGAAGCGGTCATCCGCGACGCCCTCGGTGCGCACTTGCGACGCGACGCCGCCGCGGCACCGGCCGCACCACCGGTCCGGGACGTCACCACCGGACCGATGCGCGCGGCTGGACCGTCGCCGGGGGATCGCGCGCCGGCCCCGCCCGGACGCCCGCCTGCCGCGGCCGTCGATACCAACCCGGTCATCGTCTCCCCGGCCCGGCCGCCGGCGCGGCCCCCCGGGGCCCCCTCCCCGCCGCCCGCGCGGCCCGAGGTGCCCGACGACGAGGAATCGCCGACCGCCGCGCTCCGGCATCCGGCCGCCGCCCACGGCGCCACCGTGGGCCCCGACGGACCCGGTCCCGGCGACCCGCTGGCGGCGGTCGGGCGCCGGCTCGCCGCAGCGTCGAGCCGCGACGAGGTCCTCGCCATCGCGCTGGAAGAGATGGCCGCGCACTTCCCGCGCGTCTGCGCCTTCGCCTTGCGCGGCCGCGAAGCGGTGCTCTGGCGCTCGGCCGGCCTGCCCCGCACCCCGTCCCGGCCGATCGCGATCCCGCTCGACGAGTCCTCGGTCCTCTCGTTCCCGGACGAGGGGCCGGCCGTGCGCTACGGCCCGGTGGCGGCGACCGCCGCCAACCAGGACCTCTACATCCTGCTCGGTGGCCGGATCCCGCGCGTGGCGCTGGTCGTGCCCGTCCAGGTCAAGAAACGGACCGTCGTCGTGCTCTACGGCGACGACCCGGAGGGGACCTCGCGGCCGCCCGACTTCGTCCGCGCGCGACGGCTGGCCGCGCTGACCGCATGGGCGCTCGAAGCGGTCATCCTGCGCGGCAAGATCCTGCGCGAGAGCGGCGCCTGAAACGCGAACGGGCGCGGCCGCGGCCGCGCCCGTCCCGCGCCGGCCCGCGAGCGGGCCGGGCCGAAGGTCAGAGCGCCTGGGCCCGGTCCCCGATCCGGATCTCGAGGACGGTCTCGAGCAGCTTGACCGTCGAGCCGGCCTCGCCGGTCTGCAGCACGACGCCCTGTCCCAGCACGCGGCGCGGCGCGCCGGGCTCGCCCGGCCGCCAGAAGAGGACCTGGTCGCCGACCGTCAGCCCCGCGCCGCTCCCGAGGTCGATCCCGATCATGTGCCCCTCGCCCGCAATCATGGATTCGGGCTCGAACGAGGTGATCACCCAGCCGAGCTCCCCGTCCGTGATCCCGGCCAGTTCGCCCAGTCGCGCGATCTCGACGACCGGCAGCGGATAAGTCGTCGCGGGGATCAGGCGGTCACCGACGATCATCGCGTCGCAGGAGGTCAGGATCTCGGCCGTCGCGCTCTCGGCCTGGACCGCGATGACGCGCACCCATCCGAGGTTGCGGATGAGGTGAGCCTGCGCCTTGGAGGTCCCCGGGTGCAGCACCCGCCCCTCCTGGCGCTGGACGGCGTACTCCTGACCGGGGGTCATGCCGCGGCTCGCGCCGCCGTCGATGTAGACGATGTCGCCCTGCCCCTGGAGGACCTTCTCGGGCTCGTCGCGCGCGAGGATCTGGAGGGCGGTCGGATCGATCCCCGCTGCGAGCTGGGGGGCGCAGCGCATCTCGGTCTCGGACGCCACCGGCAGGCGCAGGGGTCCGGCCACGGCCGCCGGAGGCGGCGCTGCAGCGGCCCGCGGCGGGGCGGAAGTCCACGGCTCGCCGACCGGCTCGACGACCGCGGGAGGCGCGGCCTCGCCGACCACGGTGGGCGCCCCGGGGATCACGATCGGGTCACCCGGGTAGATCCAGTGCGAGTAGGTGATCCAGCGGTTCGCGTCCCAGATCGTCGGCCACAGGTAGGGGTCGTTGAAGGCCTGCTGGGAGAGCCCCCACAGGCTGTCGCCCGGAACCACGGTGCGAACCTGGGCCCCCTCCGGCGGCACCGGCGGGTCGTACGCCGTCCAGTGGTCGCCCACGAGGCGCAGGTTCTTCGGCGGCGGGACGTAACCCTTGACCCGGCCATCCGGGGCCGGCGCGGCCGCGTCGCGCTGCTCTGCGATCTGGGCCGGCACCACGGCGATCGATCCGACGACGAGCGAAACGACGATGAGGGCGATGCCCGCGCCCCTCTCCCTGGACATGCCTGCCTCCGCACCGGCTCCGCACGGCCGGTGTTCCAGAGGGAATCTAGGTCCGGGGGGAGGCCAGCGGCAACAGCGGTCCGCGATGTATCGCCCCTGTTCGTCAGGGGGTCTCGGGCCACCCCGCGGCGCTCAGGGTCGAATCGCCGTAACGGCGCGACCAGCGGGCCGCCAGCGGCCCCCAGGCCACCGGGTCGCCGGACCGGTGCTCGACGACGACCAGCCCGCCGCCATCCAGCCAGCCCCCTTCGGCGATCGCCTCGATCCAGCGCGGCAGGCGCGGCTCGCCGTAGGGCGGGTCGAGGAAGAAGACCCCGACCTGCGGCGGGAGCAGCCCGCGCGCCGCGCCGCGCAGGAACCGCCCGGCCTCCTCGGACACGACCGCGAGGCCGTCGCCGCCCCGCGGATCGAGCCCGAGCCGCCCGAGGTTCTTCCGGATCGTGTCCAGCGCGTGCCGGTCGTGCTCCACCAGCACGACGGGCCGCGCCCCGCGCGAGTAGGCCTCGAG
>JALOKP010000181.1 GCA_025456425.1 Acidobacteriota bacterium | reverse complement strand
GTCGGCGCGATCCTGGCCGAGGAGCCGGGGCGCGACAACCCGGAGAAGCTCCGCAACGCGATCGCCCGCGCCTACCGCGACCACGGCACGACCTTCGTGCTGCTGGGCGGCGACGACGCGGCCGACGACGGCACCCCGATCGTCCCGGCGCGGCACTGCGCCCCCTACGACAACATGGCCTCGGACTGGTACTACGGCGCTCTGGACGGCGACTTCGACGCCAACGGCAACGGGACCTTCTGCGAAGGGGAGGAGGTCGACTACTTCGCCGAGGTCCACGTCGGCCGGGCGACGGTCGACACGCTCGACGAGGCGAACCGCTGGATCGACAAGGCGGTCGCCTTCGAGCGCGGCCTGCCGGAAGAGCGGCGTCGCGACTTCGTCTTCATGGGCGAGAAGCTGGACGATTCGACCTACTCCGACGTCCACATGGACCGCACGGCGGCGCTGGTGCCGCCCGAGTACGGGATCGAGAGGTTCACCGCCGCCAACGTGATCGCGTCGCTCAACCGCGGCCCGCAGCTGACCAACCACCTGGGCCACGCCGGCTGGGACTACACGATGGGGATCGGGATCGGCGACGTCGAGAACCTGGTCAACGAGTCGCCGTTCTTCTCCTACAGCCAGGGCTGCTACGCCGGCGCCTTCGACCACGGCGTCTCGGGCGCAACCGAGGCGATCTCCGAGCACTTCCTGACGACCCGCCACGGCGCGGTGGCCGACGTGATGAACGACCGCTACGGCTGGTACTACGTCGGCTGGGACCAGGGGCTGTCGCAGGACCTGGCGCACCAGTTCCACGACGCGATCTTCACCGAAGGGCTGACCACGCTGGGCGAGGCCAACGACGACGCCCGCGCCGACAACGCCGGGACGGCCCAGTCCGACGGCACGATGCGCTACTGCTTCCTGGAGACCAACCTGCACGGCGACCCGCTGACCCGCGTGCAGACCCGCCGCGCGACGCTGCGCGTGGCCGCGGTGCGGATCGACGACGCCGACCCGGCCTACGCCAACGGCAACGGCGCGGCCGACCCGGGCGAGACGGTGCGGCTGTTCGTGACGCTGGCCAACGACGGCCCGACCGACGCGCGCGGCGTCTCATCGCAGCTCTCGTCCAGCGCCCCGGGGGTCGCGGTCCGCGACGGCTGGGCCGCGTTCCCCGACGTCCCCGCCGGCGGATCGGTCGAGCTGGGGCCGGCGCCGTTCACGGCCTCGCTCTCCGGCGCCTGCGGGGCCGAGCCCGGCTTCCGGCTCGAGGTCCGCCACGACGACGGGCTGGTCACCGTGCTGACCTTCGCGATCGTCGTCGGGCAGCGCACCGACTTCACCGTGCGCAACTACGACTTCGAGGCCGGGACCGGCGGCTGGACGCCCGGCGGCGACGCGACGCAGGGGCTCTTCGTGCGCGGCGACCCCAACGCCGTGACCGACGGCTGGGCCGGACCGGTCCAGCCCGACGACGACTGCACCGAGGGGAGCGGCGCCAACGCCTGGGTCACCGGCAACCCGGCCCTGGGTCCCGGGGCCGACCCGCGCACCGGCGACGTCAAGAAGGGGACGGCGTTCCTGACCTCGCCGTCGCTCGACGGCACCGGCGAGGGGCGGCTCATGCTGCGCTTCGGCCGGTACTTCCACCGCACCAACGTCGGCACCGGCAACACCGGGCTGTTCCTGGCGCGGGTCAGCACCGACGGCGGCACGAACTGGACCGAGCTGGAGCGGCTGGAAGGAAACGTCCCGCGCTGGACGATGCGGACGCTCGACCTGTCGGCGCGCGTCACGCCGACCGCCACGATGCGGGTCCGCTTCGAGGCCACCGACAAGGTGAAGTACATGCAGGGAGGCGAGCCGCTGATCGAGCTGCTGATCGACGACGTCCAGCTCTTCCGGCGCGTCGAGAGCTGCGGCGGGTTCAGCGCGGCCGAGACGCTCCCGCCCGACCGCGTCGGCGGCACGCTGACCGCGCTGCGGGCCGGCCGCGACGTCGAGCTGCGCTGGCTGCCGCCGTCGGCCGGCGCGGAGTACGGCCCAGCGCGCTTCTACCCCGTCTACCGCTCCGCCGACCCGCGCGCCGGATTCGCCGCGCTGGCCGAGCCGACCGCGACGCTGTTCCGCGACGTCGACGCTGCCGGGGCCTGGAGCGGGACGCTCTACTACCTGGTGAGCGCGCGCAACGCTGCGGGCTCCTCGGGGGACGAGCCGCTGCCGTAGGGCACCCACGGTGGCCGCAAGGTTGTTGGCGAGCGGATCCGGCGCGTGACCGCCGGCGGACAGGTGTCCGGCCCGGAGTGACCGCGGGCGGACGGCCGAGGGATCGGGGGCGCGGACTGTCGGGGGTTCTCCGGCGGCCCGCGCCTTGCTCTCCCCGGTCTCCATGAAATGGCGAACCAAGCCCGTCGAAACCGTGCGTCCCTCGCGCTTCCGGCCCCCCTTCTGCCCCTGGCCGGATTGCCCCGCCCATCACCACCGCGGCCGCGGCCTGATCCGCTACGGCAGCTACTCCCGCGCCCTCGACCGCCGCCGGGTCCCGCGCTTCCGCTGCCGGGACTGCGGCCGGACCTGTTCCCAACAGACCTTCTCCTGCACCTACTTCCTCAAGCGCCCCGGGCTGCTCCCCGCGGTCGCCGCCGGCCTCCAGGCCGGCTCCGCCCACCGCCAGCTGGCGCGCTCCCTGCGCTGCGCCAAGACCTCCGTCACCCGGCTGGCCCGCCGCCTCGCCAGCCACGCCGTCCTGCTCCAGGCCCGGCTCGAGGCCGAGTTGCCGCCCCTGGCCGAGTCCGTCGTCCACGACCACTTCGAGAGCTTCGTCGGCTGCCAGCAACAGGCGCTGGCGCTCGGCACCGCGGTCGGCGCCCGCTCCCGCTTCGTCTTCGGGCCCGACCCGGCTCCGCATCGCGGCTCCGGCCGGCGGCCCGACCAACCCGACGGCTCTGCCGCGCCTTGGGCCGAGAGCGCCGCCTACGTCACCAGCATCCGGCGCTCGCTCGACCGGCTGCTGCGGCTGGCGCCGGAAGGGCAGCGGCTCGTGCTCGTCGCCGACGGCCGCAGCGACTACCGGACCGCCCTCAAGGACCACCCGGCGGCCAAACGGGTCGAGCTCAAGGCCCACCCCAACCCGATCCGCGGGCCGAAAGGAAGCCCGCGCTCGAAGGAGGCGATCGCCCGCGATCGCGCGATGGCCCCGGTCGACCAGCTGCACCAGTTGCTGCGCCACACCTGCGCCGAGCACAAGCGCGAGACGATCGCCTTCGGGCGATCGCAGCCGGCGGTGGTGGGGCGGGCCTTCCTGACGACCGTCTGGAAGAACTTGGTGAAGGGCCGCTCGGAGCGGCGACCCGACCGGACGACGCCGGCGATGGCGCTGGGGCTGACCGCCGCACCGTGGCCCTGGGAACGGGTCCTGGCCCAGCGGCTCTTCCCGGGGCGCGAAGCGCTGCCCGACTCGTGGCGCCCGCTGCTCGGGACGCGGACCTCGCCCGAAGGCCGGCCCGCCGCCGCGGCCTCAGCGGCTGAACCTGCCCCGCCGCACCAACAGGCTTGCGGCCACCGTGTAGGGCGCGGCGATCAGGCGGGCGGGGTGCGCGCCGCGGCGCGCTCCGCCCGGCGCGCTTCCGCGTCGCGCGCGATCCGGTCGATCAGCCGGTCGAAGATCAGCGCGTGGAACGGGTAGGCCCCGTACCAGTAGGCCAGCCCGAACAGCCCCTTGGCGTCGAAGAAGGCCGTCTGCGTCAGCTGGGTCCGGCCGTCGGGCTGCGGCCGCGCGGTGAACTGCAGCCAGGCCCGGCCGGGGACCTTCATCTCGGCCCGCAGCCGCAGCAGCGCACCCGGCTCGAGCGCCTCGACCCGCCAGAAGTCGAGCGCGTCGCCGACGCGCAGGTCGTGCGGGTCGCGCCGGCCGCGCCGCATGCCGACGCCGCCGCAGAGCCGGTCGGCCGCGCCGCGGAGCTGCCAGGCCCAGTCCAGCGCCAGCCAGCCGCGCTCCCCGCCCAGCGAGACGAACTCGCGGTAGACCGCTTCGGGCGGCGCGTTCACCGTGCGCTGCCGGCGCTCGATGTGCATCCCCTCGCGCTCGGTCAGCACGACCGGCGGGGCGTCCCCCTGCGTCGTGACCAGCGCGTCGTCCCACATCGTCTCGACCTCGCCGGCCTCGACGCGGTCGAGCGCCAGCTGCACCGCGGTCCGGTAGTCGAACGGCCGGATCTCCGGGAACAGCCGCCGCGCCGTGTCGTCGCGGACGACGACCTCGTTGCGCAGCCCCTCGATCAGCGGCTGCGCGATCGCGGCCGGGATCGGCGTCACGAGGTGCACCCAGTACGACGACAGCCGCGGGGTGAGCACCGGGACCGGGATCAGCCGGCGCGACAGGCCGCGCACCTCGGCGTAGCCGGTCATCATCTCGCCATAGGTCACGACGTCGGCGCCGCCGATCTCGAGCACGCGCCCCGCGCTCTCCGGGTGGTCGAGCGCGGCGACGAGGTAGTCGAGCACGTTGCGGATCGCGATCGGCTGGATCCGGGTGTAGACCCAGCGCGGGCAGATCATCACCGGCAGCCGTTCGGCCAGGTAGCGGATCAGCTCGAACGAGAGGCTCCCCGAGCCGACGATCACGGCCGCGCGCAACTCGGTGACGGGAACGCCGGCCGAGCGCAGCGCGTCGCCGGTCCCCTGGCGCGAGCGCAGGTGCTCGGACAGCTCGGCCTCCGGGTCGCCCAGCCCGCCGAGGTAGAGGATCCGCCCGGCGCCGGCGTCGCGCGCCGCCTCGGCGAAGTGGCGCGCCGCGGCGGTGTCGCGCTCGGAGTAGCCGCCGCCCGCGGCGAGGCTGTGCACCAGGTAGTAGGCCGCGTCGATCCCGGCCAGCGCCGCGGGCAGCGTCTCCGGCCGCAGCACGTCGCCGGTGACGACCTCGACCCGATCGAGCCAGCTGCGCCCCTGCAGCCGGGCGGGGTCGCGCACCAGCACCCGCACGCGGTGTCCGGCCTCGAGCAGGCGCGGCACGAGGCGGCCGCCGACGTAGCCGGTGGCGCCGGTGACGAGGACCGAGCGCGACGGCGCGGCGGCGCTCAGCGGGGCACCGGCGGCGCGCCGAGGTTCCCGCCGGTGGCGTCGATCCCGATCCGCACCGGCGCGGGCAGGTCTTCGTACAGCGCGGGTTCGAAGCTCCAGGCGCGAGCCTTGGCCGCGATCCCCGCCGGACCATCCGGCACCACCGTCGTGTCGACGAACCGCACGTCGATCACCCGCCCCTCGGCGTCCAACGCCAGGTCGAGGCGCACCCACTCCGGGCCGGCCGCGGCCAGCTCGCCCTTCGGCTCGGGCGGGCTCCACTTCGGGTCGGACGGGTCGTAGGGCTTCGGCTTGTCGGGGCCGGACAGCAGCTCGCCCGAGCGGTCGCCGGCCTGGCGCGAGAGCGCCGCCTGCGGGACGGAGCGCCGCGCCAGCGCGACCTTGACCTTGACCGGCTCGAGCGGGTTGTCGTTGACGTCGCGCGGGACCTCCGCGATCTTCTTCGCCACGTCGAGGCCCGCAACGACCTCGCCGAAGATCGTGTACTTGCCGTCGAGCCGCGGCAGGTTCTCGAGCGCGATGAAGAACTGGCAGGAGCCGCTGTCGGGGTCGGTGTCGCGCGCCATCCCGACCGTCCCCGGCCGGTAGTGCAGCGTGCTGCTGAACTCCGCCTTCAGCCGGATGTCGCCCTCG
>JALOKP010000072.1 GCA_025456425.1 Acidobacteriota bacterium | reverse complement strand
AACGTCGAGGTCGGCGGGCTGCGCAAGCGCGAGATCCGGGTCTGGCTCGACCCGCAGAAGCTCGAGGCCCGCGGCCTGACCGCGCAGGACGTGGCGCGCGCGATCCAGCTCAAGCACGTCGAGCTGCCGGGCGGGCGGATCGAGACGCCGGAGATCGAGTACTCGGTCAAGGTCGAGGGGGAGTACGCGTCGGTCGAGGAACTGCGGCAGCTGGTGGTCGCCGATCGCGGCGGCACGATCATCACGCTGGCCGACGTCGGCCGGGTCGACGACGGCTTCGAGGACCTGCGCGCAATCGCGCGCTTCAACGGCAGCCCGACCGTCGGACTCGGGATCCGCAAGCAGCCCAAGTCGAACCTGGTCGAGGTCGCCGACCGGGTCAAGGCCCGGCTGGACGAGATCCGGCCACACCTGCCGCCGGGGATCTCGATCGCGATCGCCTACGACGGCTCGACCCAGATCAAGGAGTCGATCGCGGGGGTCCAGACCGACATCCTGATCGGGATCCTCCTGACCGCCGCGATCATGTACCTGTTCCTGCGCACGGTGAGGACCACGGTCGTCGCGGTCGTGGCGATTCCGATCTCGCTGCTGGGCGGGTTCGTCGTGATGAAGGCGCTGGACTTCACCGCCAACAACATGACGATGCTCGCGATCTCGCTGGCGGTCGGGATGGTGATCGACGACGCGATCGTCGTGATCGAGAACATCTACCGCCACATCGAGATGGGCGAGCCGCCGATGGAAGCCGCGCGGGTCGGGACCGCCGAGGTCGGGCTGGCCGTACTGGCCGCCACGACCTCGATCGCCGCGGTTTTCATCCCGGTCGCCTTCATGGAGGGGATCGTCGGGCGCTTCTTCTACCAGTTCGGGCTGACGGTCGCCCTGACGATCCTGATCTCGGCCTTCGTCGCGCTGACCCTGACCCCCTACCTGTCGTCGCGCCTGATGCGCCACGAGGTCAGCCACGGCCGCCTCTACAACCTGCTCGAGCGCGCCTTCCAGGGGCTGGAACGGAGCTACCGCCGCGCGCTGGAGTGGGCGGTGCGCCACCGCTGGACGGTGATGGGGCTCGCGACCGCGGCCTTCGTCGCCGGCCTCGCGCTGGTCCCCTTCATTGGGACCGAGTTCATCACCGAGGCCGACGAGGGGTTCTTCGTCGTCAACTTCGAGCTGCCGACCGGGACCTCACTGGAAAAGACGAATATCCGGATGCGCGAGCTGGAGGAGCGGCTCTACTCGAACCCCGAGATCGCGAGTTCGTTCGCCGCAGTCGGCCTGCAGATGGGAATGGGGGCCGAGCCGAACAAGGGGCTGTTCTTCGTCAACCTGGTCCCGAAGAAGCAGCGCCAGGCCTCGCAGCGGGAGGTCATGGAGCGGGTCCGCGGGCAGCTCGACATCGACCCTTCGATGCTGATCACGCTCGAGACCTTCAACGCCTTCGGCGCCACCGGCCGCAACACCGACATCAGCTACGTGATCCAGGGTCCCTCCACGCGGGAACTGGGCGAGCTGGCCGACCGGATCACCGCCGAGATGCGGGCGGGTGGCCGATTCAAGGACGTCGACACCGACCTCCGGACCACCAAGCCCGACGTCAAGGTCCGGATCAACCGCGGCCTGGCCAACGACCTGGGGGTCGACGTGCGCTCGATTTCGGGCGAGGTCTACGCACTGTTCGGCGGCAACGAGGTCGCCAAGTTCAAGGACGGCGGCTACCGTTACGACATCCGGATCCGGGCGCTGCCCGAGTTCCGCGGCCGGCCCGAGGACCTGGACGGGATCGCAGTCCGCGCCGAGAGCGGCCAGCTGATCAAGTCGCCCAACCTGATCGACTACGAGGTGGGGACCGGCCCGAACTCGATCAACCGCTTCGACCGCCGGCGCTCGGTCACGCTGTTCGCCAACGGCCAGGGGATCGGCGCCGGGGACGCGCTGGCCGAGGTCGAGCGGCTGGTCGAGCGGCTGATGCCCGACGACGGGCGCTTCGGCGTGGCGCTGACCGGCAACGCGCAGACCCAGCGCGAGTCGTTCGCCTCGCTGCTGACCGCCCTCGTCCTGTCGATCCTGATCATCTACATGGTGCTGGCGATCCAGTTCGAGTCGTTCATCCACCCCTTCACGATCATGCTCTCGCTGCCGTTCACGATGATCGGGGTGTTCGGGATGCTCTGGCTGACCGGCACGACGCTCAACATCTTCTCGTTCATCGGGATCATCATGCTGATGGGGATCGTGACCAAGAACGCGATCCTGCTGGTCGACTTCGCCAACCAGCAGCGCGAGAAGGGCGTCGACAAGGTCGCCGCCATACTGCAGGCCGGCCCGGTCCGGCTGCGGCCCATCCTGATGACCGCGGCGTCGACGATGATCGGCGTCGTCCCGGTCGCGCTGGCGCTGTCGCAGGGCGGCGAGGCCCGCGCCCCGCTGGCGATCGCCGTGATCGGCGGGACCGCGACCTCCACGCTGCTGACGCTCCTGATCATCCCGGTGGTCTACCTGCTGCTCGACGACGCCACGGCGTGGGTCGGGCAGCGCTTTTCCGCCCGTTCGCGGGCGCACCGGCCGGCGCCGGCCCCCGCGGCCGCCCCCGGCGAAGCGAGCAACGCATGAACGCCCAGACCCGCTCCCTCGTCCCGATCCTGCTGCTCACGGCCCTGGCCGCCGCCGGCTGCGGCCGCAAGACCGGCGCCGGTCCGGAGGCCGGCGGCGCGCCGGCCGCGGCCGCCGGGACCGCAACCGCCGCCACCGCCGAGGCGCTGGCTCCGCGCGAGGTCGAACTGGCCGTGGCGGCCCGCCGCGACTTCCGCCCGACGCTCGAGGCGACCGGCACGCTGCGTGCGGCCCGCGAGGCCGAGATGCGGGCACTCTCCGAGGGGCAGCTCGAGGCGGTCCCGGTCGACGTCGGCAGCCGCGTCGGCGCGGGCCAGACCGTGTTCCAGGTCCGGCCGATCGAGTATCGGCTGGACCTGCAGCAGGCCGACGCCGCGGTCGTCTCGGCTGAGGTCGCGTTGAAGGACGCGCGGCGGGAGCGCGAGCGGATGGAGGGGCTGGCGCGCGAGGGCTCGGCCACCGGCCAGATGCTCGACCAGGCCGTGACCGCCGCCGAGCGCGCCGAGGCGGCGCTCGGCGAGGCGCAGGCCCGCCGCGACGCGGCGCGTCAGCGGCTGGCCGACACGACCGGCTCCGCCCCCTACGGCGGCGTGATCACGGCCCGGATGCTGCAGCGCGGCGAGTTCGTCGCCCGCGGCGAGCCGGTCGTGAAGATCGCCGACCTCTCGACGCTGCACGGCGAGTTCGAGGTCCCCGAGCGGCTGGCCGGAACGCTCTCGCCGGGGATGCAGGCGCGCCTCGCGGTGCGCACGACCGGCGAGGCGAGGGAGGGCACGATCGTCGCCGTGAACCCGTCGATCGACAGGACCAACCGGACCTTCCTGGTCAAGGTCGCGGTCCCCAATCCGGACCTGCGGCTGCAGGCCGGCCTGTTCGCGACCGCGCACTTCGAGCTTCCGGCCCGGCTCGGCGCGCTCGCGATCCCCGTCGCCGCGGTGATTCGGGACGAGGGGCGCTCCTTCGTCTGGATCGTGGACGGCGGCCGGGCCCGCACGCTCCCGATCCGCGAGGGGCTGGCCGACGGCGAGTGGGTCGAGGTGGTCGAGGGGCTCCCCCCCGGGCAGGGGGTCGTGACGACCGGCGCGGGCGGCCTGGTGGCCGGGGCGCAGGTCGCGGTCAAGGGGAGCTGAAGAGCGACGCCGGGCGCGGAATCGGGTCCGCGCCCGGCGTCGTCGATCCGGAGGCCGGTCTCGCCGGCCGGCGTTACTCGCAGCGCTTCGCGAGATCCTGCGGCAGCGGGCAGACGGCGTTCAACGCGTACGGGGGCCGCTCGCTGCCCGCGCTGGACTGGCCGTAGGGGCCCTCGTTCGTCCCGTTGCGGCCGGCGACGAGGAAGAAGAACGCGGCCGGGCTTGCCGGGTAGTTCCAGGTGTAGGCCCCAGTGTTTCCGATCGCACATTGCTGGCCGGAGTAGCCGTAGGTCGAGACGGTGCTCAATGGGCCGTAGTAGATCGTGTTGTCGGTCGACGTGCAGGCCGGGCCGTAGCTGATCGCCATCAGCCGGGTCACCGGGTTGTGCGCGGTGACCAGCAGCTGCGGCAGCCCGCCGCGCGAGACCTCACCCGGCGTCGCCCCGGCGGTGCTGCACTGCGAATCGAGCGCGTCGAAGGTCCCGTCTCCGTCGTTGTCGAGCCCGAGGGTCGAAGCGGCGTAGTTCTCGACGAACGCGGGCGCGGGGTTGCAGGGGTTGTTGGGGATCGTGTGGCCCGTACCCGGACTCGCATAGAACGGCGGCAGGATGTTCTCGCCGACGGGTGTCTTCGAGGCTGGGTTGGAATCGGCGTGGCAATTGACGCAGGAGGTCGTCCCCCCCCGCCAGTGCAGCTGCCGCAACCCCGCGCCGAACCCTGCGGTCCCGGTGCCGGTCCCGTCCTGGGAGCGGCCGTGGCATCCGGAGCAGGAGTAGCCGGCGAGGCCGTTGCCGCCCGGAGCCCGCCCGATGAAGGTCGGGAAGCGTTCCCCGTAGTGGCAGGCGTTGCAGTCGCTGCCGAGCATGTTGTTGCGGTGGACATCGTGCAGGTCGTTGCCCCAGCTCAGGCCGTCGACCTTCGAGGTGTAGGGGCTGGCGCGGAAATCGCCGTGGCAGGTGGCGCAGTTGCCGGTGTTTCCGTCGGTCGAGTACTGGTCGTAGGCCAGTGCGAGGCCGGCGACGGCGGTGATGACCGCGAGCGCGGCCGCCGGCGCGAGACGGCGCGTGCGCCCCGCGGCGAGATGGAACGGCGTGTCCTTCATGAGGGGCTCCCCACCGATCAGCGCTCGGCGTCCCGCGAGCGGGTCCGCCCTGGATGGCGCTGGTGTGCGTCCGCCTCGGGCCGGCGGGAAGCGTGAAGTAACTGGATTGATTCTCGGTTTGGTCGTAACGCCCGGCAAGCCCCTTTACTGGAACTTGATCACAATTGTCGCGGGCCGGGACCGCCCCCCGGCACGGGGAGAGCCACCCACCGCTCGCGAGGGCGGGCCTCGGTCAGCCCTGGGTTTTCCTCCCGGTCAATTCTTGCCCTGGAGAGGGATTGCCGGTCTTCGCGAGCCCTTTCCTCCCGAACCTGCGACGATGCAGGGTGCGCGTTCCATCGACGCGCCCGAGGAGCCATCAGGTGGCAAACAAGCGACCGTCATTCCTGAAGCGACAGAAGGAACAGGCCCGGCTCACGAGGGCGTCCGAGAAGCGCGCGACCCGCGCCGCCCGCCGCCAGGCCAAGTCCGCCCGGAACGGCGAGCCCGAGCCGGCCGACGTCGAGGCCGACCTCCAGGCCGGCATCCAGCCCGGCATCCAGGCCGACGTCGCCGCGGAAGCGCGCGCCCCCCAACCAGGAGAAGAAAAGGGCATCTAGGCCGGTCGGCCAGGGCCCGACTCCTCTCCCGTCCGACTCCCGTCAGGGAGCGGCCCCTCGCGGGGCAATGAACATTGCGACGGCGTCCCTCCCCGCATTCGCGGCACGGTGCCGGGTGCCGGGGTCGATCACGAACCCCTCCCCTTCCCTCACCTCCACGACCCCCTCGTCGAAGGCGAGCCGCAGCGTCCCTTCGAGGACGTAGCCGGCGTGGCCGTTCACGCACCAGTTCGGATCCTCGAAGCCCGGCTCGAAGCGGAGCAGCGTCGCGCCGCCGAGCGCGCCCGTCTTCTTGCGCTCGAGCGGGTGCGCGCCGGACTGCCAGTCGATTCGCGGGAATTCGAGCCGTTCGTGCGCCATCAGGCCTCCTTCCGGCGTCGCCGGAGCGCGTGCGCGGCGATTCGGGCCGCCACGGAGAGCGGCCCCTACGAGCCGCGTCGCGCTGCGAGCCCGGCCAGCGCCTTCGGTCCCCACGGCGATGCGGGCCAGCGCCGGACCAGCTCATCGTACGCGGCCCGCGCGGCGCGCCACTCGCGCCGCTCCTGGTGCCACGCCCCCAGGTCGAGCAGCGAGGCGTAGCAGCGGTCCGTCCGCGCCAGGTGCCCTTCGATCTCCTCGCGCGTGAAGCCGCGCTTCGGCGCTTCGCGCTCGATCGCCCCGACCATCCGGCGGAACTGCCGTTCGGCGTGCGGGTCGCGCCGCACGAAGAGCGCGGCCTGGTCGCCCGCCAGGAACAGCTCCTCGTCGATCTCGCCGCGCGCCTTCGCGTCGTCAAAGAGCGAGGTCCCGGGGTAGTAGGCGAGCGGCGCCACGATCCCGTCCATCAGCCCGGCCGTCTCGAACAGCCGGCGGTTGGCCTCGAGATCGGCGTCGGTCTGGCCCGGAACGCCCGTGATGAAGTAGGCGCTGGTCTTGATCCCGACCTTCCGGCAGAGCGCCAAGGCTCGCTCGATCTGGTCGGGACGGATCTCCTTGTTTAGCTCCTTCAGGATCGCCGGAGACGCCGCTTCGACCCCGAACTGCAGCTGGTCGCAGCCCGCCTGCCGCATCCAGAGCAGCCGCTCCTCGTCGACCAGGTTGACCCGCGACTGGCAGTTCCAGAGCACGAAGATCCCGCGGCGCTGGAGCTCGTCCGCCAGCTGCTTCACGCGCGATTTCTTCGCCGTGAAGGTGTCGTCGCGCAGGCTGAAGAAGTCGATCCCCCAGCGCTTCCAGACCAGCTCGATCTCGTCGACCACGCTGGCCGCGCTGCGGTAGCGCATCTGCCGGCCCCAGAACAGCGGCGTATTGCAGAAGGTGCAGGCGGCGGGGCAGCCGCGCGAGGTGATGACGATCGGGAACTGCTCGTGCGCCGCCACGCCGTGGAGCTGCTCGTAGCGCTCGGGCGGGTGGAAGGGGTCGAGGTCCTCGGCCGGCGGGGCCTCCGGGTTGCGCCGGACCTCGCCCGCGTCGACCCAGGACAGCCCGGGGATCGCCTCGAAGCGCGTCTCGCCGGCGGCGAGCTGCGCCGCGAGCGCGAGCGCCGGACCCTCTCCCTCGCCGCGCACGATCACCCGGGGCGCGGGGGGGCGGGAGAGGATCGGTCCGTCCAGGTGCGTCGCCTGCGGGCCGCCGGCGATCACCAGGGCCTGCGGCGCGGCCGCGGCCGCCGCCGCGTAGAGCCCGGCACACGAGGCGTGGTTGAAGGTGAAGTGCGAGACGCCGATCGCGTCGGGCCGCTGCTCGGCGAAGACCCGACGGACCTCGGGGAACGGCACGCCCGTGAAGTTGTGAAGGCGCGAGTCGAAGCCGTTTGCCCGCAGGTAGCCGTGGATCGTCATCAGCCCGTACGGCACGATCCGCGAGAAGACGTCCCCGGCGTCGGGATCGTCGGCGCGGTAGCACAGGACGATGCGCGGCGCGCGGCTCACGAGCGGCCTCCCTGTTGTGGCTGGGCGGTCAGCCTACACCGGCGGACGGGGTTTCGCGGAAGGGCCCGGGAGGCGACAATAACCTGTTACTTCTCCCCGCTTCGGAGGAACTCTCCCCATGGCTCGGCTCCCCCTCCCCGCCCGCCGCACCGCGATTCTTCCCGCGCCCGCCTTCCTCGTCGCAGTCGTCGCCGCGGTCTTCCTGGCCGCCCTCGCTCCCGCTGCGGCGGCGCCTCCCGCCGCGCCGCAGGCGCTGGCGATGCAGCCCGACCTCCACGGCGACCTGATCGCATTCGCCCACGCCGAAGACGTCTGGACCGTCCCGGCCGCGGGCGGCGTCGCGAGGCGGATCACTTTCCACGAGGGGGAGGAGAAGTGTCCCAAGTTCTCCCCGGACGGGAAGCTGATCGCGTTCACCGCCGAGTACGACGGCAACACCGACGTCTACGTGATGAGCACCGAGGGGGGGAACATCACGCGGCTGACCTGGCACCCCGGGGCGGACGAGGTCGTCGGCTGGCACCCGGTCAGCGGCAAGGTCCTGTTTCGCTCCGGGCGCGATTCCTACAGCCGCTTCCAGCGGCTCTTCCTGATCGCGCCGGACGGCTCGGGGCTCGAGGCGCTCCCCCTGCCGGAAGCGGGCTGGGGCGCCTACAACGCCGACGCGTCGCTCCTGGCCTATACCCGCGTCGCGACCGAGGATCGGACCTGGAAGCGCTACCGCGGCGGGCTGGCGCCCGATCTGTACCTGTACGATGTCCGCACCGGCAAGGACCGGCAGCTCACCGACGCCCGCGGGACCGAGCGCTTCCCGATCTGGATCGGCGGCACGCTCTACTACCAGGCCGACCCGGACGGCGTGCTCAACCTGTTCGCGATGGACCCGGGGACCGGCCAGTCCCGGCAGCTGACGCGCTACGCCGACTTCGACGCCGGCCGCCCCTCGGAGGGGAACGGGAAGATCGTCTACGACCGGGCCGGAGGGATCGAGATCTTCGACCCCGCCAGCGGGCAGGTGAAGGCCGTCTCCTTCCAGGTGCTCGCCGACGCGCCCGAGGCGCGGCCGTACCAGAAGAACGTCAAGGACTGGATCACCTCGCTCGCGCTCTCGCCCGACGGCAACCGGGCGGTCGTCGTGGCCCGCGGCGAGGTCTTCACGGTGCCGCGCGAGAAGGGGGTGATCCGCAATCTCTCGCAGGACTCCGGCACGCGCGACAAGGACGCGGCCTGGTCGCCCGACGGCCGGCAGATCGCGTTCTTCTCCGACCGGACCGGCGAGTACGAGATCTTCGTGGTCGACCCGCTGGGCAAGGAGCCGGCGACCCGCCTGACGACGCACAAGGACGGCTACCGGTTCGCGCTGCGCTGGTCCCCCGACTCGAAGAAGCTCGCCTTCACCGACCAGACGCTGACGCTGTCGGTCCTCGACGTCGCGACGAAGACGGTGACGAAGGTCGACAGGGCCGAGTACGAGGCGATGGACCTGGCGATCGACACCAAGCCGATCTTCGACCACGCCTGGTCGCCCGACTCGCGCTTCCTGGCCTACACGAAGATGGGGCCGGACCTGGTCAATCGGGTCTGGATCTACGGCCTCGAGACGAAGCAGCAGCAGGCGGTCACGGGCGGGACCTACGAGAGCTTCGGGCCGGTCTTCTCGGCCGACGGCGAGCGGCTCTTCTTCGTCAGCAACCGCCGCTTCGACCCGACCTACAGCGACATGGACTTCGAGCTGGTCTACAAGAAGGTCGCCGGGATCTACTCCCTGGCGCTGAAGGCGGGGGCGAAGCCGCTCTTCCCGCCAAAGACCGGGGACGAGGCGCCGGAGGACGCGACGCCGGACGCGCCGACGGCGAAAAAGGAGGGCGACCCGGCGAAGAAGGATGCGGCCGCGAAGGCCCCAGCGACGACGGTCGTCGACCTGACCGGGATCGAGGCGCGGGTCGAGCCGCTGCCGCTGCCGCGGGGCAACTACCGGCGGCTCGGCGTGGCCGGCGACACCCTCTTCTACCTCGACGGCGCGGAGGGGGACTTCAACCGCTTCGACATCCGCGATCCCGGCGCGCGGCCGCTCAAGGCCTACGACCTGAAGGAGCGCAAGGAGCGCAGCGTGCTGGAGGCGGTCGACGACTACGCCCTCTCGGCCGACGGCAAGCGGCTCGGCTGGCGGCGCGGGACCGAGATCGGGATCGTGGACGCCTCGGCCGAGAAGGCGAAGCCCGAACCGCTCGACCTCTCCGGCCTGACGATGCGGCTCGACCCGCGGGCCGAGTGGAAGCAGATCTACCGCGAGGTCTGGCGCCTCGAACGCGACTACTTCTACGACCCCGGGATGCACGGTCTCGACTGGGCCGCGGTCGGCGCCAAGTACCAGCCGCTGATCGACGCCGCCGCGAGCCGCGCCGAGGTCCGCTGGGTGATCGGCGAGCTGATCGGCGAGTTGGCGACCTCGCACACCTACGTCTACGGCGGCGACCGGAGGCGCCGGCCGGACCGGGTCCCGACCGGGATGCTCGGCGCCGACCTGGTGGCCGACCCGGCCAGCGGCCGCTGGCAGATCCGGCGGATCCTGAGGACGCCGGACTGGACCACCGGCAGCGTGCCGCCGCTGGCGGCGCCGGGGGTCGACGTCCGCGAAGGGGACTTCCTGCTGGCGGTCGACGGGCGCCCGGTGACGACGGCGCGCGAGGCCTTCGCGGAGTTCGAGGGGCTGTCCGGCAAGCCGGTCCGCCTGGCCGTGACGTCCGACCCGAAGGGGAAGGAGACGCGCGAGGCGCTCGTCGTCCCGGCGAGCGACGAGTCGAAGTTCCGGTACCTGGACTGGCTGGAACGCAACCGCGCCGCGGTCGAGAAGGCCTCGGGCGGGAAGCTCGGCTACCTGCACCTCCCCGACACCTTCACCGGCGCGGCCGAGATGTTCCCGCAGTACTGGTACGGCCAGACGCAGAAGGAGGGGCTGGTGGTCGACGGCCGGTTCAACGCCGGAGGCCTCGACCCCGACCCGTTCCTCAACCGGATGAACCTGCCGATCCTCTTCTACTGGACCCGCCGCTACTCGAAGGACTACGCGACGCCGCTGGTCGCGACCCAGGCCCACCTGGCGATGCTCACCAACCGCCAGGCCGGCTCGGGCGGCGACATGCTCCCGGCCGAGTTCCAGCTCAAGAAGATGGGGCCGGTGATCGGCACCCGGACCTGGGGCGGCCTGGTCGGCGTCTCGATGTTCACGCCGCTGGTCGATGGCGGCGGGATCACCGCCCCCGACTACCGCGTCTACTCGACCGACGGGAAGTGGGTGATCGAGAACGAGGGGGTCCAGCCCGACATCGTGGTCGACCTCGACCCGGCCGAGATGCAGCGCGGCGTCGACGCCCAGTTGATGAAGGCGGTGGACTACCTGATGGAGAAGATCCGCACCGACCCGCCGCGGACCCCGCCGCGGCCCCCGGCGCAGACGACGCGCTAGCGGACGGACGCCCCGGCCGCGCCTCATGCGGCCGGCCGGGGCGATCCGGGGGGCGCTCCGGGCTAATCCACGAACGGCTGCCGGTATCTACCTGTTCATGTAGTTCCCGCGGCTCCCGTGGAACGATAGACAGGGCGCATCTCGCTCGGAGGTGCGCCATGCCCCGTCGGTTCCGCCCGGTCCTTCTCGCGACCCTCGTTCTCTTCGCAGCATTCGTCCCGTTCGCTCCCGCCGACGCGCCCGTGGTCCAGCCGCCACGCCCCGGCAGCGGGCCCGGCGCCTCCGACCGGGATCCGGCGGCCCCCGGCGTGCCCGGCGTGCCGGGAGACTGGTGGGCGCGCGCCCAGGCCCGGATCGAGAGCCTGGAGTACCAGCCGTCGTGGCAGGACGAGTCGCCGTTCGCCGACATCGAGGGCGGCTGGCAGGCGCCGAACCGGGCGCACGGCTTCCGGACCTGGTTCACCGCGGAGGGCTTCCGCGTCGTGCCGCGGCGCGAGGCCGAACCGGTGTGGAGCTGGGGCCTGTCGCTCGTCCGCTGGGGACGCGCCGGCGCCGAGCAGCCGGCGGAGCCCGCGCGCCTCGCCGTCCG
This sequence comes from Acidobacteriota bacterium, assembly GCA_025456425.1. Taxonomy (GTDB): domain Bacteria; phylum Acidobacteriota; class Polarisedimenticolia; order J045; family J045; genus JALOKP01. Next base: position 13,750 of record JALOKP010000072.1, on the reverse strand, counting down.
CGACAACCGCGTCGACGGGGCGCGCGGCCCGCTCGTCGAGTGGTTCGTCAACAGTCCCGACGGCCTCGAGCAGGGGTTCACGATCGCCGCGCCGCCGCCGGATGCCGGGCGCGAGGGACCGCTCGTGCTCGATCTCGCGTTGAGCGGCTCGCTCCGCCCCGTGCTGGCGACGGATGGCCGCGCGATCGACTTCGTCGCCCCCGACGGCGCGCGCGCGATCCACTTCGCGAAGCTGGCCGCCTGGGACGCGCGGGGGCGGGCGCTGCCGGCGCGCTTCTCCGCCTTCGCGGCCGAGGAGACGGGCGTAATCCGGATCGCGGTCGACGACGCCGGCGCGGCCTACCCCGTGACGATCGATCCCCTGGCGACGAGCCCCGCCTGGTTCGAGCACGGCGACAGCGGCTCGGACTGGTACGGGAAGTCGGTCGCCGGCGTCGGCGACCTGAACGGCGACGGCTTCGACGACATCGCCGTCGGCGCCCCGGGCTGGGACATGGGGCTGACCGACAACGGCGCCGTCTTCGTGTACTACGGCTCGCCCTCGGGGCCGTCCACGCTCCCCAACCGGACCCGCTGGGGCGAGGCGGCCGGCGACCACTTCGGCTGGAGCGTGGCCGCCGCGGGAGACGTCAACGGCGACGGCTACTACGACCTGCTGGTCGGCGCGCCGGAGTGGGACGACGTGGGCGGCGACGACCAGGGGGCGGCGTACCTCTACTGCGGAGGGCCGACCTCGCTCGACCTCTGCTGGAGCCTGCACGGCGTCGTGGACAACGCGCGCTTCGGCTACCGGGTCGCGGCGGCCGGCGACGTGCACGACGACGGCTACGGCGACTTCCTGGTGTCCGAGCCGGGCTGGACCGACACCGGCTGCCCCGGCTGCAACCGCGGCGTCGTGCTCCTGTTCCGCGGCTCGGCCGCCGGTCCGCCGGCGTGGCAGGAGTGGAGCGAGCGCTCGTCCTTCACCCACCCCGACGACGGAACGGACCAGTACTACGGGCGCGCGATCGGGACCGCCGGCGACGTCAACGGCGACGGCTACTCCGACGTCTACATCGGCGATCCGCTGCAGCGCAGCGCCTGGGTCTGGTACGGCTCCGCGACGGGCCTGGGGACCAACTGGAACTGGGGCAAGGGCGACACGCAGGTGGGCTCGCGCTTCGGCTGGGCCGTCTCGGCCGCGGGCGACGTCGACGGCGACGGCTACTCGGACCTGGTCGTGGGCGCTCCCTATTGGGACGGGGGTGCCTCGGAGGAAGGGGCGGTCTCGCTCTTCCGGGGCTCGGCCAGCGGGCTGTACCAGAACGCGGCCTGGTTCGAAGAGGGCGGGGCCGCCGATCTCGAGCTGGGTCGCGCGGTCGCCACGGCGGGCGACGTCGACGGCGACGGCTACGCCGACATCGCGATCGGCACCCCCCGCCAGGACCTGCACAGCGGGCGGGGGGAGGTGCGGGTCTACCACGGCGGGTCGGGCGGACCCGGGACGGAGCCGGACTGGAGCTACCTCTGCGACCAGACGCAGTCCTACCTGGGGGACGCGATCGCGTCCGCGGGCGACGTCAATGGCGACGGCTTCAGCGATCTCCTGGTCGGCGGCCCCTACTGGACCGACCAGAGCTCGGGGGTCCCGGACCACGGCGCCGCGTGGCTCTTCCTCGGCGGGCCGGCCGGCGTGGCCGAGAGCGCCGTCTGGGATGACGACTCAAACCAGTCGACCGCCTACTTCGGTTACTCCGTCGCCTCCGCGGGCGACGTCAACGGCGACGGCTACGGCGACGTGATCGTCGGCGCGGTGCTCTTCGACAGCCGCGCCACCAACGACGGCAAGGTCTTCGTCTATCACGGCTCGCCCAGCGGGCCCTCCACGTTCCCGGACTGGACCGCCGATTCCGGCCAGGCCGAGGCGCGGATGGGCTACTCCGTCGCCTCGGCGGGGGACGTCAACGGCGACGGCTACGGCGACGTCATCGTCGGCGCGCGGGGTTACTCGAACCCCGACGCCGACGAGGGGGCGGCGTTCGTGTGGCACGGCTCGGCCAGCGGGCTGGGCGCGAGCGGCACGCCGGCGAACGCCGACTGGAGCGCCGAGGGGGCGCAGGCGAGCGCCTACTTCGGCTTCTCGGTTGCCTCAGCGGGCGACGTCAACGCGGACGGCTACGGCGACGTGATCGTCGGCGCGCCGTTCTGGGACAACGGCCAGACCGACGAGGGGGGAGCCTTCGTCTGGCACGGGTCGGCGAGCGGCCTGGGCGCGGACTCGACGCCTGCCAGCGCCGACTGGCGGGCGGAAGCGAACCAGTCCGGAGCGCGCTTCGGAGCCGCCGTTTCCTCTGCCGGCGACGTCAACGGCGACGGGGCGGGCGACCTGCTCGTCGGGGCCTACGCCTACGACACGCCGGCGTCCAACGCCGGCGCAGCCTTCGCCTGGCACGGCTCGTCCTCGGGGCTCGGCTCGAGCGGGACACCGGCGAACGCGGACTGGAGCTTCGAGAACAGCGAAGCGGGCGCCTACTTCGGCTTCTCGGTCGCGGCCGCGGGCGACGTCAACGGGGACGCGTACGGCGACGTGCTCGTCGGGGCCTACCTCGAGGACACTGCCCCCCACGTCGACTCGGGGCGCGCGTATGCGTTCCACGGTTCGGCCAGCGGGCTGGCGGCGCACCCGGGATTCAACTACGGGACGACGCAGGCCGGAGGCTGGTTCGGCTTCTCGGTGGCGGGCGCCGGGGACGTCAACGGCGACGGATATGCCGACGCGCTGGTGGGGGCACCACACTACGATTCCACCGTTGCCGACAGCGGCCTTGCCGATCTGTTCCTCGGAAGCGCGACGGGACTGTCGTTCGGGGATGGATGGTCGGCACGCGGCAGCGCCGCCGGTGACAACTTCGGCCGCAGCGTGGCGGGGGCCGGCGACGTCAACGGCGACGGCTACGCCGACCTCCTGGTCGGCGCGCCCGAGGCGAGCCGCCCCGAGAGCGGCGAGGGGCGGGCGTTCCTCTACCTCGGCAACGACGGCGAGCCGGGCGGCGCGGTCTTCCTCCCGATGCAGCGCCGCTACCACTCCAACGTGCCGATCGCCTGGCTCGGACGCTCGGACAGCGAGTTCGCCTTCCGCATCTCGGCAAGGCCCCGCTGCCTGCTCGGCCGCGGGGGCTTCAAGCTCGAGTCCGAGGTCAAGGCACCGGGTCAGCCATTCGACGGAACCGGCCTGGAGCGGTACGTCAATTGGATCGACAGTGGCGTCGCCTACAATGAGGCGAGCCAGACGATCAATCCCGGCGCCGGCCTCCACCACTGGCGAGTCCGCGTGCTCTACCGGCCGACGACCTCGCCGTTCCAGTCGCACGGCCGCTGGATCGCGCAGCCGCTCGCCGGCTGGAACGACGGCAAGGTCCGGATCTACCGCGACTACGACGACGACGGGACGGGGGACGAGTACGACACCTGCACCGACTGGGACGGCGACGGCTGGGGCGATCCGAACTTCCCGGCGAACACCTGTCGCGACGACTGCCGTCCGACCGACGCGACGACCTGGTCCGCCCCCACCGAGGTCCGCGGCCTGCGGCTCACCCGGTCCGAGCTCACGACCACGCTGCGCTGGGACTCCCCGGCGCTGCCCGGGGCGACGAGCGTGCTCTACGACACGCTGCGCAACACGGTCGCCGCCGACTGGTACGGGAGCGCCGCGACGTGCCTCGAGTCCGACGAGGCCGACCTGGCGGCCGCCGATCCGGCGGTGCCCAAGGGCCGCATCTTCTACTACCTCGTGCGCGTCCAGAACGCGTGCGGCGACCACCTGGGGACCGACTCGGAAGGCGCGCCGCGCTCTGGCCGGGCCTGCCCGTAGCGCTCCCCGGCGGGCGCGCGGCCCCCCCGCCGCGCGCCCGCCGTCTTGCGCCGCGCGCGCCCTTCCCGCATCCTCTCCCGGCCCTCGCGGTTCCTCCCCCGCGTCCGAGGTCTCCCGATGCCCGAGTTCATCTACGTCATGAAGGACCTGCGCAAGGTCGTCCCGCCCAATCGCGAGATCCTGAAGGGGATCTGGCTGTCGTTCTTCTTCGGCGCGAAGATCGGCGTGCTCGGAGCGAACGGCGCGGGCAAGAGCTCGCTCCTGAAGATCATGGCGGGGCTCGACCCGCAGTTCAACGGCGAGGCCTTCGCCGCCAAGGGGATCAAGGTCGGGATGCTGCAGCAGGAGCCGCAGCTCGACCCGGCCAAGTCGGTCCTCGACAACGTCAAGGAAGGGGCCGCCGACAAGCTCGCGCTGATCGACCGCTTCAACGCGATCTCGGACCGCTTCGCCGAGCCGCTCGAGGCCGACGAGATGGACAAACTGCTCGCCGAGCAGGCCGAGCTGCAGGACAAGATCGACGCCCAGGGGCTGTGGGACCTCGATCAGAAGCTCGAGATGGCGATGGACGCGCTGCGCTGCCCGCCGGGCGACGCCGCGGTCGCGACGCTGTCCGGCGGCGAGAAGCGCCGCGTCGCGCTCTGCCGACTGCTGCTCTCCGAGCCGGACCTGCTGCTGCTCGACGAGCCGACCAACCACCTGGACGCGGAGTCGGTGGCCTGGCTCGAGCACCACCTGGCCGTCTACCCCGGCACGGTGGTCGCCGTCACGCACGACCGCTACTTCCTCGACAACGTCGCCGGCTGGATCCTCGAGCTCGACCGCGGCCATGACCCGCCAGCGCACCCTCGAGCGCGAGCTGGAGTGGGTGCGGATGTCGCCGCGGGCGCGGCAGGCCAAGGGGAAGGCCCGGCTCAACGCCTACGAGAAGCTGGTCGAGCGATCGAGGCCGACCACCTGACCAAGGGGTACGGCGACAACCTGCTGATCGAGGACCTGTCGTTCAAGCTGCCGCGCGGCGGGATCGTCGGCGTGATCGGACCCAACGGCGCCGGAAAGACCACGCTGTTCCGGATGATCACCGGCCAGGAGAAGCCCGACGGCGGGACGCTGCGCGTCGGCGAGACCGTGAAGCTGGCCTACGTCGACCAGAGCCGCGACGTGCTCAAGGACGAGATGTCGGTCTACGACGCGATCTCCGAGGGGCAGGAGAACCTCGAGATCGGCGGCCGGACGATCAATGCCCGCGGCTTCGTCAGCTCGTTCAATTTCCGGGGCGCGGACCAGCAGAAGAAGCTGGGGACCCTCTCGGGCGGCGAGCGCAACCGGGTCCACCTGGCGCGGATGCTCAAGTCGGGCTCCAACGTCCTGCTGCTCGACGAGCCGACCAACGACCTGGACGTCGACACGCTGCGCGCGCTCGAGGACGCGCTCCTGGAGTACGCCGGCTGCGCGGTCGTGATCAGCCACGACCGCTGGTTCCTGAACCGGATCGCGACCCACATCCTGGCCTTTGAGGGGGACAGCCAGGTCGTCTGGTTCGAGGGGAACTTCGACGACTACGAGGCCGACAAGAAGCGTCGCCTGGGGGCCGGCGCCGACCAGCCGCACCGGATCAAGTACCGCAAGTTCACGCGCTAGGAGACCGGGCCGGCCCGCGTCGCGCGATGTAGAGCACCAGCAGCGCCGCGACCGCGCCGAGGCTCAGCGCCAGCCCGATCCAGATTCCGGGCAACCCCCAGCCCAGCCCGGGCAGCCCCCAGGCCTCGCCGCGGAACGCCAGGAAGACCGCGAGCGGCAGACCCAGCACGTAGTACCCGATGAAATTGAACCAGGCCGCCGGGCGGGTGTCCCCCACCCCGCGCAGCACGCCGCCGCCGACCGCCTGCGTCCCGTCGAAGACCTGGAAGGCCGACGCGATCGGCAGGATCGCGGCCGCGAAGCCGATCGCCGCGGTCGCTCCCGCCGGCAGGAAGAGCGCGGGGAGCTGCCAGCGGAAGAGCGTGAAGACCACGGCGAAGAGCGCCATCGCCGAGGCCGCCATCCCGACCGCAACCCAGGCCGCGCGCTGCGCCTCCTGCCGGTCCCCCGCCCCGACCAGGTTCCCGACGCGGGTCGCGCTGGCGTGCGAGATCCCCAGCGCCACCATGTACGAGAAGGCCGAGAGCTTGAGCACGATCGTGTGCGCGGCCAGCTGGTCGGCGCCAAGCCAGCCGGCGAACAGTCCGGCGATCGAGAAGGCCCAGACCTCGAGCCCGAGCGACGCCCCGACCGGGATCCCGTAGCTCAGGATCTCGCGCAGTTCCCCCAGGTCGAGCGCCGAGCGGCTCCACGGGACCCAGGCCTCGCGATGCAGTTCGAGCGCGACGATGATCCCGGCCAGCGCGACCGGCATCACGGTCCGGGTGATCCCGGTCGACAATCCCGAGCCGACCGCCCCCATGGCGGGCGCTCCCAGCTTGCCGTAGATGAAGACCCAGTTGAGGAAGGCGTTCATCACGTTCGCCACGATCACGACCGCCAGCATCGGCAGCATGATCCCGCGCCCCTGCAGGTACTGCCGCATCGCGACGAAGACCAGGAACGGCGCCGGCGAGAAGACCTGGATCATCGTGTAGTTCTGCGCCACCCCGGCCAGGGCGGGGTCCTGCCCGGCGAGCCGCAGCACCGTCCCGGTGAGGGACCAGAGCACCATCACCGGGCGCCGGCCCGCGCCCCCTCCCCCGCCCCGTGGGCCTGGGAGACGATCGGGTCGAGGCCCATCATGACCCCCTGGGCCACCAGCAGCGTGCCGTAGATCCAGAGATCGCCCAGCGCGACCCCGGCCAGTGCCCCGGGCCCGAGGTGGCCGACCATCCACATGTCGACCAGCCCGAGGGACATCCAGCCGATCTGCGCCAGGACGACCGGCGTCGCCAGCCGCGCGATGACGGAGGCCTCGAGGGCGACGCTTTGGCGGCGGGAGTTCATGGGTGGGGGCCAGGCCGGGTGCCCCGGGCGAGGGATGGGATTCTAGCCCGCCGGGCGGCGCCGACGCGGTGCCGGCCGTGGCCCCCCGACGAGCGGTCGGCCAGAATGCGCGCATGGCAGGCTCCCGTGGCGCGGCCGACCGGTTGGTCGGCCTTCTGCTCTTTCTCCCCGTGCCGGTCGTGCTCTGGCTCTTCACGCGCGCGCCGCTCGGGGTCGGCCCCTCGCTCGCGCTGGGCGTGGCGCTGATGCTCACCCACCGGCTCTACGCCCGGACCTGGGCGCTGGCGCGCGCGGACCGGCGCTGTCTCTGGTGCGGCGCGGCGGCCGGCGACGGAGCGCACCGGGTGGAGGTGGTCGAGCCGCAGGACCGCACGGCGTGGCGCGCCTGCTCCGCACGGCACGCCGACCGGTTGCGGCGCACCCTGGGCTGGATCGCGCGTCACCGCCTGCCGGTGCTGGCCGGCATCGGCGGCGCGATCCTGCTGCTGGCGCTCGGCGGCCCGCTCGCCGCGCGGGGCTGGCTCGGGCCCGTCTCGTTCGAGGACCTGTCGCACACCTTCCGAGCGCTGGTCGCGCTGACGGTCCTGCCGTTGGCGCTGATCGGGCCCTTCTCGCGCGATCCGGGGCCTGAGCCCCCACGCCTCCCCTTCCCGGTGCACATCCAGTCGCTGATCGGCACCAGCGCGGTGATGTGGCTGTTCCGGGTGGTGGGCGCGATCTGGCTGGCCCAGGGACTGGTCTACTGGATCGGAAAAACGGCCGGGGGCCGGTGACCCGTCACGGATCACCGGCCCCCGCGTCTTCAGACGGGATCGCTCAGCGAGCGTCCCCGGCGGCATTCGCCGCGACGATGCGGTAGTAGACGAGGCCCGGTACGGGCGCTCCCGCCTCCTCGCGGTACTCGGTGGCGTTGACCAGCGCGACCTCGACCAGGTTCTGCGGGTCGGTGCCGCGGTAGACGTGGTAGCGGTCGGCCGGCCCGTGGGAGAGGTCGGTGACCGGCGGCTTCCAGGTCAGGACCGTCTCCGCCCCGGCCCGCTCGACCAGCAGCTGCGCCCCGTCGATCGGGAGCGGCGGCGCCAGCGTGCCGCCCGCGATCGTGAACGGCGCGGCCGAGTCGTCGCTGCCGAGCAGCGCGCCGAACGCGTCGTACGACAGGACGCGGACGATCGCGTTGGTCGTCTCCGGACCGGTCGCGGTCCAGTCGAACGCGGTGGTGGTCAGCCCGGTGGCGAGCGTCTCCCACGCCGTTCCGCCGTCGCGCGAGAGCTGGACGGTGTAGCGGTGCGGGATCTCGGTCGAGGACTCGTTCCAGCGGACCGGAACGGCCTGGCCGGCCAGGAAGTAGGCGCCCGGGAACGGCATGTACTGGTCCGGGTCGCCGGTGCGGATGTAGTCCACCCCGCGGAACCACTGGACGTCCTCGACCTCGCCCATGATCGTCACGGGGATCATCATCCCCTCGGCGAGCGTGGTCTTGACCAGGCTCCAGTCGAACCAGAAGGTGGCCTCCTCGATCCCGTTGCGGTTGTCGTCGGAGTAGTAGGGGGCGGGATCCGCCAGCGCCGGGACCGTGTCGTTCATCACGACCGACGACAGCAGGATCGCGTGCGGATCCAGGCCGGCCGGCAGCTCGATCGTCATCCGGACGCGCAGGATCCCGGTGTCCGCGAAGCGGATCACCTTGGGCACGAAGGCCGTGAGCGTCGGCTCGATCAAGCTGACGTTGAGGTGGACCGGGACCTCGACGAACGGGTTGTAGGGGTCGTTGCTGCGCAGCTGGATCGTCCCCTCGTGGATCCCGTCCTCGAGCCCGGCGGCGTCGACCAGCACGTCGACGTCCTGGCTGCCGCCCTCCGGGACAGTCCCTTCCTCGGGCGCGATGTTCAGCCACTGCGGGATGTTCTTGAACTCGACCGCCATCTCGCCGTGGACGTAGTCCTGGTTGAACACGACGGTCAGCCCGTCGTCCTTGCCGGCGTTCTGGATCCCGATCGTGCCCGAGTTGAGCAGCCCGCTCATGCTCTTGTACTGCAGCAGGACCCGGCCGTTCGGGAAGAGCTGGATCTGGAAGGTGAAGAGCGACCCCGAGGTGAGACGTTCGACGTTGTTCCACTGGACGACGAAGCGCGAACCGTCCGACCAGTAGAAGACCTTCCCGGTCGTCCGCATGTGCAGGTCGTCCCAGAAGGCGGCGATCAGGTTCTCCGGGACGGCCGTACCGGTGTTCGGCAGCGGCTGGTTGAGATAGGTCGTCTTGTTCGACGTGAAGGAGAGCCAGCCGTTGGTGCAGATGCTGGCGGTGGTGAAGGAGCTGCCGTAGAACGGGAACGAGATCCCGAGCGGGACCCCGAGCACCGTCTGGTCGTCGCCCGTCAGCCCGGTCAGTTGGGTGCCGATCGCGCTGATGTCGAACCAGTCGTAGACCGGGCCACCCGGCTCGTCGGAGTCGACCCAGCGGTAGCCGTACAGGTCCGGGCCGCCGGTGCCGAGGATCCCCGCCCGGGCGTCCTCCTCACCCTTTTCGAGCTCGACGTAGGTACCCGGCGCCGCGGCGCCGGCGATCGAGATCAGGTTCGTGCCGCCGGTCCAGACCAGGTCCGAGCCGCCGGTATTGGCAATGTTGAGGTTCTTGGTCTTGTGCCCGCCCGGAGGCAGCGCCACCCGGATCTCGGGCGGCGTGGCCACGATCTCGGGCGGCCAGAGCCCTTCGCCCTGAAGCGGGACGATGAGTGCGGGCTCGTCCGGGTCGTCGCTGACGATCGTCAGCGCACCGAGACGGGTCCCCTCGTCGAGCGGCAGGAAACTCACCGTGACCGGAATCGAGCCGCCCGGTCCGAGGTCCACCGGCGGCGTCAGGCCGGCGGCCTGGAACTCGCCGTCGACCGTCAGGCCGGTGATGTGCAGCGTGTCGGTGCCGGTGTTCCGGACCTGCACGACCTGGCTGCTGCTGAATCCGACGAAGGTCGTCGGGAAGAGCAGCGAGGACGGCTGCGCGTCGATGTCGGCGATCCCGATCACGTGCAGCGAGACCGGGACCTCGATCAGCGCATTGACCGGGTCGTTGGTGAGCAGGCGGATCGTCGCGGCGTAGTTGCCGCCCAGCAACCCGGTAGAGTCGAACTGCACGTCGAGCGTCGACGCAGCGCCCGCAGCGACGGTGCCCGCGGTCGGCGTCACGCGCAGCCAGCTGGCCGGCGGCAGGAACTCGACCGCCATGTTGTTGTGGACGTAGGCGGCGTTGTAGACCACGGTCAGGCCGTCGTTCTTCGCGGCGTTCTGGATCCCGATCGTGGCCTCGTTCAGCCGCGTTCCCTGCATGTCCAGGTACTGGTAGACGATCTTACCGCTCGGGTAGAGGATGATCTGATAGGTGTACGGGCCGCCCGAGGAGTAGCGCGGGACGGCGACGTACGAGACGATCAGCCGGCTGCCGTCGTTGTAATAGTAGGCGTCGCCCGCGGTGCGGAAGTCCTGGTCGTCATGGAACACCGCGAGCAGGTTCTCCGGCGCCGAAGTGCTGGGAAGCTGGTAGTTGGTCAGGCCCGTGGCCGTCGAGGTGAACGACAGGAAGCCGTTGGTGCTGACGCGGAAGGTGTTGAACGACTGCCCGTAGAACGGGAAGTCGAAGCCGATCGGGAACGCTCCCAGATTCTGGTCGTCGCCGTTGAACGGGATCGGCGTCCCGATCGAGGTGATGTCGACCCAGCCGAAGGCCGGGCCGGCCGGGGCGTCCGAGTCGCGCCAGCGGTAGCCATAGACGTCCGGCCCGCCCGACCCGAGCACTCCAGGCCGGTCGTCCGGCTCGTCCTTCTTGAGCTCGGGGCTCGAGTCGACCGTGACCACCGCGCCGCTGTCGAGCGCGATGTCGACGGTGTACGTCAGGTCGGATCCGCCCTGGTTCGCCAGCTCCAGCGGACGCACGACCGACTGGCCGCTTTCCATCGACTCGGCGAAGTGGTCGGGGCTCCAGACGGCGACCGGCGGCAGGATCGCGGTGCCGGTCACCGGCATGATCGCGTCCGGCGTCACCGGATCGTTCGAGAGGACGTGGACCTGGGCGTTGAGCGGGACCGGGAGCGTCGGCGCCCAGCGCAGGTTGAACAGCCGGGCCTGGCCCGGAAGCAGCGGGAACTCGGCCTCGGGTGTCGCCTCGCCTCCCAGCGGGTCCTCGACGAACAACGTCGGGTCGGTGCTGTAGACGTTCGAGACATTGAGGACGTCGGTCCCGTTGTTCACGACCTGGAAGGTCGTCAGATAGGAGTAGCCGGTGTAGCGCGTGCCGTAGGCGTAGGAACTGGGAACGATGCCGACGATCGGCGCGCCGACCACGTGCAGCACCGACGGGACGCGCTCCTCGGCCTGCGACGGGATGTTCGTCGTCAGGACCACGGCGCCGACGAGGTCGCCGCCGTTGCGGCCGTTCGAGTCGAACTGGACGTCGAAGGTGAAGGACTGCCCGGGCTGGACCGAGGCGTGATTCGGGCTCACCGTCAGCCAGTCGGGCACGCGGCTGAACTGGACCGCCAGCCCGCTGTGGACGTAGTTCGCGTTGTAGTTGGCGGTCAGACCGATCGTCTTCGTCCCGTCCTGGATCCCGATCGTGGCGGAGTTCAGCGTGCCGGCCATCGTGCGGTAGGCGAGCAGGATCTTGCCGCTCGGGTAGAGCTGGACCTGGAAGGTCAACGGGCTGCCCGAGGGGGAGTACTTCTCGACGTTGGTGTACTGCACGATGAAGCGCGTCCCGTCGTTGAGGTACTTGACGTTGCCGGACCGCAGGTGCAGGTCGTCCCAGAACAGCGCGATCATGTTCTTCGCGCCGCTGGTCGACGGGAGGTTGTAGTTGCTCAGCCGCGTCGAGGTGTCGGCGGTGTCGAAGGTGAGGAAGCCGTTGGTCCCGACCTTCAGCGACGAGAAGTTCGTCCCGTAGAGCGGGAAGGTCAGCCCCATCGGGATCGCGGCCGAGAGCGCGTCGTCCTGGCTGGTGAAGGTGATCGTCGTGCCCGTCGAGCTGATGTCGACGAACTCGTAGGCCGGGCCGCCCGACTCGTCGGAGTCCTTCCAGCGGTAGCCGAACGCGTCCGGCCCGCCGGCCCCTTCGGCGCCCGCGTCGGGCGCGTAGACCAGGCCGGTGCCGAGCCCGGCGGCGCCCTGGTCGGCCGCCGCCGTGACTTCGAGCACCGAGCCGCCGGTATTGGTGACGGTCAGCGGCCGCGTGACCTGGTTGCCGCTGAAGAGCGTCTCGTCGAAGGAGGCCGGGTCGACGACCATGATCGGCGCCGCAACGGCGTTGCCGGACACGGGCACGGCCAGGCTGGGATCGGCGGCGTCGTTGCTCAGGATCGTCAGCGAGCCGCTGAACGGCCCGATCAGCGTGGGCGACCAGGTGACGGTCACGTTCTGCGAGCCGTGCGGCGGGACATCGAAGACGGCCGGGACCGCGGCCAGTTCCGCCGAGCTGGAAACGATGTCGGTCACGTGCAGGACGTCGGTCCCCTCGTTGGCGACGATCAGGTCGGCCGTGTGCGGGTTGTTGACGAAGCGGTCGCCGTAGTCGATCGAGGACGGCTGGACGGCGATGTCCGGCGCGCCCGTGACCTGCAGCGTGACCTGGACCGGGATGACGGGCTGGGCCGGGTCGTTGGTGTTGATGTTCACGGTCCCGGGATAGGTCCCGCCCTCGAGGCCCGAGGCGTCCATGTGGACGGCGATCGGGATCGATTCCCCGGCCCGCAGGCGCCCCGACGACGGAGAGGCGGTCAGCCACTGCGGCGTCGCGGCGATCCGGACGGCGAGGTTGTCGTGGATGTAGGCCTGGTCAGGTACTGGAACGTGACCGCCCCGCTCTGGTCGATGATCGCCTGGAAGGTGTAGGTGCCGGTGCCGCTGTAGGGCGCGATCGCGTTCCACTGCACGATCGCCCGGTTGCCGAACGACTGGAAGAAGATCTTCTGCGTCCCGGCCGGGTTGAGGTCGTCCCAGAACGGGGCGATCAGGTTCTCCGGTGCGCCGCTGCTCGGGAGCGGCTGGTTGGAGTAGGAGCTGGCGCTGCTGGTGAACGACAGCCAGCCGTTCGTGCAGACCCGGACCGAGTCGAAGAAGGTGCCGTAGAAGGCGACGTTGAAGCCCAGCGGGATCCGGTCGCTGATCGCATCGTCGCCGGTGATGCTCAGCGCGGTCCCGGTGGCGGTGATGTCGGTCCAGGCGAAGGCCGGGCCGCCGGGCTCGTCACTGTCGGTCCAGCGGTAGCCGAAGGCGTCCGGGCCGCCGGCGTTCTCGACGACCGGGTCGCCCCGGCGCGGGTCCAGGTCATCCTTCCCCAGGTCGAGCGGCTCGGCTGCCGCGGCCTGCGGCTCGCCGACGGAGGGGGACGGGATCGTGAAGTCGAGCGTCCCGACGCCGACGTTGGTCAGCGTCACGACGTGGTCCGCCTGCTCGCCGGTGAAGAGCGCCTCTTCGATCGTGAGCGGCTCGGCCTGGGCGGTCGGCGGCGGCAGGGTCGAGGCTTCGACCAGGTTGGAGATCGGGCCGACGTTGCCCCACTCGTCGTAGGCCTTCATCGCGAAGTAGTAGATCTTGTTCGTCTCGAGGCCCTGGACCTCCATCTGCTGGAGCGTCCCCGCCGGGGCCGGCGCCGGCTCGTTGCCGGCCTGCTCGGCCGCCGCGAAGTTCCCCTCGTCGATCGGCGAGAGCGAGAAGCGCACGTCGTAGTAGGTCGCCGTCCCGGTCAGCCCGTCGTCGCCGGGCGCCGTCCAGGCCAGGCCCATCGTGTTCGACCCCGGATCGACGGCGGCCAGGTCGACGACCCCGCTCGGCGCGACGTCGTCGGGCTCGGCGATCGCGAAGAAGGCGTTGAGCCGGCCGCTGCTGACGACCAGGCCCTGCATCGACGCGATGTGGTCGACCGAGTTGAGCAGCACGCTCTTC
>JALOKP010000180.1 GCA_025456425.1 Acidobacteriota bacterium | reverse complement strand
GCTGCGGGAGTCGCCCGACCACTACGGCGTCGCGCTGGTGCTGGGGGACGGCGAGGTCTCGCTCTACGAGCAGGCGCGCGCCTTCCGCGGGCTGGCGCGAGGGGGAGTGGCGGGGCCGCTGGTCGCGGTGCGGGCGGCGCGCGACGCGTCGGGCGCGCCGGCCGTGCCGGCGCCGGAGCTCGCGGCGGTGGCGGGCCTCGCGGCCGCGCGATTCCTGCCCGCACCGGCGACGGCGCTCCTGACCGACATCCTCGCCGACGAGTTCGCGCGCGCCCCGGCCTTCGGCGTCGAGAACGCGCTGCGGCTGCCGTTCCCGGTCGCGGCCAAGACCGGGACGTCCCGCGCGCACGTCGACAACTGGACCGTCGGCTTCACGCGCGAGCGGACGGTCGCGGTCTGGGCCGGCAACTTCGACGGGACGCCGATGCGGGGGGTGTCCGGCGTGACCGGGGCGGGGCCGCTGTTCCGGAAGATCATGCGGCGCGCGATGGCGGGGCTGGCGCCCGCCCCGCTCGTCGACCGCGCGGCGTTCGAGCACGCCGCGGTCTGCGCGCTGTCGGGAGCGCGCGCGGGCGCCGCCTGCCCGGCCGCGGTGGACGAGATCTTCGTGCCGGGGACCGCGCCGGGCGAGGCGTGCGCGATGCACCGTCTGGACGGCGGCGCGGTGCCGGTCCTGGACGTCGGGCCGGAGTACTACGCCTGGGCCCGGCGCGAGGGGCTGGACGCGGGACCGCGGCCGGCCGGCGCACCAGCTGCGGCCGCGCGGGCCGCCGCCGCGCCGGCTGCGGCCGCCGCGCCGGCCCGCGCCCGCCTGCTCGCCCCCGCCGACGGCGACGAGTACCTGGTCGACCCGGGCCTGCCGGGGGACGACCAGTCGATCCCGGTGCGGGCGCTCCCGCCGGCCGGCGTCGCGCGGCTCGAGTTGCGCACCGCCGACGGCGCCGTCGTGCCGCTCGAGGCCCCCTTCACCGCGCGGCTCGCGGCGCGGCGCGGCCGCCAGCGGGTCGAGCTGTGGGTCCCGGGTGCGGCCGCCCCGGACGCTGCCGCGACGATCACGGTGCGATGAGGCGCGCGGCGCCCGTCCGCGTCGCGCACGCCTCCGCGGCGGGTGTGTTCGCGGCGCTCGTGGCCCTCGCGGCGCTGGCCGTCGCCGCCGCGGCGCTGGCCCGTGCCGCCGCACCGCCGACCGGCTTCCCGGGCGAGGAGGCCGGCGCCACGGTCGAGGTGCTGGTGCTGACGCGATTCCACCCGCGCGCCGCGACGCTCGACGGGCCGCGCGCGCTGCGCCTTGCCGCCGACGGCGTGGCGCTGCGCGTCGACGGGCACGCCGTTGCTGCGCCGCTGACGCTCGAGCGCGCGCGCTGGACGATCACCCTCCCCGACGGCACCGTGCGCGGTTACGACGCCGCGCTGCGGGTCGGCGCCGCGGCGGGGGAACTGCGGATCGTCGCCGCGATGGAGCGGGAGGACTACGTCGCGCGCGCCGTCGCGGCGGAGACGCTCCCCGGCACGCCGCCGGCCGCGCTCGAAGCCCAGGCGATCGTCACCCGCTCCTTCGCGCTGGCCCCCGGCGCGCGCCACCGCGAGGCCCCGCTCTGCGACCTTGCGCACTGCCAGGCGCACACCCCCGTCGCCGACGCGGCCCACGCCGAGGCGGCGCGGCAGGCGGCCGAGGCGACGCGGGAGCGAGTGCTGCGGCTCCCCACCGGCGCGGTGGCCCGCGCCGTCTTCCACGCCTGCTGCGGCGGCGGGACCGCCGACCCGAGCGAGGTCTTCGGCGGCGGCGACGAGACCGGGGCGCGCGCCGCTTCCGACCCGTCCTGCGAGGCCGACGCCTGGAGCGTCACGCTCCCGGTCGCGGAGGTCGAGGCCGCGGTGGGCACCGCGCTCGGCGCCGCGGGCCCGGTTCCGATCGGCCGGCTGCTGCTGGAGCGCGACCCCCACGGCCGCGTCCTCCGCCTGCTCGATACCGCCACCGCGCGCTGGGTCGCGGGGGACGCGCTGGCGCGGGCGCTGGACCGGACGCAGGACTGGTCGGTCGTGAAGAGCGCGCGCTTCGACTGGCGCGCCGCGGGCGCCACGGTCCGGATCGAGGGCCGCGGGCACGGCCACGGCGTCGGCCTCTGCCAGCGCGGGGCGGCGCGGCGGGCGCGCCGCGGAGCCGGCGCGGCGGAGATCCTGCGTCACTACTTCGCGGCGCGGCCGGGGAGCGCTACATTCCGCGCCAGTCGTACTCCTGCGCCGGGCGGTTCTGCAGCACCGCCTCGATCTGCTCCAGCTCCGACGGAGTGATCCGCGCCGCGACCTCAAGGGCGCCCAGGTTCTCGCGCAGCTGCGCGACCTTCGTCGCGCCCAGGATCGTCGTGCTGACGCGCGGGTTCTTGATCGTCCAGGCGATCGCCAGCTGGGCCAGGCTGCAGCCCAGGAGCTGCGCGATCGGCTGCAGCCGGCGGACCTTCTCGATCCGCCGCGTTGCCTCGTCGTCGACGAACCGCTTGTGCAGGAACTCGTACCCGGGCAGGGTGGCACGCGTGCCGGGCGGGATTCCGTCGTTGTACTTGCCGGTCAGGAGGCCACTGGCCAGCGGGCTCCAGATCGTCAGCCCCAGCCCGATCGCGTCGTACAGCGGCGCGTACTCCCGCTCGACGCGGTCGCGGTGGAACATGTTGTACTGCGGCTGCTCCATCAGCGGCCCGATCAGCCCCAGCTGGCGCGCGACCCCGTGGGCCTCCATCAACTGGGCTGCGCTCCACTCCGAGGTCCCCCAGTAGAAGGCCCGGCCGCTGTCGATCACGGCGTTCATCGCGCGGACCGTCTCTTCGATCGGGGTCCGGGAGTCGGGGCGGTGGCAGAAGACCAGGTCGACGTAGTCGGTCTGAAGCCGCTTGAGTGCGGCGTCGGTCCCCTCGATGATGTGCTTGCGCGACAGCCCGCGGTCGTTGACCCCCTCGCCGCCCCAGAAGAGCTTGGTCGAGAGCACGAGGTCGCTGCGCTTGAAGCCGGCGCGCCGGATCACGCGGCCCATCACCGTCTCGGCGTCGCCGTCGGCGTAGACCTCGGCGTTGTCGAAGAAGTTGATCCCGGCGTCGACCGCGGTCTTCATCAGGTCGAAGGCGACGTCCTCGCCGACCTGGTCGCCGAAGGTGACCCACGCGCCGAACGAGAGCGTCGAAACCTGCAGTCCCGATCGGCCGAGAAAGCGGTACTCCATCGCGGACCCTCCCGGGCGCACGCGCCCGGGAGGGAGTATACCCGCGGCCTGCTCAGGGAGTCGTCGGGCAGGCGTCGATGCAGGTGCGGTAGCTCTCGCGGCAGACCCGCAGCTCGTCGTTCACCGCCTCGCGCGCGTTGTCGCGGCAGACGAACGCGGCGATCTGCGCGGCGTCGACGCAGCGGTCGCGCTGCGCGGGGTCGTTCGGGAACTGTGCGCGGCAGTTTGCGACCTGCGCCTTCTCCACGTCGTTGCAGGCCCGGATCGCGCGCTCGCGGTCCCGGCGCGGCTCGGCGGCGCAGGCGTCGCGCTGGGAGCGGCAGGCCCCGCCGCACTCCGGGTCGATCTTGCGGCAGACGTCGATCGCGGCGGTGAACCCGTCCTGGCAGGCGGCGCGGCACTCGCGCATCTCGCTGCGCGCGGAGGCCAGGCACTGGCGCGTGGCGTCGTCGGCCAGCGCGGCCGGCGCGAGGAGGAAGGTGCCCAGGAGAAGGAACGCGAGCAGGGGGGGTCGTGTCGTCATGGCGGATGCTCCTTCGCGGGGGGCTTGCTCCGGGCTGCGCGCCGCCCCTGGGGAATGTGACTCGTCGGAGAGCAGGACGCACGACACCCGCGCGCGGTTGACCGGCCGGCCGGCGTCAACCGCGGCACCGCCCGCGGCGTCGTCTCTTCCGGTGCGGGCGGGACCGGACATCCCGGCCCCCGAACGAGAAGGAGACAGACCATGAGCGGCAGCAAGCGGACGATCCTGGCGATGACGATCCTGGCGGCGGCGGCCCTGCTCGCCGGCGCGGCGGGGCTGGCGAGCGCGGGCCCGGGACCCGGCCGGCGTGGCGGGGACGGTTTCGGGCCGGGCGGGCCGGGCGGCGGTCCCTTCGGTCTCGGGCCGGCGACCCGCGAGCTCGAACTGACCGTGGCGCAGCGCGAGCAGTTGCGCGCGATCGCCGAGCAGCAGTGGGGCTCCGGGCTGCAGGCCGCGGTCGAGGCCGCGCGCACGGCGCGCGAGGCGCTGCGGGCCGCCGTCGAGAACCCTGCCGCCACGGAGGAGCAGCTGCGCGCTGCAGCCATGGCGACCGCGGCGCCCGACGCGAACCTCGCGGTCGCGCACCACAAGCTGTATCTCGCGGCCCGCGCGATCCTCACCACCGAGCAGCAGGCGCTGCTGCAGCGGCTGCAGGCCGAGCGCGACGAGCGGCGCGAGCGGCGTCACGACGCGGTCGACGCCTGGCTCGGCGGCCCGCCGCGGGACGACGACTGACCGCCGGGAGTCGGCCTGTCCCCGGATCGGTCGGCTTACCGACTTACGGTAGCTGTCCCCGGATAGGCCGGCTTACCGACTTACGGTAGCTGTCCCCGGATAGGCCGGCTTACCGACTTACGGTAGCTGTCCCCGGTTTGCGCGGCGTGCTAGAAACTGCGGCACGCCGCGCTGCTGTCTGCGCGCGGCGAGGAGGATCCCGATGACGCGCTCCCGCTTCGCCGCCGTGCTGCTCGCACTGGCCGCCCTCGCCGTCCCGGTCGCGGCCGCCGCCGAAGGGGCCGGTGCCAAGGCCCCGCTTCCGTCGGGCTGCATCGAGGTGCAGCACATCCTGATCGGCTACACGGGATCGGTTCCGGGGAAGGAGATCGCCCGCACGAAGGAGGAAGCGGCGAAGCTGGCCCAGGAGGTCCAGGAGCAGGCGAAGAACGGGGCCGACTTCACCGCGCTGGTGAAGAAGTACACGGCCGATTCCGCCCCCGGGATCTACAAGATGTGCGACGCGGAGGAGGTCCAGAAGGGCTACTGGTCGCGCTACGGCATGGTCAAGGCGTTCGGCGACGTCGGCTTCGCGCTCGAGCCGGGCCAGATCGGGCTGGCGGAGTGGAACGCCGAGACGTCGCCCTATGGCTGGCACATCATCAAGCGGCTGCGGTAGCGGCGACCCGGGCCGGGAGCGCCGGGCCCGGACCGAAGTGGATTGGCGGGAGCGACGGGACTTGAACCCGCGACCTCAGGCTTGACAGGCCTGCGTGCTAACCAACTGCACCACGCCCCCGCGCCCCACTTCTACTGAGATGGTGGGCGGCACCGGGCTCGAACCAGTGACCCCCTGCGTGTAAGGCAGGTGCTCTCCCAGCTGAGCTAGCCGCCCGCGAAGCGAAGAGCGTACGGCCAGCCCCTCTCTGCGTCAAGCTGGCCTGCAGCGCGGCGTCCCGGGTGCGGGAGATCCCGCGGAGCGGGACGGCCGATCCCGTCCGGGGCGGTCCAGCCGGCCGCTCCGCGGCTACCTTCCCCCCGACCCGCCGCGGTCCCGAGCGGCGAAGGGAGGGGAGCCGATGCCCGCGATCGTGAAGTCCAGCCCGTCGACCGCCGAGAGCACCATCACCGCGGGGGAGGCCCTCTCCCGCTACGCCTCCGAGCGCCTGGACGCCAGCGACGAGGGGGAAGGGCGCGGAATCTCCGCTGCGCTGGAGCTGGTCGTCCAGTTCCTGGACCAGTTGGGCCCCGAGCTGGTCGACCCGCTGACGCGGAAGCGGCTCGAGCGCGGTCGTCCGCGGGTCGTCCGCGACCTGCTTGACGGCGGGAGCCTGGCCCGGCTGATGGGACCCTGCGCGCGGGTCCTCCCATACAGCGTGCTGGCCGGCCACGGCGTGCTCTCGGCCTTCTCCGCCGAGGTGCCGCGGCTGGTCCGCTGGCTCTCCGCGGCCGGTCTGGCCAGCGAGCGCGACCTGGAGCTGTTTCGCGCCCACTTCCGCAGCGCCCGCCCGGTGCTGGCCCGGCACGAGCGGCTGCAGGCCGCGGTCGAGCTGGCCAGCTCCCCCTTCCTGCTGGCCGACGACGACGCGGTGAGCGTCGGCCACTACCTCGTCGAGCGCGTCCGCGGGCGCGCGCTGGCGGTGCGGGCCAACGAGCTGCGACTCGAGCCGGTCCGCTGCCCGGCGGGCTTCGAGGGGGAGTTCCGGGCCGGCCAGTCGGTCTCGCTGGCGCTGCTGCGCGGGGCGGTCGGCTGGGTCCCGCTGGCGATGAACCTCCCGGCGACGCGGGAGCAGTTCGACGCGCTGCTGGGGTGCCTGCGGCTCAGCCCACCCACACCGTCTTGACGTTGACGAACTCGCGGATCCCCTCGCGCCCCAGCTCGCGCCCGAAGCCCGAGCGCTTGACTCCGCCAAACGGCAGCCGGGGGTCGGACTTCACCATCCCATTAATGAAGACCGAGCCGGCCTCGATCGCCTCGGCCAGCCGCTGGCCGCGGGCGCGGTCGCCGGTCCAGAGGCTCGCCCCCAGCCCGAACGGGGTGCCGTTGGCCA
Organism: Acidobacteriota bacterium; assembly: GCA_025456425.1. GTDB lineage: Bacteria > Acidobacteriota > Polarisedimenticolia > J045 > J045 > JALOKP01. The sequence goes on along the minus strand of JALOKP010000180.1, from coordinate 1,947 downwards.
GCTCCACCGCCTCGTCGTCGGAATCGAAGGTCAGCAGCGCGGCGACCGGCCCGAACGTCTCCTCGTCGGCGACCGGCAGGCCGGGGAAGACGCCGTCGAGCACCGTCGGCGCGTAGAAGAAACCGGGGCGGTCGAGCCGGCCCCCGCCGATCAGGCAGCGGGCCCCCTCGGCCAGGCTCTCCGCGACCTGCTGGTTCAATTCGGCCAGCAGGTCCTCGCGGGCCAGCGGGCCGACTTCGGTCGCCGGGTCGAGCGGATCGCCCACCCGCAGCGCCCGCACCCGCTCGACCATCCGGCGCGCGAACGGCTCGGCGATCGACGAGTGCAGCAGGAAGCGTTTGGCCGCGATGCAGCTCTGTCCCGAGTTGATCATTCGCGCGGTCACGGCGACCTCCGCCGCCCGCTCGACGTCGGCATCCTCGAACACCACGAACGGATCGGAGCCGCCGAGCTCGAGCACCACCTTCTTCAACGCGCGCCCGGCGGCGGCCGCGACCGCCATCCCCGCCGGCTCGCTGCCGGTCAGCGTGGCCGCGGCGATGCGGGGGTCGCCGACCAGCCGCTCGGCCCGCGCGCCGCCGATCAACAGCGCCTGGAAGCAGCCCTCGGGCAGGCCCGCGGCGCGGAAGACCTCCTCGATCGCGACCGCGCAGCCCGGCACGTTGGAGGCGTGCTTGAGCAGCCCGACGTTGCCGGCCATCAGCGCCGGCGCGGCGAAGCGGAAGACCTGCCAGAACGGGAAATTCCAGGGCATCACGGCCAGGACGACGCCGAGCGGGTCGCAGCGCACGAAGCTCGTGGAGGCGTCGGTGGCGATCGCTTCCGGCGCCAGGTGCGCGGCGCCGTGGTCGGCGTAGTAGCGGCAGACCCAGGCGCACTTGTCGCTCTCGGCGAGCCCCTGCGCCACCGGCTTGCCCATCTCCTCCGCCATCAGGCGGGCGCTGTCCGCGCGCCGCGCGTCGAGCGTCTCCGCCGCGCGCCGCAACAGCGCCGCGCGCGCTTCGAACGTCGTCTGCCGCCAGGCCGGCACCGCGGCGGCCGCCCGCTGCAGCTTGCGCTCGAGCGCAGCTTCGTCGTCGGCGGCATAGGCGCGGGCCGCGGGCGTTCCCGTGGCCGGATCGATCGCGCGGTACTCCACGGTGGCTCCTCCGGGCCCGTCCGCCGGGCGCCGAGGAACCATGCTCGCATCGGGGGGCCGGTTTCAAGCCGCGGGGCGACCGGGTGCGGCCTCCCCGGCGGCCGGGGAGGGTGCCGCGGGCTCCCAGCGGTCCGGTCCTCCCGGCGGACGGTCGGGGGACGGGGTGGACGGGGGCGGCCGGCCGGGGCATGATCCCCCCTCGCCGAGGCCCCGTTGCCGGTGTGGTCAGCTTCGGTAAAGGCCCGTCGAAACCGGGTTCCGCCGGGCCCGCCGGGATGCCCTGCGGAGGTTGTGGCGGGCTGCCGGGGGGGTGTATGCTCCCCGCCACGCCCGACCCTGTGAGGGGGAAGACCGCCAGTCGACCAGTTCCAGGAAGGACACAGAGCGCCGGAGCCGACCTTGCTCCTCGACGCCACGGGCCCCATGTTTGGCGCCGGACCCTAACTAGTCCACCCCAGAGACGCGCCCGGGTCCCCAGAGGCTCAAGCGGTTGGTTTTACGGAGGAAACGGATTTCCGGCTAGCCGGCCCTGACCGGTTATTTTGCTTGGCGTGCAATTGACACCTTTGTTCGGATTTGGTTAGGCTTCCGCAGGATGCAGGCATGTATTACTTCGCAGAAAGGCCCCCATCGCGTGGCGCGACCGTGCCGCGGGGGTCGACTTTGCCAGGGAAGGCGGGTGGCCGCCCGGCCTCGGGAGGCCGTTCGTTCCCTGGACAAGATGCCTTGTTGTTTGGGGGTGCAAGCGAAAGGAGAAATGAGATGGTAGTTAGGAGAGGGCGAGGTCTCACGAGCATCGGGACCGCCGT
>JALOKP010000179.1 GCA_025456425.1 Acidobacteriota bacterium | reverse complement strand
GCGAGGCGCATGGCTGCATATCCGTCCAGGACCTCGAAGCCGAGCTCTTCGTAGAACGGAGTGGTGCCCGGCTCGGCCACGAGCCCGATCCACTCCAGCTGCCGCTCCGCGCAGTAGTCCCGCACGCGGCGCACCAGCTCGCGGCCGACCCCGCGGCCACGGCACTCCGCCAGGACCACGACGTCCTGGATGTAGGCGTCGCTCACGCCGTCCGAGATCGCCCGGGCCATCCCGACCACCCGGCCGCCCGGCTCGCGCGCGATCACGAAGCAGAAGCTGCCGGTGACGGTGGCCGGGACGATCGCCCGCGCGTGGGGCGACTCCTCCCACCACCCGCCGGCCTCGTAGAGCGCGACGATCGCCTCGACCAGTTCCGGACCCGGCGTTCCGCCGACCACCTGGTAGTCCATCCCGTCCATCGCCTCCGCCGGGAGGCCGGGCGCGTCCGCGCCGCCGGCCCGGCGCCGCTATCGCGCGTGGATCTCCTGCAGCGGGCGGTACGACAGCCCGTTCGAGCGCGCCGCCCGGATCGCCTCGACCGCCGAGGCCGCGCCCGTCAGGGTGGTGATCAGCGGCACCCGCCGCTGCAGCGCCGTGAACCGGATCGCGCGCTCGTCGTAGTACGACGGCGCGCCGAGCGGCGTGTTGATCACCATCTGGATCTCGCCCGAGAGCAGCTGGTCGACGACGTGCGGCCGCCCCTCGTTGACCTTGAAGATCGTCTCGGCCGGCACCCCCTGCCCCCGCAGGTAGCTTGCCGTCCCGGCCGTGGCGACGATCCGGAAGCCCAGCTCCTGCAGGCCGCGCGCCACCGGGAGCAGCCCCGCCTTGTCGCGGTCGTGCACCGAGACGAAGACCGCGCCTTCGCCCGGCAGCTCGATCCCCGCCCCCGACTGCGCCTTCAGGAACGCCTCGCCGAAGCTCGCGCCGACCCCCATCACCTCGCCGGTCGACTTCATCTCCGGGCCCAGGATGGGGTCTTCGCCCGGGAACCGCGTGAACGGAAAGACCGGCTGCTTGATGAAGACGCCGGCCGCGCGCGGCGCCTCGGCCAGGCCCAGCTCGTCCAGCGTCTTCCCCAGCATGAGCTGGGTCGCGACCTTGGCCAGCGACAGGCCCGTGGCCTTGGCGACGAACGGCACGGTGCGCGAGGCCCGCGGGTTGACCTCCAGCACGTAGACGACGCCGTCCTTGATCGCCAGCTGGACGTTGACCAGCCCGCGGACGCCGAGCGCCAGCGCCAGGCGGCTCGTGATCTCGCGGATCTCCCGGTCGTGCCGCGCGACCTCCGGGTGGTAGGGCGGGATCACGCAGGCCGAGTCGCCGGAGTGGATCCCGGCCTCCTCGATGTGCTGCATCACGGCCGCGATCACGACCCGGCGGCCGTCGCACAGCGCGTCCACGTCCAGCTCGAAAGCGTCCTCCAGGAAGCGATCGAGCAGCACCGGGTGCTCGGGGGAGGCCGCCACCGCCTGCTGCATCATCGAGTCGAGCGAGTTCTCGTCCCAGCAGACGAACATCGCCCGGCCGCCCAGCACGTAGGAGGGACGGACCAGCAGCGGGAAGCCGATCCGCCGCGCGATCCGGTGGGCCTCGTCGCGGTCGCGGGCGGTCCCCCACTCCGGCGCACGGATCCCCAGCTCCGCCAGCAGCGCCCCGAAGCGCTGCCGGTCCTCGGCCAGATCGATGCTGTCGGGCGAGGTCCCGAGGATCGGCACGCCGGCCTGCGCCAGCGGGAGGGCCAGCCGCAGCGGCGTCTGCCCGCCGAACTGGACGATCAGCCCCTCCGGGCGCTCGCGCTCGACGATTTCGAGCACGTCCTCCAGCGTCAGCGGCTCGAAGTAGAGCCGGTCGGACGTGTCGTAGTCGGTCGAGACCGTCTCGGGGTTGCAGTTGACCATGATCGACTCGATCCCCTCCTCGCGGAGGGCGAACGAGGCGTGGCAGCAGCAGTAGTCGAACTCGATCCCCTGCCCGATGCGGTTGGGACCCGAGCCCAGGATCATCACCTTGCGGCGCGCCGTCGGGGCGGCCTCGCACTCCTCCTCGTAGGTCGAGTAGAGGTACGGGGTGTGGGCCTCGAACTCGGCGGCGCAGGTGTCGACCCGCTTGAAGACCGGCCGGATCCCGGCCCGGTGCCGGCGCTCCCGGACCGCCTCCTCCGGCGCGCCAAGCAGCACGCCGAGCTGCCGGTCCGAGAACCCCGCGCGCTTGGCCTGCGCCAGCAGGTCGTCCGGCGCGTCCTCCAGCGCGAAGGCCCGCAGCTTCCCCTCGATCGCGACGATCCGCTCGATCTGCCGCAGGAACCAGGGGTCGACGTTCGTCCGCCGCGCGATCTCGTCGATGCTCCAGCCGGCCAGCAGCGCGTGCTTGATGTAGAAGAGCCGCTGCCAGTTGGGTGTGGTCAGGCGCTCGGAGAGCCGGCTGGGCTCGACCACCTTCGTACCGTCACCGCCCAGCCCGTAGCGCCCCGTTTCGAGCGAGCGCAGCGCCTTCTGCAGCGCCTCGGGGAAGGTCCTTCCGATCGCCATCGCCTCACCGACGGACTTCATCTGGGTCCCGAGATCGGGCGGCGTGGTCGGGAACTTCTCGAAGGCCCAGCGCGGGATCTTGACGACCACGTAGTCCAGCGTCGGCTCGAAGCTGGCCGGAGTGACGCGCGTGATGTCGTTGGGGATCTCGTCCAGGGTGTAGCCCAGCGCCAGCTTGGCCGCGATCCGCGCGATCGGGAAGCCGGTGGCTTTCGACGCCAGCGCGGACGAGCGCGACACCCGCGGGTTCATCTCGATCACCAGGAGGCGCCCGCTGCGTGGCTCGACCGCGAACTGGATGTTGCTGCCGCCGGTCTCGACACCGACCTGCCGGATGATCCGGATCGCGGCGTCGCGCATGTTCTGGTACTCGCGGTCGGTCAGCGTCTGGGCCGGCGCGACCGTGATCGAGTCCCCGGTGTGCACCCCCATCGCGTCGAAGTTCTCGATGCTGCAGACGATTACGACGTTATCGGCGCCGTCGCGCATCACCTCCAGCTCATATTCCTTCCAGCCGACGATCGACTCCTCGATCAGGACCTGGCGGATCGGCGAGGCGTCGAGCGCGTGGGGAACGAGCCGCTTCCATTCCTCGAGGTTCCAGACCACCCCTCCGCCCCACCCGCCGAGGGTGAACGAGGGGCGCACCACCAGCGGGAAGCCGAAGCGCTCGCGGATCGCCTCGGCCTCGTCGAGCGTGGTCGCGAACTCCCCGCCCGGCATCTCCAGCCCGACCGCCTCGACCGCCCGCCGGAACAGCTCGCGGTTCTCGCAGACCTCGATCGCCCGCCGGTTGACGCCGATCGGCCGGACGCCGAAGCGCTCGAGGACACCCTCCCGGTCCAGGTCGACCGCCAGGTTGAGCGCCGTCTGCCCGCCCACCGTCGCGAGCAGCGCGTCCGGGCGCTCGCGCTCGATGATGCGCGCGACGGCGGCCACCGTCAGCGGCTCGATGTAGGTCCGGTCGGCCACCTCCGGGTCGGTCATGATCGTGGCCGGGTTGGAGTTGACGAGGACGACCTCGACCCCCTCCTCGCGCAACGCCTTGCAGGCCTGGGTTCCGGAGTAGTCGAACTCGCAGGCCTGGCCGATCACGATCGGCCCGGACCCGATCACGAGCACCTTGCGCACGTCGTCGCGGCGCGGCATGGGCCGTTCCTCCCCGGTTCGGGTCGCGGCCGCGGCCGAGCCGGGACGCGCCGCCGGATTCTGGCACCGTCCGGCAGAAAAAGGGCCGCCCGGAGGCGGCCCAGCTCAGTCTCGCGCTCCGGGGCTCACTCCGCGCCGGCCGTCTTCTTCTTGCGGCCGCCGGTGATCCGCTTGGCCAGCCCCGCCAGCCCGCGTTCCTTCTTCGCGGCCGCCGGCTCGGAGGAGCGGACCTCCGGCTCCTTGCGCACCACCAGCTCGATGATCGCCATCTCCGCGGCATCGCCGCGCCGCGGCATCGTGCGCAGCACCCGGGTATAGCCGCCCGGCCGGCCCGAGAAGCGCGGCGCGACCTCGTCGAACAGGCGCTTGACCAGGTCCCGGTCGTGCAGGTCCCGGGCCACCATCCGGCGCGAATGGACCGTGTCCTGCTGCGCCTTGGAGATCAGGCGTTCCGCGTAGGGACGCAGTTCCTTGGCCTTGCCCATCGTCGTCGTGATCCGCTCATGCTCGATCAGCGCGGCGGCGAGGTTGCGCAGCATGGCGATGCGATGCTCGCTCGTCCGGCCCAGTTTGCGGTTGGCGCAGCGGTGTCTCATGGGATCCTTCCTTCGCTCCGGCTCAGCGCTGGCCGGCGGCGCGGCCGTCGAGCCGCATGCCGAGGGACAGCTTCATGTCGGCCAGCAGCTCCTTGATCTCGTTGAGCGACTTGCGGCCGAAGTTCTTCGTCTTGAGCAGCTCGGGCTCGGTCCGCTGGACGAGGTCCCTCACGTACTCGATCCCGGCGTTGCGCAGGCAGTTGTAGGACCTCACCGAGAGCTCCAGCTCGTCGATCGACCGGTCGAGGTACTCCAGCACCTTGGCGTCGCCGATGTCGACCGGCTCGGCCGGGATCTCCAGCGTATCCTCGAAGTTCACGAAGATCGAGAGGTGGTCGCGCAGCAAGCGGGCCGCGGTCGAGACCGCGTCCTGGGCCGTGATCGAGCCGTCGGTCCAGACGTCGAGGATCAGCTTGTCGAAGTCGGTCGAGCGGCCGACGCGGGCCGGCTCGATCGCGAAGTTCACGCGCCGCACCGGCGAGTGGACCGAGTCGATCGGGATGTAGCCCAGCGCCAGGTCCTCGTCCATGTTCTGGTCCGCGGGGACGTAGCCGCGGCCCGGCTTGATCCGCAGCTCCATCTCCAGCGCCCCCTCGTCCGACAGCGTCGCGATCACCGCCGACGGGTCGAGGACCTCGACGTTCGAGTTGGTCTCGATGTCGCCCGCCGTCACGGTGCGCGCGCCCTTGACGTTGATCCGGACGGTCTCGGTGCGCGGGATGTGGACCTTCACCGCGACCTTCTTCAGGTTCAGGATGATGTCGGTGACGTCCTCGATCACGCCCGAGAGCGACGAGAACTCGTGCAGCACGCCCTCGATCTTGATCGCCGTGATCGCCGCCCCCTCGACCGAGGAGAGCAGGATCCGGCGCAGCGCGTTGCCGATCGTCGTCCCGAAGCCGCGCTCGTACGGCTGCGCGGTGAAGCGGCCGTACTGCGCCGTGAGCGTGGCGCCGTCGACCTCCAGGAACTTCGGCTTCTGGAATCCCTTCTCGATCATGGTTCCTCCTGGGC
>JALOKP010000006.1 GCA_025456425.1 Acidobacteriota bacterium | reverse complement strand
GCTGACCAGCTCGCCGCCGTCGATCTCGACGATCCGGCCGACGACCCGGTTCATGAAGTCGCGGTCGTGGCAGGTCATCAGCAGCGCCGCGCGCGTCTGTCCCAAGAACTTCTCCAGCCAGAGGATCGACTCGATGTCGAGGTGGTTCGTCGGCTCGTCCAGCAGCAGGACGTCGGGGTCGCCGAGCAGCACTTTCGCCGTGGCGACGCGCATCTTCCAGCCGCCGGACAGCGCGCCGACGTCGCCGTCGATCGCCGCGTCCCGGAAGCCGAGCCCGTGGAGGACCTCGCGCGCGCGGGCTTCCAGCTCGTAGCCCCCGCGCTGCTGGTACTCCTCCTGCACCTCGCCGAAGCGGGCCAGGATCGCGTCGATCTCCCCCGCGCGGCCGGGGTCGGAGAGCGCGTGCTCGAGCCCGGCCAGCTCGTGGTGCAGGTCCCCGAGCCGGCCGCTGCCGGCGATCGCCTCGTCGAGCACCGAGCGGCCCGCCATCGCCTCCGCGTCCTGCCGGAGGTAGGCGACGGTCACGCGCCGGGGCACCGCGACTTCCCCCTGGTCCGGCACCTCCTCGCCCGCGATCATCCGGAAGACCGTCGTCTTGCCGGCCCCGTTGGGGCCGACGAGCCCGACCTTCTCGCCCGGGTTGAGCTGGAACGAGGCGTCGACTAGCAGCACCCGCCGCCCGTACTGCTTGGTGACGTTGGTGAGCGCGATCATCGGCGAGGGTCCCGCCCCGCTCACTCCACCCGCAGGTGAAGCTCCCTGAGCTGCTGCGCGTCCACGGCCGAGGGCGCGTCGGTCAGCAGGCACGAGGCCGAGGTCGTCTTCGGGAAGGCGATCACGTCGCGGATCGAGTCGCGGCCCAGGAACAGCGCGACCATCCGGTCGAGCCCCAGCGCCAGGCCGCCGTGCGGCGGCGCGCCGAAGCGCAGCGCGTCGAGCAGGAAGCCGAAGCGCCGCCGGGCCTCGTCCTCGTCCATCCCGAGCAGCCGGAAGATCCGCGACTGCACGTCGGGGCGGTGGATCCGGATCGAGCCGCCGCCGATCTCGGTGCCGTCGAGCACGATGTCGTAGGCCCGCGCCAGCACGCTGCCGGGCTCGCTCTCCAGCCGGTCGAGGTCCTCGACCCGCGGCGAGGTGAACGGGTGGTGCATCGCGAACCAGCGCTGCGCGTCCTTGTCCCACTCGACCAGCGGAAAGTCGACGACCCAGGTCAGCGCGTGCGCGTCGGCCGGGATCTGCCCCTCGTCCTTCGCGACCTCGAGCCGCAGCTGGCCGAGGACCGCGCGCACCATCGCCAGCGGTCCCGCGACCAGCAACGCGAGGTCTCCCTCCCCCGCGCCGACCGCCGCAGCCAGCCCCGTGGCCGCGTCCGGGCCAAGCCCCTTGACCGCCGGCCCCGTGACCCCCTCCGGGCCGCGCTTCAGCCAGACCAGCCCCGCCGCGCCCAGCTCCTTGGCGCGCGCTTCCGCGCCGTCGACCTTCTTGCGCGTCCAGGCCGCGCCGCCCGGGACGGCGAGCCCGCGCACGACGCCCCCCTCCCCGACCGCACGCTGGAAGACGGTGAAGGCCGAGGCCCCGGCCGCGGGCGTGACGTCCCGGATCTCCATCCCGAAGCGCAGGTCGGGGCGATCGACGCCGAAGCGATCCATCGCCTCCTGCCAGGTCATCCGCGGGAAGGGCGAGCGCACGCTCCAGCCGGCCAGCTCGGCCGCGCGGTCGAAGATCTTCTCGACCACCGCGATCACGTCGTCCCGGTCGACGAACGCCATCTCGATGTCGACCTGCGTGAACTCGGGCTGCCGGTCGGCGCGCAGGTCCTCGTCGCGGAAGCAGCGCGCGATCTGGTAGTAGCGCTCGATCCCGCCGATCATCAGCAGCTGCTTGAAGAGCTGCGGGCTCTGCGGCAGCGCGTAGAACTGCCCGGCGTGGATCCGCGACGGGACGAGGTAGTCGCGCGCCCCCTCCGGCGTCGACTTGGTCAGGATCGGCGTCTCGACCTCCCAGAACCCCTCGCCGTGCAGGACCTCGCGGATCGCGCGCGTCATCTCGGAGCGGAAGCCCAGCGCGTCCCTCATCCCCTCGCGCCGGATGTCGAGATAGCGCCAGGTCAGGCGCGATTCCTCACTGGGGACCTGGACCCCCGCAGGCTGCAGCGGCAGGTCGTCCGACTCGGAGAGCACGGTGAGCGCCGCGGCCCGCACCTCGACCCCGCCGGTCGCCATCTTCGGGTTGACGTTCTCGGGAGTGCGGGGGACGACGACGCCTTCGATCTCCATGCACGTCTCGGGCCGCAGCGAGCCGGCCCGCTCGTGCAGCGCGCCCGACGCGGGGTCGAAGACGACCTGCACGATCCCGCTGCGGTCGCGCACGTCGACGAACACCAGCCCCCCGAAGTCGCGCCGCCGGTGCATCCAGCCGTTCAGCCGGACCGCCCGCCCCTCGTGCTCCGGGCGCAGGCTGCCGCACCAGGTCCGTTCCCGCCGCTCGCCGCTCATCCTCTCGTCTCCATCTTCCCGCGCACAAGGCGCGCCAACTCGCAGGGGTCGAGCGGCCCCTCGCCCTGCTCGCCGCTCGCGAGGTCCTTCAGCGTCGCCTTCCCGCGGTCCAGCTCGTCGTCCCCGACCAGCACCGCGAACCGCGCGCCGGACCGCCCTGCGCGCTTCATCTGCCCGCCGAGGCCGCGTCCTGCCGGGTCCCAGTTCACCGCGAGCCCCTGCCCGCGCAACGCCTGGACCAGCGGCAGGGCGCACTCGCGCGCCCGCTCCCCGAGCGTCACCACGAAGACCTCCAGCTCGGCGGGCGCCGGGTCGCCCTCCCGGCCGGCGGCGATCAGCAGCCGGCACGTCGCCGCCGCCGAGTTCCCGCACGAGGTCGTCGTAGCGGCCGCCCCCCAGCACCGCGTTCTGCGAGCCGAGCCCTCCGGCCTGGATCTCGAAGGTGGTGCGGACGTAGTAGTCGAGGCCGCGCACCAGCCGCGGCGTCAGCTCGTAGCGGATGTCGAGCGCGTCGAGCCCGCGCCGCACGCCGGCGAAGTGCTCGCGGCAGGCTTCGCAGAGGTGGTCGACCGTCGCCGGCGCTCCGGCCGTCGCGGCCTGGCAGGGCTCCTTCTTGCAGTCCAGCACGCGCAGCGGGTTGCGCTCGATCCGGTCCTGGCACTCGCCGCAGAGCAGCTCCCGCCGCGCCTCGAGAAAGGCGACCAGCGCCGCGCGGTAGGCCGGCCGGCAGGCCGGGTCGCCGATGCTGTTGAGCAGCAGGCGCCACTCCTTCACGCCCGCCAGCGTCACGAGGTCCACCCCGACCGCGATCACCTCGACGTCGGTCTCGGGCGAGGCCTCGCCCAGCACCTCGACCCCCGCCTGGTGGAACTGCCGGAGCCGCCCCTTCTGCGGCCGCTCCTTGCGGAAGGCCGGCCCGATGTAGAAGAAGCGCGACAGCCCGGCCCGGTCGAGCGCGTTCTGGACGTAGGCGCGGCAGACCGAGGCGGTGATTTCCGGCCGGAGAGTCACCGTTTCCCCCTCGCCGGCGTCCATCGTGAACATCTCCTTCCCGACGATGTCGGTCGCCTCGCCCACCGAGCGCACGAACAGCTCGGTCGCCTCGAGGTGCGGCGGGCGGATCTCGCGGAAGGCGTAGCGGCGGAACAGCTCGCGCGCCCCGGCCTCGAGGCGCTGCCAGTGCTCGGTCTCGCCCGGCAGCAGGTCACGGAAGCCGCGAAGCGTCTGGTAGCGGGCGGGCACGACGATCCTCCGGGAAGGGCGCGAGCCCCGCATTCTACGGCACGCGCGGCGGCGCGCCCCCGCGCGGGGGTTCCGGGGTAACCTTCGCCGATGTTCGCGCCCGTCCCGCGCCCCAGCCTTGCGACGCTCGTCCTGGCTATCGCCCTCGCCGTCTCCCCCGGCCGCGCCGCCGGTCCCTCCGGGGTCCCGACGGTGGAAGCGACCGAGGCCTGGACGATCGAACTCGACGGGATGGCGAGTGGCGCACTGCGCGCGCTCCCCGCGGCGGGGGGCGCGGCGGCACCCGGCGCCGCGCCAGAGGCGCTCTTCCTGGTCCCGGTCAGTGGCGCGCTGGAGGCGCGGCGCGGCGCGGACGGCTCCCTGGCCTGGCGCCGCGAGGGGCGGGCCGTCAGCGGGCTCGAGTCCGCCCCCCTTCCCGCCGCCCCGGTCGCGCTGAACGATCCCTTCCCGCTCGCCTGGGCCGGCGTGGAGGGGGACGGGTCGGCGCGCTTCGAGCTGTTCTCTCCCTCCAGCGGCGCCGCGCTCGCCGCCGCGCCGCTGGAGGAGCCGCCCGTCGGCCCGCCGCTCGCGATGCCGGCCCGCGCCGGCGACGGCGCGCACTGGTACGTCCCGCTGCCGCGGGGGCGGATCGCCGTCTTCGACGCCGCGGCGGCCCGGACCGGCACGATCGAGATGCAGCAGGAGATCGCGCCGCCGCTGGTGCGGATCGAGGGCGAGGTCATCGCCGCGATCGGCCCCGAGCGGCGGGCAGCCCGGATCGGCGCGCTGCCGCGCCGCAACGCCCCGCGCGGGATCGAGCCCTCGACGGTCGCGGTCACGGACGGAGTGGCGGTCGCGGCCCGCGAGCGCGGCGTCGCGGCCTGGCGCGTGCGTCCGCTGCGCCAGGGCACGATGCGCTTCGCGCTGGACTGGGAGCAGCGCCTCGGCGGGCCCGTCTCGGCCGCGCCGCTGTTCGCGCCGCCACTGGTCCTGGTCCCCAGCTGGGATACCTTCCTCTACGCCTTCGAGTCCCGGAACGGCCACCTCGTCTGGCGGGCCCGCGCGGGCCACCGGCTCGAGACGACGCCCGTGCGCTGGAGGGTCTTTGCCGCGCTGCAGCCCTCGACCGCGCCGACGATCCTCTTCTTCGACCTGGTCGAGGGGCGATCCGCTGGACGGATCGACCTGGGGGAGGAGCAGCGCGTGGTCGCCGCACCGGCGATCGCCGGCGACGTGCTGGCCGTCGCGACCAGCCGCTCGCCGTCGAAGACCTCGGTCCTGCGCGGCTACGCCCTGAAGGTCGCCAGCAAGGGCGCCGCGGGGGGCGCGGCTCAGCCGTTGCCGGAAGGCGACGCGCCGCGCAGTACGCCGAGCAGCCGGTCCTCGAGCAGCCGGTAGAGCTCGGGACCCGGCGGGAGCGGCAGCCGCACCAGCGGCAGGACCGCCTTCGCCATCGAACGGTGCCCGCCGGCCGAGCCGAACTCGGCGTAGGCCGACTTGACCGCGGTCCCGGCCTTCTGCACGAACCCGACGTTCCGTACCGAGATGATCAGCTCGTTCTCGAAGACGCCCGAGACGGCCGACCAGTCGACCCCCTCGACCTGCAGGCAGAAGTCGGCCAGCTGCGGGACGATGTCCTCGCGCATGACCGGACCGAGGTGGCTGAAGAGCACCTTGTCCTCGATCCGCGCGGTCCGCAGCCCCTCGGCGAACGAGACGAGCGTTTCGCGCGGCAGGGCGGGCCGCTCGATCTTCCGGATCCAGTTGATGTTGGCCCGCGCGTAGAGATAGGTGAAGGCCTCGATGTCGGCGTCGGTCACCGGGCGGTCGAGCAGCAGCGTATCGGTGCGGATCGCGTAGAGCATGGCGGTCGCCAGCCGCTCGTTGACCTTGATCCCCTCGGCCCGGAGGTACTCGAGCAGGATCGTGGCGGTCGCGCCGTAGTGATTGCGGACGTCGATGTAGCGGGCATCGTACGAGGTCTGCGCCGGGTGGTGGTCGACCACCGCGTCGACCCTCGGCAGCGGCCGGCGCAGGTGCGGCGGCTGGACGTCCACCATCACGACCCGGTCCCAGCTCGCGAGATCTTCCGGCCCGATCTCGCGGATCTCGATGTCGAGCACCTTCAGCATCGCGATGTTCTCGGGCCGGGTCACCTTGCCGAACGAGGCCATCGGCATCGAGCTGCGGTTGCGCCCGAGCAGCGTGCGCAGGGCCAGCCCGGAGGCGATGCCGTCCGGATCGGGATCGTCCTGCAGCAGGATCAGGGCGCGGGTGTTGTCCCCCACCACCTCGCGCAGGCGGCGCACCCGGACCCGCGCCCGGGCCAGCCTCATGTCGGTCTTGACGGCAGCCTGGAACTGCGACGCGACCGGGACGAAGAAGGCCCAGGGGTAGGCCGCGGGGTCGACGGGGAGCGTCTCGAGCGGAGGGACCGACAGCACCAGGACCGGCGTGTCGCCCCGCTCGCGCCCGACCGCCTCGAGCACGCCGCGCAGCCGCCGGACGTCGCGCAGCGAGATCACCAGCAGCTGGGCCGGCAGGACCTGGCGGTAGATCTCCCGCGAGCGCAGCGAACCGCGCACGACGCCGCAGCCCTTGCGCTTGAGGTAGCGCTCCAGTTCGACCGACTCGACGACGAACAGCAGGTCGGCCGGCGGCGCCCCGATCGCCTGCATCAGCAGCGTGGCGTGCGAGACGCTCTGGGTGACGATGACGTTCCGCATCGCGCCGCCTCAGGCTCCGCGCGCTCGCGCCGCCGCCCGAGCCGCCAGCGCGCCCGCGATGGCGCCGGCCGCGTCGGCCAGCAGGTCGAGCCCGTCCGCGGCGCGCCCCGGCACGAAGGACTGGTGCAGCTCGTCGAGCGCGCCCCACCCCGTCGCCAGCGCGGCCGCGGCCAGCGCCGCGCGGCGGTCCCCGGAGCCGTCGCGGCGCGCCCAGAACCAGAGCGCCGCGAGCAGGCCGAAGACGGCGGCGTGAACCAGCTTGTCGCTCGGTCCGGGGAGCCCGACCGGGAGCGGGGCGTGCGACGCCGCCGCGATCGCCGCCATCAGCCCGAGGGGCAGCGCCAGGCGCCAGCGCGGAGCGGCACCCGCGCCGGGCACCGGGGAGGCCGAGAGGTTGCCGGCCACGGCCCGCCTCAGCTGATCGGGGCCATGAGCAGCGCGAGCACGACGCTGCCGACCACCATCGCGCCCCAGATGGTGAGCCCCAGCTTGAGACGGCGTTCCTTCCGCCCGGCGAGCGTCGCGAAGAAGACGCTCACCAGCGTGGCGAACCAGACCAGGTTGAGCAGCAGCAGCACGGCGGCCTCGGCGCTCAGTCCCTGGACTTCCGCCCGATCGCGATGTCCCACGCGTCGAGCAGGAGCAGGATGTTCAACAGACCGGCGGTGAGCAGGTACGTGGTGCCGAAGGCGCTGAAGGGCCGCCCCAGCGCGCGCGCCCGGCGCAGTTCGAGCGCCCGGCGCTGCGGGCCGGGGACGAACGACTCATCGCCGCGGTAGGCGAGCGAGCCGTACAGCACGGCGCGCATGACCGGCTCGACCGGGCCCAGCGCGAGGTTGGTCGCAACCTGCAGCCGGGAGATCACCGGCGTCCGGGGATCGACCACCGAGAGGTTCCCACCCAGGGCGAAGCCGGTCGTGATCGTGGCGGTAACGATCGCGAAGAAGACCAGCGCCTTGCCGCGCGCGCCGACGACCCAATGCCCGAGCCCGGGCAGCAGCCAGCCCGCCGCCGCGGCCGCGAGTCCGCGCCCGATCTGGGAGGCGTCGAGCCGGACGGGCGCCTTCGTGCCGCCCGGCTCGCGCTTCCCACCCGGAGCCCTGGCCGGAGTGCTCACGGCGTCGCCGCGGCGTCCTCCGGCTCGACCTCCACGACCAGCTCGACGTTGACGTCGCGGAAGACGTGGATCGGGACCCGGTAGGTGCCCGGCTTCTTGATCGGATCGTCGAGCCGGACGCTGCGCTTGTCGACCGTGAAGCCGCGGGTCGCCAGCGCCTCGGCGATGTCGGCCGCAGTGACCGAGCCGTAGAACACGCCCGTCTCGCCGGCCCTGCGGAACAACCGCAGCACCTGCACGTCGCGCAACTGCTGGGCCAGCGACTCAGCGTCGCGGCGCTCGCGGGCGTCGCGGGCGGTCCGGGCGCGGCCCTCGGTCTCGATCTGCTTGCTGATCCCGGGGGTCACCAGGTAGGCGAGCCGCTTGGGAAGCAGGTAGTTGCGGGCGTAGCCGTCGGCGACCTTGACGATGTCGCCGCGGCGGCCGAGATGGGGCACGTCCTCGCGAAGGATGATCTGCATCGCCGTCTCCTCCGCTCAGTCCGCGACGTACGGCAGGAGCGCCAGGTGCCGGGCCCGCTTGATCGCGAGGCCGAGCTGGCGCTGGTGCTTGGCGCAGGTGCCCGAGACGCGGCGCGGCAGGATCTTGGCCCGCTCGGGGATGTAGTTCTGGAGCGTGCGCAGGTCCTTGTAGTCGATCACGTCGACCTTGGACTCGCAGAACTTGCAGTACTTGCGGCGCTTGAACAGGAAGCGGCGGCCGCGCGCCTTTCTCTGGACGGTCACGGCAGGTCCTCCCGGTTGCGGCGGGGACCGCCGTCCCAGTCGTCGTCCTCGAATGCGTCCTCGTCGAAGCGGGCGACCTCGGCTTCGCCGCCGGGCACCGTCTCGGCCGCGGCGGCCAGGGCGTCGGCGGCATCACCGAGCGCGGCGCGCTCGGCCGCGCGGCGCAGGTGCTCGCGACGCGCCTCCTCGAGGGCCACCTTCTCTTCGGCGGTCGGCACCTTCTCGTGGTCCGCACGAACCGAGAGGAAGCGGAGCACCGTGTCGGTCAGCTTCAACCGACGCACGAACTCCTTCTCCACCTCGGGCTCGGCGTCGTACAGCAGGAGGCTGTAGTTCCCCTCCTGGAACTTGTTGATCGGGAAAGCGAGCTTGCGGCGGCCCCACCGGTCGACCTTCAGCACCGTGCCGCCGCGCTCGGCGATCAGCTGCTCGAAGGCGGTGACCTGCTGGTCGTGGTCCTCTTCCGGGACCGTGGGGGCCGCCACGAGAACCATCTCGTAGCGACGCATCGTGTTTCCCTCCTGGCCTGTGGCCCCGGGTCGAACCGCGGGGCGAGGGGATGTGGGCAAAAAGCGGGGAACTCTAGCACGCCCCCCCCGCCCCCGCCAAAGGGGCGCGGGCGCGCCGAGCCCGGGGGCTCAGGGACGGCGGTTGACGGCCCCCATCGCCCGGGCCGGGCCGTCGCGCAGGATCGCCTCGACGGCGTCGGCCGCCGCGGCGATCGACTCCTCGACCAGCGGCGCCTCGACCGGCGCGGGCCGCGACAGGACCCAGTCGGCCATCCTCTCGGGCCGGCCGGCCGGCCGCCCGATCCCGATCCGGACCCGCAGAAAGTCGTTCGAGCCGAGGTGCGCGAGCAGCGACTCGAGGCCGTTGTGGCCGGCGATCCCGCCCCCCTGCTTGATCCGCACGGTCCCCGGCTCGAGGTCGGCCTCGTCGTGGATCACGACCAGCTCCCCCGCCGGGTCGATGCCGTGGTAGGCCAGGAGCGGCCGGACCGCCTCCCCCGACAGGTTCATGAAGGTCAGCGGCTCGGCCAGCAGCACGGCCTGACCGGCGATCCGCCCGGTCCCGAAGCGGGCCCGATGGCGGGTTCGTCCGAGCTCGATCCGGTGCCGCCCGGCCAGCAGCTCGACCGCCGCGTACCCGACGTTGTGGCGCGTGCCGGCGTACTCGGCCCCGGGATTGCCGAGGCCGACGACCGCGATCACGGGCGGGCGGCGGCCGCCGCGCGGCAGCCGCCGGGGACGGCGTTCCCGGACAGTGGGCTAGTCCTTCTTGCCCTCGGCCTTGCCGCCCGACTTCGCCGCCGGCTTGGCCGTCTCCGGCGCCGCGGGGGCCGCGGCCGCCTCGGCTTCCGCCGGCTTGGCCTCTTCCTCGCCCTGCTTGCCGAGGATCGTCACGATGACGTCGTGGGGGTGGGCCGCCAGCTCGACGCCGGCCGGCAGCGCGACGTCGACGGCCGAGATGTGCTGGTTGCTGTGCAGGTCGCTGACGTCGAGGTCGATGGACTCGGGGATCTCGCCCGGCAGGCAGCGCACGAGCACCGAGCGGTTCACGATCTCGAGCATCCCGCCCTCGCTCTTGACGCCGATCGGGATCCCGAGGACGTGGACCGGGATCGCAACCTCGATCTTCTTGTCCATCTCGACGCGGACGAAGTCGGCGTGGGTGACCCGCTCCGTCACGGGATGGCGCTGGACTTCGCGGATCAGCACCATCCGCTTGAGGTCGCGGTCGCCGATCTTGAGGTGGATCAGCGTGTTGAGTCCGCGCTCGCTGTGCATCACGCCTTCGAGCTGGCGCGGATCGACCAGCACGCCCTGCGGCTCGCGCCCGCCGCCGTAGACGACGGCCGGCACGAAGCCGGAGCGCCGGGCCCGGCCGGCGGCGTTCTTGCCGAATTCCTCGCGCGGTACGACTTCGAGATTCACGACTTGGCTCATGGCGGTCCTGTCCTTCCGTGTCGCGTCTGTCTTCCTAGACGAACAGTGAACTGATCGACGAGTTGGTGTGCGTTCTGCGGATCGCTTCGCCCAGGAGCGGTGCCACCGAGAGGACCTCGATCTTCTCGCAGGAACGCCGGGTCTCGTCGAGCGGAATGGTGTTGGTGACGGCGATGCCGGTGATCGGGCTGTCCATCAGCCGCTCGATCGCCTGCCCCGACAGTACGGGATGCGTGAAGCAGCCGCGCACCGACGCGGCACCTGCAGCCTGCAGGGCCTTGACCGCGCCGGACAGCGTCCCGGCGGTGTCGACGATGTCGTCGGTGATCACGCAGTGCCGTCCCTCGACGTCGCCGATCACCTGGACCGACTCCGCGACGTTGGGCGCGCTGCGGCGCTTGTCGATGATCGCCAGCTCGGCCTTGCAGCGCTTGGCGTACATCCGCGCCCGTTCCACGCCGCCCGCGTCGGGCGAGACGATCGTCAGGTCCGGCAGGTTCCAGCGCTCGATCTGGCGGATGAAGACCGGCATCGCATAGAGGTGGTCGACCGGCACGTTGAAGAAGCCCTGGATCGCCGGCGCGTGCAGGTCCATCGTCAGCACGCGGTCGGCCCCCGCGGCGACGATCAGGTCGGCGACCAGCTTGGCGCTGATCGGGACGCGCGGCTTGTCCTTGCGCTCCTGGCGGGCGTAGGCGAAGTACGGGATCACGGCCGTGATCCGCTCGGCCGACGAGCGCTTGAAGGCGTCGACCAGCAGCAGCAGCTCGAGCAGGTTCTCGGCCGGCGGGTTGGTCGGCTGGATGACGTAGACGTCCGCCCCGCGCACGTTCTCGAGGATCTGGACGTGGCACTCGCCGTCGCTGAACTGGTCGACCTGCAGCGAGCCGGGCGGGACGCCGAGGTAGTCGCAGATCTCCTTGACCAGCGCCGGGTGCGCGGTGCCTCCGAAGACCTTGATCTCGGCGAACGGGATCACGTCGGATCTCCTGCGGGCGCCCGGCCGCTCAGGCCCCGGGCGCGGCGGGGTGCGCCCCGTGCGGCCCGGCGGCCGGCGGCAGCGCGTGGGAGGTGTCGCCCTCGCGGAACGCCCGGTCGGCCTCGTCCTCGACCGCCTCGCGGGGCGCACGCGGACGCCGCGGCTGCGCGCCGGTGGCGAGCATCTCGCCGTAGCGCGCGAGGATCCGCTCCTCGATCATCCGGCGCGTCTCCTGGTTCAGCGGGTGAGCGACGTCTCGGAAGGTGCCGTTCTTGCGGCGCTTGCTGGGCATCGAGATGAACAGGCCGTTGGGCCCGTGGATCACCTTGATGTCCGAGACCACGAAGCACTCGTCGAACACGATCGTCACGAACGCCTTGAGCTTGTCCTCATCGACCGGAAAGACCCGGATGTCCGTGATGTTCATGGCGCCGTGATCCTCCCCTCAGGGTCCTCGACGAGGCGTCGCGCGGCGAGTTCCCGCCGCGGCAGCGTGCGCGCCGCGCGGACCCACGCCCCGGGTTCCTCGTCCTGCAGCCGCCTTGCCGCCTCCGCCGCGGCCGGCCCGTCCGGGAACAGGCCGAAGACGGCGGAGCCGCTGCCGGTCATGCCGCCCCGGCCGCCAAGCGCGGAGAGCCTCCCGGCAAGACGCTGCACCGCCGGGGCGAGTTCAGCCGCCGCGGGGTACAGGTCGTTGAAGGGAGCGGGGATGGCGTTCTCGGACGGCTTCAGCCGGCTCAGGAACCGGCGCATCTTAGAGGCGTCGCCGGTGGCCGTCAATCCGGCCCGGGCGCGGCGGTAGACGGCGGCGGTCGAGAGCCCGAACCCCGGCCAGGCGACGACGATCGCCTGGGGGGGCAGGTCGTCGAGCGGCTCGATCCGGTCCCCTCGGCCGGTGCCGAGCGCGAGCCCGCCCTCCAGCAGGTAGGGGACGTCGGCCCCCAGCCCGGCCGCGAGGTCCGCCAGCGCCCCCGCTCCGAGCGGGACCGGGGCGACCCGGTCCAGGGCCCAGAGCACCGCGGCCGCGTCGGCCGAGCCGCCCCCCAGCCCGGCCCCCGCCGGCAGCTCCTTGGTCAGACGCAGCGCGACCCCGAACGGATCCCCCGCGCGTTCGAGCCAGCCCCGGGCCGCCCGCCAGGCGAGGTTGTCGGCGGGTGCGCAGGGCTCGGGGCCGGCGGTCTCGAGCGTCAGCGCCCCAGGGGACCCGGGGTCGGTCCGCAGGACGATCGTGTCGAACAGGTCGATCGTCTGGAAGACGGTCGCGATCTCGGTGAAGCCGTCGGGCCGCGGCCCCAGCAGCTCGAGCGCCAGGTTGAGCTTCCCGAAGGCTCGGACCGCCAGTTGGCGTGGCGCCGAGGCCGTGACGGCGGACCCGTTCACGCGCCCCCCCCCGGCTCCCCGACGAGCCGGAACCCCGCCGGGACCTCCGGCCAGGCGAACGCCTCGCGCGCCGGGCGCTCAGACTGCCGGACCAGTTCCAACCGCGCGCCGCCCGGACCCGCCGCGTCGGCGCGGGCCGGGAACGACTCCCCTGCCGCGCCGGCCTGGACCCTGACGCGCCAGCCCGCCGCCTCGCGCTCGGTCGCCCCGGCGGCCACCCCGTCGAGCGCAGCGGCCAGCAGTGCGCCGCTGATCGGCAGTCCCGTCCAGCGCTCCCACAGGGCGGGCGAGTCGTCGCCGTCGATCACCGTGCGCTCCCCGGACAGCACCAGCCGGACCCGGCCGTCGTGGACCGCCGCCAGCAGCTGCGCACCGCCGACCGCGCCGCGCAATTCCACCAGCAGCGCGCCGTCGGCGCAGCGCCGCACCGAAGCGCGGAACGCGCGCGGGCCGCGCCCGGCGGCCCCGGGCGGGGGTGATTCGGGCGCGGCCGCACCCGGCGCGTATTTCCCGCGGTAGAACCCCTCGCGGCAGGGAGCGCCTGGCCCCGGCTCCCCGGGCGCCGCGAGGCGCGCCGCGCAGCCGGCCGCGAGCAGCGCCAGCCCGGCCAGCCACGCCGCGCGGCGAAGGCCGGCGCGCATCAGCGGATGTTCGAGGCGCCGCGCGTCTCGTCGATCTTGCGGCGCAGGTCGGGGCGGTCCCCCTCGGCCAGCGCCAACGCCGCCTGCCACTCGGCCACCGCGCGATCGGCCTGTCCGAGCGCGAAGTAGACGTCGCCGAGGTGCTCCCGGATCTCCGGCTCGTCGCGCTCGCCGGCGCGCCGCACGGCGCGCTGCAGGAAGGCCAGCGCCTCCTGCGGCCGCCCGCTCTGGAAGAGCGCCCAGCCCAGGCTGTCGAGGAAGGCCGGCTCGTCGGGCTGCTGGTCGACCGCGCGGCGCAGCATCGCCACGGCCTCGTCGAGCGAGCGGCGCTGCGAGGCCAGGAGGAATCCCAGGTCGTTCAGTGCGCCGGCGTCGTCGGGGGCGGTCTCGAGCAGCTGCCGGTAGGCCGCTTCCGCCTCGCCGGTTCTACCGGCCGCGTGGAGCACCGCGGCGCGCGCCCGCATCACCTCGGGAGCGGGGCTCCCGGAGAGCCCGACGGCGTCGAGCAGTTTCGCCGCGAGCGGCGCGCGGCCCCAGGCCACGAGCCAGCCAGCCGCCGCTGCCGCGTTCACCGCACGGTCGGGGGCGCCGCGCAGGTCGGCCAGCCCGCGTTCGAGCGCCGCGTTCTCGCGCCCGGCGCCGCCGCGCGCCACGCGGTCCACGTCCAGCGCGACGACGACGCCGGATCCGGGCGCCGCGGCGCGCTGCGCCTCGAGCAGCGCGTCGGCCTCGGTCGGACGCCCGACCGCGTCGAGCGTCTCGAGCCGCAGCCTCAGCACCGCGGGCTCGGGCGGCAGCGTCGCGAGGATCTCCAGCGCGCGGGCCGGCTGGTCGGCGCGCACGCGGTTCCGCGCTTCGCGCAGGCTGAAGGTCGGCCCGAGGGAGGAGCGGTCCGCAGGCTGCAGCCCGTCGATCAGCTGGTCCAGCCGGTCGGCTGCCTCGCTGTAGCGCCGGGCCTGCTCGGCGGCCTGGGCCCAGACCAGCAGCGTGGGTGGAGAGCGGTAGACGTCGGGGATGTTCTCGAGCAGGGTCAGCGCCTCCGCGCCGCGTCCGAGCCGCACCAGCGCCCGCGCCAGGTTGCGCCGGAGAATCGGGTCGGTCGGATTGTCGGCCAGCGCGGCTTCGAGCGGCTCGAGCGCGCCGTAGGCGTCACCCAGCTCGAGGCGGGCCTCGCCCAGACGCTGCGCGACCAGCGGGTCGTCCGGCTTCAGCGCCCGCAGCTTCTCGATCACCACGACCTGGCCCGCGAAATCGCGCCGGTTCCCCTTCAGGTCGGCCAGCGTCTCGAGCAGCGGCACCGCGGCGCGGCCGCTGGCGTCGACGCGCTCGAGCAGGGCGATCGCGCGGTCGGTCTCGCCGCGTGCCAGCATCACGCGCGCCAGGGCGAGCCAGAGCGGGCTGGCGTCGAAGCCCGGGGTGGCCGCCGCGCGCCGCGTCACCTCTTCCGCCTCCGCGAAGCGCCCCTCGGCCCCGAGCACGCGGACCCAGGCGATCCAGGTCCCGGCGTCGCGCGGATCGGCCTCGGCCGCGCGGGCGAGGTGCGACAGCGCCCTTTCGAGCGCCCTCCGGTCGGATGGTGTCGAGCCCTGGTAGGCCGCGATCTCGATCTCCGCCAGGACCTTGTGCGCGCTGGCGTCGGCGGGATCGACCTCGATCGCGCGCCGGGCCTGCTCGGTCGCGCAGGCCAGGTCGCCGTCACGCAGGCAGAGCCGCGCCAGCACGGGACGCACCGTCGCGGCGGCGGGATCGCGCGCGAGGATCGCCTCCAGCCGCGCGCGGGCCTCGCGGGTCCGGCCCGCCGCCGCCAGGTCCTGCGCCTCGAGGAAGTCGACGTAGGCGCGGGCCAGGTCCTTCACCCCCGGTGGCGCGGGGGCGGGGCGGGAGGCGGCCGCCGGCGCCGGGAGCGCCCCGGCGAGGGCGGCGAGCACGAGGAGCGTCGGTCGGCGCATCGGGGTCCCTTCGTCGCGAGGCGGAGATTGTAGAGGGAGGCGGCGCCGCTTTCCCGTACCCGGCCGCCGCGGGCGCTCAGGAGCCGTCCTGCAGCCGCCAGACGTTCCCTTCGCGCGCGAGCGTGAAACGCAGGGTCCGCGTCCCGTGCTCCGCCCACTCCCCGAGCCAGAGCGACTCGGTGTCGACGCTCTCGGCCCGCGAGCGCACCCGGACCGAGACGCGGCGGATCCCCGGGCGGACCTCGAAGCTGGCCCGGCCGATCGCGTCGCGACCCGGACGCGGCGCAGCGAGCGCCTGCCGGACCACGCGCCGGTCGTCGATCCGCACCTCGAGCACGCCGTCCCGCAGGCCGTGCTGCAGTTCGACCTCGCCGCGAGCCGCCGGCAGCGGGCGCACGTCGGTCAGCTTCCAGGCCGCCTCGGCCGGGGCCGGGCGCGACGGCGGCTCGAAGGCCGCGCCGGCGGATGCGCGCGCCAGGGCGATCGGCTCGGCCGGATCGGGCGGCTCGGGCCGGGCCGGGCCTGTTTCCAGCGCCGCGGACGCCTCGAGCGCTTCGGACCGCGGGGCGGGGGCCGGTGGGAACCCTGCGGGAACGACGGCATGGGTCAGTCCGACCCGCCGGTCGAGCGGCGGCGCGACCGCGGGCCGCATCCACCACGCGGCACCGAGGACCGCGACCGCCACCACGAGTGCGCTGGCCAGCCACGGGCCGGAGGCGGCGTGCCGCCGTTCCGGGCTCCAGGTCCGCTCGAGCGCGCGCTCTCGCAGCGTGCGCTGCGGTGGGTGGACCTCGGCCGCGGGCGCGCCTGGCGGCACGACGATCTCCTCGAGCCGCCGCGCGAAGGCAATCCCGCTCTCGAAGCGCTGCTCGGGGCGCCGCGCCAGCGCGGTCAGGCAGGCCGCCTCGAGCTCCGGAGAGAGGCCGGGGCGCCAGCGCGAGGGCGGCTCCGGCTCCTCGTGCAGCACGCGGTGCGCCAGCTCGCGGACCGACGACGCGCGGTGCGGCAGGCGCCCGGTGAGGCAGCGGTAGAGCACCGCGCCGAGCGCGTAGACGTCCGAGCGCGCGTCGCCCGGCTGGCCCTCGAGCTGTTCGGGCGCCATGTACGCGGGCGTCCCTTCGAGCACGCCCGGCTCCCCCTCGGGCGGGGCGGCAGCGAGGCCGAAGTCGGTCACCTTGACCGTCCCGTCCGCGTCGAGCAGCAGGTTCGCCGGCTTGACGTCGCGGTGCACGATCCCGCGGCCGTGGGCGAAGGCCAGCGCGCGCGCGGCCTGCGAGACGATCGTCAGCGCCTGCTCGACCGGCAGCGCGCCGCGTTCCTCGAGCAGCCGCTCGAGCGATCCACCCTCCACGAACTCGGTGATCAGGCCGGCCTGGTCGCCGTCGAGAATCCAGCCGCGAACCGCGACGATGTTGGGGTGCGAGAGGCTCTGCAGCAGGTCGGCCTCGCGGCGCCAGCGCTGCTTCTGCGCCTCGCACCGGGCCGGGTCGCCGGGCGGTCCGGTCAGCCCGCCGAAGATCTTGACCGCCACCGTCTCGCCGGTGCGGCGGTCGCGGGCCCGGTAGACGACGCCGATGGCGCCGCGGCCGGCCTCCTCCTGGATCTCGAGCACGTCGAGCACGGCAACCCCGCGCGCCCCCGAGCGGGGGCCCCTCGGGGCGAATATAGGTTCCGGGGCCGGCTCAGGCCGCGGGACGGGCGGCGTTCATCGGTGCCCCCTCGCGGATCCAGCGGAGGGCGGTCTCGAGCAGTGGATCGGTGGCTTTCGCGACCTGCTGGCCGGGGGTCAGGATCTTCGCCGGCTCCAGCCCCTTCTCCGACCAGCTGGCGCCGGAGGGGGCCCGCATCTGCCGGGTCGAGAGCAGGACGTGCCCGCCGCCGGAGAGCGGGATCAGTTCGGGCAGGCCGGCCAGGCCGTAGGTTGGCCGGCCGATCAGCACGCCGTTGGCGCGCTCCTGCAGCAGCGCCGCGACCGCCTCGCCGGTCCCCGCGGTCGTGCCGTCGACCAGCACGAACAGCTTGGCCGGGAACTCGGCGCGCGGCAGGTCGGGGGCTCTCACGACCTCCTCGGCTCCGCCGCGCGCGGCAAGCTTTACCAGCTCCCCGCCCGGCAGCAGCACGCCGGAAAGGCGGACCAGCTCGCGGGGCGCGAGGCCCGCGGCGCCGCGCAGGTCGACCAGCAGCGGCGCCGAGGGGTCGGCGGTCCGCGCCGCGGCGAGTTCGGCCCGCAGCGCGTCCGGGGCGACCGCCGCTGGGTCGGCCAATCGCAGCGCCAGCACCGGACCCTCGAGCCGGTCGAGCGTGAACCCCTTCCGCGCGCCCCCCTCGAAGGTCAGCGTGCGGGTGTTCATGTCGAACTTCCGGGAGTCGAGCACCTCGAGGTCGACGGTCGATCCCGGGGTCCCGCGCACCATCCGGCGCAGCACCGGCCAGGCGACGAGGCGCGTGCTCTTCCCGCCGATCTTCCAGACCTGGTCGCCGACGACGATCCCCTGCTTCTCGGCGCTGGAACCCGGCTCGACCCGGACCACGACGGGGATCCCGCCCGCCGGCAGCAGCTCGATCCCGAGCGCGCCGGCCGGCTCGGCCGCGGCCAGCAGCTTCTCCTCGCCCGGCTCGAGGTAGGCGCTGACCGCGTCGACCGAGGCCAGCATCCCGCGGTAGGCCCCTTCGAGCAGCTCGGCCTCGTTGACCGGCTCGACGTAGTTGGCGCGGGTCAGCCCCCAGACCTCCTGGAAGACGTTCAGATAGCGATAGGTGCCGCGTCCCGGGAGCCCGGCGGCGAGCGCGAGGGTGACGACCGCCGCCAGGGCGGCCGCGCCGAACAGCAGGCGACGGCGGGTGCGTGGGGTCATGGGGAGAGGATAGGGCACCGCGCGGGCTGCGGCGAACCGCCGGACGCGCCGGGCCGACCCTCCGGCCGGCTGCGCCGCCGAACGCGCTCGTCCCGCGCCTCGCTCACGCGCCCGGCTCGACCTGGTCCGGCTCCGGACCGGACGCGGAGCCGGCCAGGCCGAACTTCTTGAGCTTGTATCGCAGCGTGTCGCGGGAGACCCCGAGCAGCCGCGCCGCGTGGGTCCGGTTGCCATCGGCTCGGGTCAGGGCCTGCCGGACGAGCGTCCGCTCGACCTCCTCGAGCTCGACCCCTCCGGGCGGGAGCCGGAAGGCCCGCTCGGTCTCGCTCGCCGCCCCCGGCTCGCCGCGGATCTCGGACGGCAGGTCTTCGAGGTGCAGCGTGCCCGAGGGCTCGAGGATCATCATCCGCTCGACCACGTTGCGCATCTCGCGCACGTTGCCGGGCCAGCCGTAGCGCTCCAGCGCGGCCAGCGCGCGGCGCGAAAACCCCTCGACGTTCTTCTTGAACTCGCGGTTGAAGTGAAGCACGAAGTGCTGCGCGAGCAGTGGCACGTCCCCCTTGCGGTCGCGCAGCGGCGGCAGCGCGATCGGGACGACGTTGATCCGGTAGTAGAGGTCCTCGCGGAACTGCTTCGTCCGCACCGCCTCGGCCAGGTCGCGGTTGGTCGCGGCGATGATCCGCACGTCGACCTGGATGTCGCGCGTACCGCCGACGCGCTTGAACGACTTGTCCTCGAGAAAGCGCAGCAGCTTGGCCTGCAGCGGCGGCGGCATGTCGCCGATCTCGTCCAGGAATGCGGTCCCGCCGTCGGCCAGCTCGAGCAGCCCCTTCTTGCCGACCCGCGCGTCGGTGAACGCGCCGCGCTCGTGGCCGAACAGCTCGGACTCCAGCAGCGTGGCCGGGACCGCCGTGCAGGTGATGTTCATGAACGGGCGGTCGGCGCGGTCGGAGGCGTAGTGGATCGCCTTGGCCACGACATCCTTGCCCGAGCCCGACTCGCCGGTCAGCAGCACGGTGGAGGCCGCCGAGCCGGCGACCTTGCTCACGACGTCGAAGACCGCACGCATCGCGGGCGAGCGCCCCACCAGGTTGGCCGGCCCGTGGACCTTCTTCTGGTCCTCCTTGAGCCGCCGCAGCTCGCGCCGCAGCTGCGTCGTCTCGAGGACCCGGCGCACGACCGCCACCAGCGCGTCGCCGTCGATCGGCTTGGTCAGGTAGTCGTTGGCCCCGGCCTTGATCGCGCGGACCGCCCCCTCCACCGTACCGTAGGCGGTCAGCATGATCACCGCCGACTCGGGGAAGTCGCGCGCGATCGGCGCGATCCGGTCGAGGCCCGAACCGTCGGGGAGCCGGTGGTCGAGCAGCACCAGGTCGTAGAAGTCGGCCGCCATCCGGCGCTCGGCCGCGGCGAGGTTCTCGGCCTCGTCGACCTCGAACCCCTCCGAGGTCAGGCGCTCGCGCAGCGACCAGCGGACGAGCTTCTCGTCGTCGACCAGGAGGATCTTCTCGGCCGGCATCGGGGACGCTCTCCTCGGGGCGTCGGGTCAGGGGCGGCCCATCAAACCACATCCCGGCGGCCGGGCGCCGCGGGCCCGGCCAGGGGAAGCGCGATCACGAAGCGCGCGCCGCGCCGCGACGGCTCGAGGAACAGCCGCCCGCCGTGGCTCTCGACGATGCTGGACGCGATCGCCAGGCCCAGCCCGGTCCCCTCGCCGCGGGTCGTGAAGAACGGCTCGAAGACCCGCTCGGCCAGCCCGGGCGCAACCCCCGGCCCCTCGTCCTGAAACGCGAACCAGACCTCTTGGCCGCGCCGCTCGGCGCCGATCTCGAGCCGGCCGCGGCCGCCCATCGCCTGCGCCGCGTTGAGGATCAGGTTGCGCGCCGCGAGCCGCAGGTGGGAGGCGTCGACCTCGACCGACAGTCCCACCGGGCAGCGGTCGGCGCGCTCGATCGCCACGCCAGCCGCCTCCGGGTGGCCGGCCACCGCCTCGGCCAGCGCGTCGAGCACGACGCCGGCCGGCCACGCCAGCCGGGCCAGCCGCAGCGGGCGCATGAACGCCAGCAGGTCGAAGACGACTTCGCGGGTCCGGCCGATCCGGTCGCGGGCCTCGCCGAGGATCTCCTGGCGCGAGGCGGGGAGCGCGGCGTCATGCTGCAGCACCTGCAGCACGCCGTCGATCCCGGCCAGCGCGTTGCGCAACTCGTGCGCCAGGTCGGCTGCAAGGCGGCCGACGCCCGCCAGCCGCTCGGCGTGCAGCGCGCGCCGCCCCAGCCGCTCGCGCTCGGTGATGTCGCGCACGAGGACGTGGCGCAGCGGCGGGACGGTGCCCGGGACGCCGCTGCCGCGCAGCTCGAGCACCGCTTCGAAGCCGTCCGCCGGGCCGCCCGGCCCGTCCGAGGGACCGGCCGCGAGCGTCAGTTCGAGCACGTTCGAAGCGCCGTCTTCCTCGTCCGGGGCAAGCTGCGCGAGCCAGGCGGAGAGCGCATCGCGGACCGGGCCCGGCCAGAGCCCGGCGAAGTCGTCCCCGGCGGCCGGGGCGGCGACGCCGGAGAGCCGCGAGGCGGCGAGGTTGGCCTCGACCACCGCCCCGTCGGGATCGACCAGGAAGGCGGCGTCGAGGGCGCGGTCGAAGACCTGCCGGTAGCGCGCCTCGATCTGGCGGCGGAAGGCCTCGACCCGGACCAGCGAGGCGGCGCGCTCGATCGCCACGCCCAACTGCGCAGCCGTCGCCCGCCGCGGCAGGATCGCCCCGGCCCCGGCGTCGAGCGCCTGCAGCACCTCCTCCACCCGCGCCTCGTGCGTGACCAGCATGACGGGCGTGGGGAGCGCCAGCGCGCGGACCTCGCGCAGCAGTTCCAGCCCCGACCCGTCGGGCAGGGCCGAATCGACCAGCATCACGTCCCAGCGCTCGCGGGCCAGGGCCGACCGCGCGGCGGCCAGGTCGGGGGCCACCACGGGGGCGAGCGCGGCGTCGCGGGCGAGGCTCGCGAGCCGGGCCGCGAAGGCCTCGTCGGGAACGACGATCAGCGCGCTCGGGGTAAATGGCGGGGGTGGCGCGGCGGGGCCGGCTTGCGCGGGATCCCCCGCGGGCTGGGGCAAATTCCCCGGCCGGGTTCGGCTAACCGAAGCGCGCGGCGACTTTGCCCCGCGGGAACGGGCGCAGGCCGGGCGCCCTTCGCCGGAGCCGCTTCCGGGCGGCCGGGCACGCTGCTTGCTCATCCGTTTCCTACCCCCTCCCCTCGATCCCCGCAGCACGCGGTGCGGCCGGTGTATCGCGCCCCCTCGGGGGCAGCCCGGCCGAGGGATGCGCACTCTCCCCGCCCACAGGAGGAGCCCCAGGTGACGGAGCGAGACGTCTACAGGCTTCCGCGCGAACGCCTCGGTGCACTCGTCGCACGCCTCGAACGGGACTACCGGGTGCTTGGCCCGGCCCCGCGCGGCGACACCTACGCGTGGGAGGAACTGCGCCCCGGTGACCCGGTGTCGCTGGATTATCCCACGACGATGCTGCCGCTTCGCGCCCTGCTCGCCCCGCAGCGCGAAGTCCTCTTCACCTTCCGCCGCGGCGACGACGGCGAGGTCGCGTTCGACCCCCCGGCCGACGAGCGCCCGCTGGCGCTGCTCGGCGTCCACGGCTGCGACCTGACCGGCCTGCGCGTGCTGCGCGCGTTCCACGACTCCGGAACGCGCGACCGGCTGGTGACCAACCGGCTGGACCGCGCCTTCATCGTCGGGCTGGCCTGCTGGGTCCCCTGCCTGGGCGAGGCCTTCTGCCGCGACATGGGGAGCCTCGACAACGAGATCCCGGCCGACCTCTACGCCTGGGACATCGGCGACGTGCTGCTGGTCAAGGTGCTGACCAACCGGGGGCGCGACGTGCTGACCGAGGTGACGCCGATGGAGGCCGCGACGGCCGAGGAGGTCGTGACCCTGCGCCGGCGCCTCCGCGTGCGCCTCGAGGCCTTCCCGCAGCACCTCAAGTTCGCTCCCGAGCGGCTGCCGATCGCGCTCGAGGCGGCGGAGGGCGACCTGCTCTGGGACGCCAACGCCGACCGCTGCCTGTCGTGCGGCCGCTGCAACCTGGTCTGCCCGACCTGCACCTGCTTCGACGTCACCGACGCTTCGCCGCTCGACGGCCGGACCGGCGTGCGGGTGCGGACCTGGACCGGCTGCCAGGTGACCGGCTTCTCGCGCGTCGCGGGCGGGCACGACTTCCGCCCCGGCCGGGCCCAGCAACTGCGCTACCGGATCTTCCGCAAGGGCAAGTACATGCCCGAGCGCTACGGGATGGTCGGCTGCACCGGCTGCGGCCGCTGCCCGCACCACTGCCCGACCCGGATCTCGATCCGCGAGATCTTCCGCCAGGTCGGAGGGACCGCCTGATGGTCCAGAACCGGATGATCCCCGAACCCTGCCGGATCTACGAGGCGATGCAGCAGACGCCCCGCGAGGTCCACTTCGTGGTCGAGGCGCCGAAGCGCGAGCCGTTCCGCCCCGAGCCCGGCCAGTTCGTCATGATCTCGATCCCCGGGATCGGCGAGGCGCCGATCTCGCTCGCCGCGCTGCCCGGCGAAGGGGCCGCCGAAGGGACCTTCGAGATGCTGATCCGGCGCGCCGGGCGCCTGACCAACCTGATCACGCGCCTCAAGCCCGGCGACACGATGTACGTGCGCGGCCCGTTCGGGCGGCGGGTGACCTGGGAGAAGTTCGAGGGCTCGAACCTGATCCTGATCGCCGGCGGCCTGGGCCTCGCCCCGCTGCGGCCGTTCGTGCAGCGCTCGCTGCTGCACCGCGAGCTGTTTCGCCGGATCGACATCCTGGTGGGCGCGCGGGCACCGGAGGAGATCCTCTTCAAGGAGGACCTCGCCTCCTGGTCGGCGCGGCGGGACGATGTCCGGGTGCTGGTCTCGGTCGACGCCGCGCGCAGCACCTGGAGCGGACGGATCGGCGTGATCACGACCCTGTTCGACGAGATCGACGCCGACGTCGAGGACGCCTACGCCTTCATCTGCGGCCCCCCCGTGATGTACCGACACTGCCTGCGCAAGCTGCTCGGGATGGGGCTCTACGAGAACCACCTCTGGATGACGCTCGAGCGGCGCATGAAGTGCGGGATCGGGCTGTGCGGCAACTGCCAGATGAATGGCCTCTACGTCTGCCAGGAAGGCCCGCTCTTCAGCTACCGCGAGGTGCGCCACCTGAAGGAGGCCGTCTAGATGGCCAACCCCTCCCCTGCCCCCGCGCCCCAGGCGCTCCCGAAGGCGGCCTTCTTCTCCTTCGCCTCCTGCGAGGGCTGCCAGTTGCAGGTGCTCTCGATCGAGGACCAGCTCCTGACGCTGCTCGGCGCGGTCGAGATCGTCAACTTCCGCGAGGCGATCGACGATCGCCGCGACGACTACGACATCGCCTTCATCGAGGGCTCGCTGGTCCGCCCCGAGGACATCGAGGAGATCCAGCAGATCCGCAAGCGGGCCCGGATCCTGATCGCGATCGGCGCCTGCGCCTGCCTCGGCGGCGTCAACGCGATCCGCAACAAGCGGACCCCCGCCCAGCTGGCGCGCGAGGTCTACGACGGCCGCCAGGACGGGGTCTTCAAGACGCTCTCCGACGCCAGCCCGGTGCGCAGCGTGGTCCAGGTCGACTACGAGCTCCGGGGCTGCCCGATCGACCGCGACGAGCTGCTCGAGACGCTGCGTTCGCTGCTGGCCGGGACGGTCCCCTACGTCCCGCCCTTCGCGGTCTGCGTGCAGTGCACGATGCGCGGCACCCCCTGCATGCTCGAGCGCGGCCTCCCGTGCGTCGGCTCGGTCGCGCGCGCCGGCTGCGAGGCGATCTGCCCGGCCTTCGGCGCGCCCTGCGAGGCCTGCCGGGGGGTCCACGACAGCCCCAACTTCGAGGCCCTTGGCGAGGCCTTCTTCCGGCACGGCCTGCCGCGCTACGTCGCCGCCGAGAAGCTCCAGCTGTTCAACAACTACAAGGAGATCCGGGAGCCATGGGAAAAGGCACTTCCATCTCCGTCCATCACGTAACGCGGGTCGAGGGCCACGGCAACATCGTCGTGGACCTGCGGGACGGGACGCTGCAGCGCTGCGAGCTGCAAATCGTGGAATCGCCGCGGTTCTTCGAGGCGCTGCTGAAGGACCGCCCGCACGACGAAGCCCCCCGGATCACCTGCCGGATCTGCGGGATCTGCTCGGTCGGGCACGCGACCGCGTCGATTCAGGCGGTCGAGGCGGCGCTGGGCATCGTGCCCGGGCCGAAGACCCGCACGCTGCGCCGGCTCAACATGTGCGGGGAGTGGCTGCAGTCGCACGTGCTGCACGCCTACTTCCTGGTCGCCCCGGACCTGTTCCAGGCTCCGTCCGTGATCCCGCTGGCCAGCTCGCATCCCGAGATCGTCAAGCGCGCGCTGCGGCTCAAGGCCCTGGCCAACGAGATCTGCTACGCGATCGGCGGGCGCCACGTGATGCCGATCTCCTACCTTCCCGGCACGATGGGGCACTGGCCGCCGCCTGCGACGCTGGAAACGCTGCGCGCCCGCCTGCTGGCCGCGCGGCCCGACGTCGAGGCCACGGTCGAGCTGTTCGCGACGATCGAGTGGCCCGCCTTCGAGCAGGAGATCGAGGCCCTGGCCGCACTCGAGGAGGACGGCTCGTACCCGATGATGGGCGGCCCGATCCACTCCAGCCGCGGCCCGGTCTTCGCCCCGGGCGCCTACCGCGAGGCCAGCGCGGAGCACCTCGTCGAGCACTCGGCCGCCAAGCACACGCGCGGCGCGAACGGCCCGGTACGGGTCGGCGCCCTGGCACGCTACCAGCTGGCTCACGAGCGGCTGGGGCCGGCCGCGAAGAAGGCCGCCGCCGCGCTGAAGCTGTCGCCGGCCAGCCGCAACCCGTTCCACACCACGCCGGCGCAGGTGGTCGAGTCGGTCCAGGCCTGGGACGAGGCGATCACGCTGTGCGAACGGCTGCTCGCCGACCCCGCGCCCGAGGAGCGCGCGCCGGTCACACGGCCGCGCGGCGGGGTCGGGGTCGGGCTGGCGGAGGTTCCCCGCGGAACGCTGATCCACGACTACGAAGTCGGGTCGGACGGGCGGATCGTGCGCGCCAATTGCGTGATCCCGACCGGCCAGAACCTGGCCGCGATCGAGGCCGACATGCGGGCCTTCGTGCCCGGCCTGGTCGGCAAGCCAAGAGAGCAGATCACCCGCCTGATGGAGATGCTGGTGCGGGCCTACGATCCCTGCATCTCGTGCGCCGTGCACCTGCTCGACGTCAGCTTCGTCGGAGACGAGCGACACGACACCGCCGGCGGAGCGGGCGCCCCCACCCCCGACGGACCATGACGGCGGAGGCGATGGTGACGGTCGTCGGCGCGGGCAACCCGCTCGTCGGGGACGACGGCGTCGGCGAAGCGGTCGCCATGCGGCTGGCCGAGTTGTCGCTACCCGCCGGAGCTCGGGTGCGGATCGCGGGCGGCGACGCACTGGCCGTGCTCGAGGAGCTGGAGGCCGGCTGCAAGGTCCTGCTGGTCGACGCGGCGCGGTTCGACGGCGAGCCGGGGGCGGTCCGGTTCGTGCGCCTCGACCGTCCCGGCTGGCCCGAGCCGGCCGCCTCGCTCTCGCTGCACGGCTTCGACCTGTCGACCGTGTTCCAACTCGGCCGCGCGTTGAACCTGCCGCTGCGGAACGCGTGGGTGATGGCGGTCCGGCCGGACGCGGTCGAGCCGGGACGGGGGCTCTCGCCGGCCCTTTCCCGCGCCCTTCCCCGCCTGGTGGCCGACGCGCACCGGGCGACGCTGCAGATGCTTTCGGGGCTCGCCCCGGGAGGAGAATGACGGATGATCGAGGAACTGAAGAGAACGAGCTTCTTCTCCGGCTTCGACGAGCAGGCGCTTGCCGACATCGCGACCTTCTGCCGGAAGCTGGTCTTCGAGCCGGGACAGCGCGTGTTCGATCGCGAGGACGAGGGACGGGACGTGTTCCTGGTCCTCAAGGGGCGGGTCCGCCAGGGCTACGAGGTCTCCCCGGGCGCAGACGTCTTCTTCAACACCGCGGAGCCGGGCGCACTGATCGGCCTCAACGCGCTGATCCCGCCGCGCGTGCACAACATGAAGGCGACCGCCTCGGAGAAAGCCGAGGTGCTGGCGATCGACGGCGACCGGCTGCTCGGCTACCTCGAAGTCAACCCGCGCTTCGGCTTCATGTTCATGGAACGGATCGCGCGGGTCCTGATGCACCGGCTGAACAACTGCCGGTTGCAGGTGATCCACCTCATGCCGCCGGCGGACGAAGACGGGCCGACTTTGCCGACCTGACGCCGCCGACCTGACGCGGCGGGCCGCGCCCGGCTACGCCGTGGCCGCCTGGATCGGGCCGGCGGTGCGGCGCGCCGCGTCGGCCCGGTGCAGCTGACCGTAGAGGTGGCGCCGGAACAGCCGCCGCATCGCGGCCATCTTGGCCTCGCCCAGGGCGAAGCGCCGCCGGACTCCTTTCGAGACGAGCCAGCGCGATTCCCAGGGCAGCATCACCAGCGAGACGTTGACGTTGGGGGCGACCGCAATCGGCAGCCCGGCCCGCATGCAGGCCTCGTACTGGGCGGCGAAGACCGGGACCATCTCCTCGGTGCGCGGGGGCGGCACCTTTTCGTAGTCGGTGCCGCACAGCGGGCGGAAGACGCAGACCGTCGGGATCGCACCGACCCCGGTGATCCACTGGATCGCGCGGATCGACGAATCCGGCGGCTCGATCCCGGCGATGATCTCGCCGTTGCTGACCCATGGATCGAAGGACAGCCCGGCGCTCTTCCCGAGCCGCGCGTTGTATTCAACCGCGTCGAGGTAGCGCTTGAGGCCGTAGCGCTCGGCCTTGCCGGGACAGGTCTCCACGAAGATCTCGGGGTCGTAGATCTCGAAGCAGAACGAGACGCGGTTCACACCGAGCTTCTTCAGCCGATCGTAACGCGAGAGGTCCGAGTGCGGCGGCGTCTGGACGCCGATCATCACGCCGGTGGCCTGTTTCACGGCACGGATGTAGGGCTCGAGGATGTCGAGGTAGGTCTCCCCTTCGTAGTGCCCGGTGTTGAAGTCGACGTAGGTGATGTCCGACTCGTCGCGCGCCGCGGCGGCGACCTCGACGACCTCGGCGACCTTCTTGTCGTCGGCGTCGTCGGCTCCCAGGTTGAGTCCGACCGAGCAGAACTTGCAGTTGGTGCGGTCGCGCTCGGTCCAGTACTCGCAGACCTTGGCGGGGTAGACCCCGAGATAGGTCCCCTGGAGCGTCCCCACCGCGGTCATCAGCTTGCCGGTGGAGGTCTTCCGGTCGTACCAGCCCGGGCGCGGCGCCAGCTTGACCTCGGCGATCGGCTCGCGTCCCTCGTCGACCCAGACCGACCCGTCCTCGCGGCGCCGCACGACGTACGGGGAGTGCCTGACGAACGGCTCCACCACCGGGATGTTGGTCCACATGTTGTCGGGCAGGATGACCTCGAGCCCGGAGCCCAGCCCGGCCCGGGTCCGGAGGATCGGCCGGCCGCCTTCGTCCTTGACCCGCAGCGAGTCGTCGATGTGCGCGCCCCGGCAGTAGAGCTCGAGCTTGAGCAGCCCCGGGTTGTTGCGGATGTCCCTCTCCATCGCCCCTCTCTCTTCCGGCAAGAGATACCGCGAAACGCTTATGGGAACCAGTAGAGGATCACCACGACCGCGGCCCCGTAGAGCACGACGTTGACCAGCAGCGGGGTGTCGGCCAGGACCTCGCGCGCTGGGCGCCCCCCCTCGCCGCGGACGTGGACCAGGTAGAAGTAGCGGAAGATCCCATACAGGACGAACGGAATCGTAAACCCCAGCCGGCTGGTGTGGAGCCGCGCCGCCACCTCGTCCGAGAGCGCGTAGAAGATGTAGGAGATCAGCGTCGCCGCCGTGACGACCGCGATCATCTGGTCGAGAAAGGAGACGGTGTAGTTGGCCAGGACCGCGCGGTGCGCGACCGCCCCCTCCTGCAGCGAGGTCAGCTCCTGGCGCCGCTTGCAGAATCCCAGGAAGAGCGCCAGGAGCGAGGTGCAGAGCAGCAACCAGTGGGAGAAGTCGACCTGGATCGCGACCGCCCCGCCGACCGCGCGCAGCGCGTACCCCGAGGCCAGCACCATGACGTCGATGATCACGATCCGCTTGAGCCCGAAGCAGTAGGCGTAGGACAGGACCGCGTAGATCAGCACGACCGCCAGGAAGTGCTGGCCGAGCGAAAGCGAGAGCACGACCGCCCCGGCAAAGAGCACCGCCGCGGCCGCCGCGGCCAGCCCCACCGGGACCTGCCCCGAGGCGATCGGGCGCCGCCGCTTGTGCGGGTGCTGCCGGTCCTGCTCCCGGTCCATGATGTCGTTGACCAGGTAGATCGAGGACGAGACGGCGCAGAAGACCACGAACGCGAGCAGCGCGAGCAACACCGACCGGCGCTCGAACAGGTGGAGCGAGAAGACCAGCGCCCCGAAAACGAAGACGTTCTTCGTCCACTGGTGCGGGCGCATCGAGCGCACCAGGCCCGGGAGCACCCTCCCCGGCCGCGACTCAGCGCTCGCGCTCACCCGTCCGTCCCGCGCCGTCGGCGGGCTCCCCGGAGGCGTCCGGCGGCCCGTCCTCGGCTCCGGCCCAGGCCCCCTCCTCCCGCTCGTGCAGGGTCCGCAGGGCGATCACTTCGAGCGTGCGCTCCCCGGCCGGAACCCGCACCGTCACCTCCTCGCCCGGCCGCCGGTTGAGCAGCGCCCGGCCGATCGGCGAGGAGACCGAGATCCGGCCCAGCGAGGCGTCGCCGTCGTCCCCCAGCACCAGTTCGAAGACCATCTCCTCGTCGTTGTCGAGGTCCCGGACGGTCACGACCGAGCCGAAGGCGGCCCGGTCCCGGGGGATCTGGTCGAGGCGCACGGTGGATAGCTGCGACCGGCGTTGATTCAGGTGGGCGATCCGCGCCTGGACGTAGCGCTGCCGGTCGAGGGCCGCGTGGTACTCGGCGTTCTCGCGCAGGTCGCCGAGGGCCGTGGCCCGGGCGATCTCCTTGGGGAGCTCGATCCGCAGCTCGCGGTCGAGCAGCTTCAGTTCGGCGTCGATCCTGTCCAGGATGTGGCGCATCGGGGGGGAACCGCTCCTTCGGCAGCGACCGGGGAGTCTAGCTTGGATCGGGCATCCGGCCAGCGGGTGGCCTGGACGGGCCCGCGGGAGCGAAAAAAGAGGGGAGACCGGCTGGGTCCGGCCTCCCCGAGAGCAAGGGGGTCATGAAGCGTCCAGGGGAAATGTAGGTCCTGGGCCGGGCCGGGCAACCCTCCCCCACGGTGGCCGCAAGAATGTTGGGGCTCCTGCCGGAACCGCCCGGACGGCAGGCCTTTCGACCGGAATGGGCGGCACGCAGCTGGCGCCCTGCAGCGGCCCCGGGGGATCGCAACCCGGAACCCGGCCCCCGGCCGGGGCGGCTCCTGGGCGACAACATTCTTGCGGCCACCGTGGGCGATTTGCGGGGGAACCGAATTACCTGTAATAAATCCCTCTAACCCGCCCGGCCCCGCAGCCTCATCTCTTCCTGCTTGCCGGCCGCGGCCCCGGAGTCCAGGATCTGGAGGATTCCGAAGGAGGTTCCGACCGTGTCCTTCAGCCCGAAGCTCCTGGTTCTCGTTGGAGTGCTG
Source organism: Acidobacteriota bacterium (assembly GCA_025456425.1). Classification (GTDB taxonomy): domain Bacteria; phylum Acidobacteriota; class Polarisedimenticolia; order J045; family J045; genus JALOKP01. Next base: position 20,187 of record JALOKP010000006.1, on the reverse strand, counting down.
GTCGCTTCCATGGTCTTCCTCATGGCTCGGACGGTCGGGGGCGCCAAGGAGGATCAGCTCTACTACCTCGAGGTGGACGAATTCCTGGTCAAGCCGACCGACAACCCGGTGCGCCTGGCCGGTTTCGTCGTCGACGGCTCGATCGGGAAGGACCCGGCCGGCCTGGCGGTGAACTTCCAGATCCGCGGTGAGAGCGGCGCCCGGGTGATCCCGGTCTACTTCGATTCGCGCACGGCCGGGGGGCGCGTTCCGGATACCTTCGTCGACGGCTCGCAGGTCGTTGTCTCGGGCCAGATGGGCAAGGACGGGGTGTTCCAGGCCAAGCAACTGCTGGCGAAGTGCCCCTCCAAGTACGAGGCCGCCGACCCCGCCGGCATGCCCTCCCGACCCGGCGCGTAGCCGGGTCCACATCTCCCTGCTGCGCCCCCGCAACGTGTCGGAGCGCGCGGCTCGGGGTATTCTTCCGCGCCCTTTCGCCGGAGTGATTCGATGCCCGCCCTCGGACAGGCCGCCCTGCTCGTCTCGCTGATCGTCACGGTCTGGGTCCTCTTCGCCGCCGGACTCGGGGCGCTGACCCGCTCCCCGGGCCTCGTCCGGAGCGCCTCGCGCGGGCTCGTCGCCAGCGCGGTTCTGGTCTCGCTCTCGACCGGCGTCCTGCTGTTCGCGATGCTCACCGATCGGTTCGAGATCCGGTACGTCGCGGACTACTCGAGCCGCGAGCAGCCGCTGATCTACAAGCTGTCCGCGCTGTGGGGCGGCCAGGACGGTTCGCTGCTGCTCTGGTGCTTCCTGCTCGCGGTCTTCTCGGCGATCGTGGTCTTCTCCTCCCGGCGGGCGCCGCAGGACCTGATGCCTTGGGTCTACGCGACCCTGGCCGGCATCCTGACCTTCTTCATCACGATCACTGCCTTCGTCGCCAACCCCTTCCGCACCTTCGCCGCGATGGAGATCCCCGCCAACGGCCAGGGGCTGAACCCGCTGCTCCAGAACCCCTGGATGGTGGTCCACCCGCCGACCCTCTACTTCGGCTATGTCGGAGCGGCGATCCCCGTCGCCTTCGCGGTCGCGGCCCTGCTCGCGGGCCGGCTCGACAACGCGTGGGTGCGCGCGACGCGGCGCTGGGCCCTTTTCACCTTCGGGTTCCTCACGATCGGGATCTGGCTCGGCGCCTACTGGGCCTACCTCGAGCTGGGCTGGGGCGGGTTCTGGGCCTGGGACCCGGTCGAGAACGCGAGCTTCCTCCCCTGGCTGACGCTCACCGCCTACCTGCACTCGGTGATCATCCAGGAGCGCAAGGGGGTGTTCCGGGTCTGGAGCTTCGTGCTGATCATCCTGACCCAGCTGCTGGTCGTCTACGGGACCTTCATCACCCGCTCCGGGATCATCCAGTCGGTCCACGCCTTCCAGCGCTCGAACATCGGCTACTGGTTCATGCTCTTCATGGGCACGGGCGCGGTCTTCGCGCTGGCGCTGCTGATCCGGCGCCTGCCGCAACTGCGGGCCAAGGCCCCGCTCGACTCGTTCTGGTCGCGCGAGGGGACCTTCCTGTTCGCGAACATCGTGCTCGTCGGGCTGACGCTGATGATCTTCATCCTGACGATGTGGCCGGTCTTCTCCCAGGTCCTCACCGGCCAGCAGGTGACGAAGGAACCGATCGAGTTCACGCAGGCCACGCGTCCCTTCTTCCTGCTGCTGCTCTTCCTGATGGGGACGGGGCCGGTCATCGGCTGGAAGACGAAGACCGGAGCGGAGCTGGGGCGCGCCTTCCTCGTCCCGGCCGCGGCCGGGATCGTCTGCGCGGCGGCCTGCCTGGCCGCCGGGGCGCGCGAACCCTGGTCGCTGGCCTACTTCGCCGTCTCCGCGTTCGTCATCGCGGCGGTGCTGCAGCAGGCCTGGCTCGACGTCGCCGAGCGGCGGCGCACGACTGGCGAGGGACTTTTCCCGGCCTTCTTCCGCCAGGTCGCGACGCACAAGCGCCAGTACGGCGGCTTCCTGGTGCACATCGGCGTCGCGGTCATGGCGATCGGCATCGCTGGCTCCTCGGCCTACAAGAAGGACGTGACCTTCGAGGCCCTGGCCCCGGGCGAGGCGGTCGAGCTGGACGGCTACCGGATCACCTACGAGGGGTTCGATATCGTCAACCGTCCGGACTACGACGCCGCGGTCATTCGCCTCGGCGTGCAGCGCCCCGGCTCGGACTCGGTCGAGCACGTCAGGCCGCAGCGCCGGGTCTACAAGCGCTCCGAGCAGCCGACGACCGAGGTCGCGATCCTGCCCACCCTGCTGCCGCGCGGACTCGGACAGCTGGGGCGGGTGGGCGAGGACTTCTACGTGATCGCCGTCAACCTCGACGTGGCGAGCGGGCGCGGGACCTTCGAGGTGATCGTGCATCCCCTGATCAACTTCCTCTGGCTGGGCGGGCTGCTGGTCGGCCTGGGCTGCGTGGTCTCGGGCTGGCCGCCGCGGCGCGAGGAGCGCGAGTGGATCGGCGAGCCCGCCCCGGCGGCGGCCTGACGGCCGGCGGGCGGGAGGAGGGACGACGATGCTGAAGCTGCTGCTGCTGATCGGGGTGCTGCTGGGACTCGCGGCGGCGTGGGTCCTGCCCCCGGCGTTCGCCGACGACGCCGCGGAACCGGGCCGGCCGGCGCCGCCCGCCGGAGACGCTCGGGAGTGAGCACGGGCGCGGGCGTCGCGCTCGAGTTCCGGTCCACTGGCCGGCGCTTCGGCGCGGTCGTGGCGCTGGCGGACGCCACGCTGACTGTGGGGGCCGGCGAGGCGCTGCTGATCCTGGGGCCGAACGGGGCCGGCAAGTCGACTCTGCTCCGCCTCGCCGCCGGCCTGACCCGCCCGACCTCAGGCCAGGTGCTCGTCGACGGGATCGACCTGCGCGGCACGAGGGCGGGGCGGGCGCGCGCGGCGATCGGGTTCCTCGGCCACCGCTCCTTTCTCTACGAGCACCTCACGGCGAAGGAGAACCTCGAGCTCTACGCGCACCTCTACGGCGTCGCGGGCGACACCGGCGCGCTGGCCGAACGCTGGCTCGCGAAGATCGGGATGGCGCGCGTCGCGCAGCGCACCGTCCGGGGCTTCTCGCGCGGGATGATGCAGCGGCTGGCGCTGGCCCGGGCACTGCAGCACGAGCCGCGCCTCGTGCTGCTCGACGAACCGACGACCGGTCTCGACCCGGAGGGCCGGGCACGGCTCGACGCGCTGCTCGACGAGCAGCGCGCGCGCGGCGCGACGCTGGCGATGATCAGCCACCGGGCCGAGGCGGCGTTGCCGCGGGCCGACCGCGTCCTGGTGCTGAACCGCGGGCGGATCGCGGCGCTCGGTCCGGCGGCCGAGCGCGATGCCGCGGGCTGGACCGCGCTCGTCGCCGCCGCGGGAACCGCCCCGGGAGCGGCCGCGTGAGCGCCGGCGCGGCGCACGGCGCGGGCGGCGTGGCGCGCGCCGCGTCGGCGCTGTTCGCCGCCGACCTGCGCCGCGAGCTGCGGACGGGCGAGGCGCTCGTCCCGATGCTGATGTTCGCGATGATCGTGCTGGTCGTCGCGGGCGTGACCTTCAACCTGCCCGAGATGGGACCCGACGACCGGCGCCGCCTGGCGCCCGGCATCCTCTGGACCGCGATCGCCTTCGCGATGCTGGTCGGGCAGGCCCGCGCGCTGCTGGTCGACCGCGACGAGGAGCGCTGGCAGGGGCTGCTGCTCTCGCCGCTCGACCGGACCGCGCTCTTCGCGGTGAAGTGGCTCGAGGGGCTGCTGCTGGGGCTGGCGGTCGAGCTGCTGCTGGTGCCGCTCACGGTCGTCTTCTTCGATCTGCCGCCCGGCCTGCACTGGGGTCAGCTCGCGCTCGCGCTGCTGCTGGGGACCGGCGGACTGGCCGCGCTCGGAACGCTCCTGGGGAGCCTGACCACGAGCCTCGGGCGCGGCGAGGCGATGCTTTCGATCCTGGTCCTGCCGGTCGCCTCGCCGATCCTGATCGCCGGGTCGATGACGACCGCGAAGCTCCTCGCGGGCGGTACGCTGGCCGACGCCTCCCCGTGGCCCGCGGTGCTGCTGGCCACGCTCGGGCTCAACCTCGCGCTGGGAGCCCTCCTCTTCGAATCGGTGCTCGTCGAGTAGCGGCGGGCCGCAGGGGAACGCACGATGTCCGAACGCACCTCATCCGCCCTCGGCCGGCCGGCCGCGATCGCCTGCGGGGCGCTGTTCCTCGCCGGGGCGCTGCTCCTGCTCTGGGGCGCGATGCTCTACGCCCCGACCGAGAAGGTCATGGGCGACGTGCAGCGGATCTTCTACTTCCACGTACCATCGGCCGCGAACGCGATGCTGGGGTTCGTGCTCGCGGGGGTCGCGGGGCTGGCCTACCTCGCGACGCGGCGCTCGGGCTGGGACGAGATCGGCCGCGCTGCGGTCGAGACGGGAACGCTCTGGGCCACGATCGTGCTGGTCACGGGGCCGATCTGGGCCCGCTCGGCGTGGGGGACCTGGTGGACCTGGGAGCCGCGCTTGACGACCTCGCTGATCACCTGGCTGATCTTCCTGGGCGCGATGCTGGTCCGGAAGGTCTCTCACAACGCGGAGCAGTCGGCCCGCCTGGCCTCGGTGATCGCGATCGTCGGCGTGCTCAACCTGCCGGTCGTCTACCTCTCGGTTCACTGGTGGCGGGGCAACCACCCGATGATCTTCAAGCGCGGCGCGGAGGGGGCGCTCGCCCCCGAGATGTGGACCGCCTTCGTGGCCGGGATGATCGGGGTCACGCTGATGCACGTCGCGCTGCTCTACGCCGCGTGGCGGACCGCGCAGCTCGAGGACGCGGTCTCGGCGCGCGAGCGGCTGGCGGAGCACGAGGAGAACGGACGATGAGCACGACGATGATGTTCTGGGGCTACGCCGCGGGGTTCGCGCTGATCGCGCTCTTCGTCGGCCGGCTGGTCGCGAAGAACGCGTCGCTCGCCCGCCGGATCGACGCGCTGCAGCGCTGATCCCGTGAGCGGCTACGCGCGCGAGCGGCAGGTCGCGATCGAGGGGGTCGCGCTCGCCGCGCGCCTGACGGCGGCGGTCCGGGCCGAGCGCATCGACCCGGGCACGCTTGCCAAGGCCGACCGCAGCCCGGTCACGATCGCCGACTTCGGCTCGCAGGCGGCGATCTGCCGGCGCCTGCGCGAGGCCTTCCCGGCCGACCCGATCGTCGCGGAAGAGGACGCCGGCCCGCTGCGCGCGCCCGGGGGCGCGGCGGCGCTGGCCGCCGTGGCCGGGCAGGTCCAGCGGCTCCTTCCGGAGGCGACTCCCGCCGCCGTCTGCGACTGGATCGACGCCGGCGCCGGGGACGTCGGCGCCCGCTTCTGGACGCTCGACCCGATCGACGGGACGAAGGGCTTCCTGCGCGACGATCAGTACGCGATCGCGCTGGCGCTCGTGGTCGAGGGCCGGGTCGAGGTGGCCGCGCTCGCCTGCCCGGCCCTGCCGCTCGCCGCCGGGCTGCCGGACTCGCCGCACGGCACCCTGTTCGTCGCGGTGCGCGGCCAGGGGGCGGAGATGGCGCCGCTCCACGCGCCCGGCTCCGGCGCTCCGATCCGCGTCGTGCGCGGCCCCGCCGGCCCTGCGGTGCGCTTCGCCGAGAGCGTCGAGCCGGCACACGGCGACCAGGCCCGGCACGCCGCGCTGGCACGGGCGCTGGGGATCGAGACGCCGCCGCTGCGGATGGACAGTCAGGCCAAGTACGGCGCCCTCGCGCGCGGCGACGCCGTGCTCTACCTGCGGCTCCCCTCCCCCGACGCCCCCGGCTACCGCGAGAAGATCTGGGACCACGCCGCCGGCGCGCTGATCGTGGAAGAAGCCGGCGGCCGGGTCACCGACGCCGCCGGGCGCCCGCTCGACTTCGCCGGCGGGCGCGCAATGGAGCGGAACCGCGGCGTCGTGGCCAGCAACGGGGACCTGCACGAGCGCGTGCTGGAGGCGCTGGGGGAACGATGAACGGGATGGCGCTCCGAAAGCCGGCCCAGCTGTCGGTCCTGCTGCTCGCCGTGCTCTCCCTGCCGGCCTGCGCCGCGCCGCCGCGGGAGCTGACCCCGGCCCAGTTGGCCGGACGGCCCCGTACCCGGCTCGAGCAGGGGGACGCCGCGCGGCAGGCGATCGGGCACCTGCACGGGAAGGACGTCGCGCCGGTCGAGTCCGCGGTCGCGAGCTACGGGGCGGACGGGCGGCTGGTCCTCTTCGCTTCGCGCTTCGCCGACGCGCCGGCCGCCGAACAGACCCTGCGCGCGATGCTCGGGCGGATGGCGCCGGGCGGGACGCCGTTCTCCCCGCCGGTCGCCGACCCGGCCCGGCCCGGGACCTGGCTCTGCGTCGGCCCGGGCGGGCACCACGCGCTTTGGGCCGCGGGAGACGTGGTCTTCTGGGTGCAGGGGGATCCGGCCGGGGTCGCCGCGGGGCGCGGCGAGCTGCCGTAGCCTCAGCGGGCGAGTCCCCCCAGCTGCCGCTCGATCTCCGCGCGGAGCGGGCTGCCGGGCGCGGCCTTCGCGCGCGCCGCGCGCCACGCCTCCTCCGCCGCACCGGCGCGGCCCATCCGGCGCTCGACGAACCCCAGCAGGTAGGGCGGGAAGGCGCTCTCCGGCGCTTCCGCGGCAAGCGCCCGGGCCAGCGTCCCGGCCTCCGGCAGCGGCCCCTCGAGCGCCCGCCGCACGGCCTCGCGGACGCGTGCCGGGTCTCCGTCCGGCTCGAGCCGGGACAGCGCGACCAGCTTCTCCTCCTCGACCCGCGCCAACTCCGCGGTCGTCAGGTCGAGCCGCAGCACCGCGTCGAGCTGCTCCAGCGCCTTCGCGCTCTCCCCCTCCCGGTTGAGGAGCCGCGCCAGCCGGATCCGCGGGTCGGGCTGCTCCGGCGCCTCGGCGATCGCCTCGGCGAACAGCGCGCGGGCTTCGGCTCCGCGCCCGGCCTGGGCCAGCGCCGCCGCGCGCTGGCTCTTCAGCAGCGGCCGGTAGGCGGCGAGCAGCGGCTGCGTCACGGGGAGCGGGTCCTGCTGCGCCAGCGCGCCGTCGAGCAGCCCCAGCGCGCGGTCGACCTCGCCCCGCCCCAGGAGGTGTGGCGAGAGGTTCAGCACGACCTTGAGGTTTCGCGGAACGGTCTCGTGGGCCGCGCTCCACAGCGTGTACTTGTCGGCCCAGTCCCGGTTGCGCAGATCGCTGCGCACGATCCCCGCGGCGACCAGCAGCGCGAGCACGGCCCAGGCCGCGCGCCCGGCCGCGCCGGGGCGCGCCACGAGGCGCCCCGCTCCCCAGCCGAGCGCAAGGCAGAAGCCGATCGACGGGAGGTAGAGGAAGCGCTCGGCGGCGTTGGTGCCGAGCGTCACCAGCAGGTTCGAGACCGGAAAGTAGGTGACGGCGCCGATCACCAGCGCCGCGAACGGCAGCCGCTCGCGCCGGACCAGCGCGAGCACGGCGCCGGCCAGCACCGCGAGGGCCAGGCCGAGTCCCAGCCACGACTCCGGCGGCATCGCGGCGGACGACAGCGGCAGCGCGTCGTAGGAGTAGTCGGGCGCCAGCCGCGCCGGCCAGAACAGCAGGCGGAAGTAGAGCGGGATCAACGACAGCGCCTGCAGCCGCGCGTCCAGCGCGGGGAGCAGCGACAGCGGGTTGTCGACCGGGTCGATCGCGACCCGCTCGATCGTCCCGCCCAGGAAGGCGCGCTGCAGTCCGAACTTGAGCGCGACCGCAATTGCGAGGCCGGCGTACTGCAGGACCAGCAGCGCCCTGCCTTCCGCCGCCCCGGCGGCCCCCTTCGACCGCGGCCCGCGCCGCGCCGGGGTCGGCGCCTCGCCGCGCCGCATCCAGACCAGCCCCAGGTCGACCAGCAGGACGCACGGCAGCAGCGCCAGCGCGCTCTCCTTGCTGAGGATCCCCGCGAGGAAGGCCGCCGCCCCGCCCAGGGAGAGCGCGCGGGCCCGGCGCGCGCCCCCTGCCGCCGCCACGGTCCGGGCCTCGAGCAGCAGCAGCCAGCTGCCGACGAATCCGGCCGCCGCGAGCAGGTCCTTCAGGCCGACCACACCGGCCGTGACGTCGGCGTGGACCGGGTGGACCGCGAACAGCAGCGCGCCGGCCAGGGCCGCCGTCGCGGAAGCGCGGAAGCGGCGCGCCAGGTGGTAGACGCCGATCGAGATCCCGGCGTGCAGCGCGATGTTGGCGGCGAAGAAAGCGACGGGGGTCCCGAGGCCGATCCGCCAGAGGAACCAGTAACAGACCACCACGATCGGCCGCCAAAAGCCGCTGGGAAGGTTGCTTCCGGCGGTATAGTCGCTGGTCAGCAGCGCCGGCAGGGCGGATACGGGCCCGCGGACCAGCCGGTTGGCCAGGATGTCGACCTCGGCGTCGAGTGTCCAGCCGTTGAGCAGGACGTTGGCGGTGGCGGCCAGCGCCGCGGCGCCGACCAGCAGCGGATGAAACGGCAGCACGCGGGCACCGACGCGCAGGAGCGGCGCGCCGTCGACCCCCGGTTCCAACGCGATGGCCACGCGACGCTCCTCGCCCGTGTCGCGCCGCCCGCGGCCTCGCGGCGGGGAGCGCACGGCGCGGTGTAGATACCCCGCGTGCCGGGCGGGGTCAACCGTCGGACCGGCCGCGGAGGCCCACCCGTTCCACGCTAGAATCCCCGTCCGGCCCGCGCGGGGCGGGCCGGACCCGAGGACACCCTTTGGACGCCGGCCGTCGAACGGAGCAGGACCGTGCGCCCGGCGCCGCCGGGGAGCGGATCGTCGTCCCCCACCGCGGGCTGGTCGCTCCGGCGGACCGCGCGCGGCTGCTCGGCCAGCAGGGGACGGTGGTCTGGTTCACCGGCCTCTCCGGCTCGGGGAAGTCGACCGTGGCCCACGCGCTGGAGCGGCGCCTGGTCGAGCTCGGGCGCGCGGCCTACGCCCTCGACGGCGATACCGTCCGCGACGGTCTCAACCGCGATCTCGGCTTCTCGGCCGAGGACCGGGAAGAGAACATCCGCCGGATCGGCGAGGTGGCCGCGCTGTTCGCGGACGCCGGTCTGATCGCGATCGTGGCCTTCATCTCGCCCTACCGGGCGGACCGGCTGCGGGCGCGCCAGGCCGCGGGCGACACCCGTTTTCTCGAGGTCTTCCTCGACACTCCGCTCGCGGTCTGCGAGCAGCGCGACCCCAAGGGGCTCTACCGCCGCGCCCGGGCGGGGCAACTCGCCGAGTTCACCGGGGTCTCGGCGCCGTACGAGAAGCCCGACGCCGCCGAGCTGGTGATCGACACGGCGGCGACCCCGGTCGAGGCGGCCGTCGAGCAGGTGCTGGAGCAGCTCGCGCGCCGCGGGCGGCTCGCGCCCCCGCCCGCCGCCGGGGACCCGCCGGAGCTCCGACCATGAGCCGCCTCCCGCCGCACCTCGCGCTGCTCGAGGCCGAGAGCATCCACATCATCCGCGAGGTCGCGGCCGAGTTCGAGAAGCCGGTCATGCTCTACTCGATCGGCAAGGACTCGGGGGTGATGGTCCGGCTGGCCCAGAAGGCCTTCCACCCGGCGCCGCTCCCCTTCCCGCTGCTGCACGTCGACACGACCTGGAAGTTCCGCGAGATGATCGAGTTTCGCGACCGCTTCTGCCGCGAGAACGGGCTCGAGCTGATCGTGCACACCAACCACGAGGCGCTGGCGCGCGGGATCAGCCCGATCGTCCACGGCAGCCAACTCCACACCCACGAGATGAAGACCGTCGCGCTGAAGCAGGCGCTGGACCAGCACGGCTTCGACGCCGCCTTCGGTGGCGCGCGGCGTGACGAGGAGAAGAGCCGGGCCAAGGAGCGGGTCTTCTCGTTCCGCGACCGCGAGCACCAGTGGGACCCCAAGAATCAGCGGCCTGAGCTCTGGAACCTCTACAACACGCGGGTCCGCAAGGGGGAGTCGATCCGGGTCTTCCCGCTCTCCAACTGGACGGAACTCGACGTCTGGCAGTACATCCTGGTCGAGGGGACCCCGGTCGTGCCGCTCTACTTTGCGAAGGAGCGACCGATCGTCGTGCGCGACGGCGCGCTGATCCTGGTCGACGACGAGCGCCTGCCGCTGGCCCCGGGTGAGGCGCCGCGGATGATGACCGTCCGCTTCCGGACGCTGGGCTGCTATCCCCTGACCGGAGCGGTCGAGTCGACCGCCGACACCGTTCCCGCGATCATCGAGGAGATGATCCGGACCCGCAGCTCGGAGCGGCAGGGGCGCGTGATCGACCACGACGAGACGGCGTCGATGGAGAAGAAGAAGCGGGAGGGTTACTTCTGAGCACCGGCGGCAGCGGGAACGGGTCGGCCGGGCGCGCCCCCGCGCCAGGGGACGTGCACGCCTTCCTCGAGCACCACGACCGCAAGGACCTGCTGCGCTTCATCACCTGCGGCAGCGTCGACGACGGCAAGAGCACGCTGATCGGCCGCCTGCTCTACGACGCGGGGCTGGTCCCCGACGACCACCTGGCCGCGCTGGAGAAGGACTCGGCGCGGCACGGCCACGCCGGGGCCGGGCAGCTCGACTTCGCGCTGCTGGTCGATGGGCTGGGGGCCGAGCGCGAGCAGGGGATCACGATCGACGTCGCCTACCGCTACTTCGCCACCGCGCGGCGCAAGTTCATCCTGGCCGACACCCCCGGGCACGAGCAGTACACCCGCAACATGGCGACCGGGGCCTCGACCGCCAACCTGGCCGTGATCCTGATCGACGCCGCGCAGGGCGTGCTGCCCCAGACCCGGCGCCACAGCTTCATCGTCTCGCTGCTGGGAATCCGGCACGTCGTCGTCGCCGTCAACAAGATGGACCTGGTCGGCTTCTCGCAGGAGGTCTTCGAGCGGGTACGGGCCGACTACGCCGAGTTCGCCCAGCGGCTCGAGGTCCCCGACCTGCATTTCATCCCGATCTCGGCGCTGGGGGGAGACAACGTCGTCCACCGCAGCACGGCGATGCCCTGGTACCTGGGCAGCCCGCTGCTCGACTACCTCGAGACGGTCCACGTCTCGAGCGACCGCAACCTGATCGACCTGCGCTTCCCGGTGCAGTACGTGACCCGCCCCGACCACCGCTTCCGCGGCTACTGCGGCACGCTCGCCTCGGGCGTGCTGCGCCGGGGGGACGAGGTGGTCGCGCTGCCATCGGGCCACCGCTCGCGGATCCGCTCGATCGTCACCTTCGACGGCGAACTGGACGAGGCGCTCCCCCCGGCCGCGGTGACGGTAACGCTGGAGGACCAGCTCGACGTCGGGCGCGGCAGCGTGCTGGTGCGCCCCGGCAACGCCCCGCGCAGCGAGCAGGCCTTCGAGGCGATGGTGGTCTGGATGGCGGAGGAGGGCCTGGCCCCCGGGCGGCCCTACCTGCTCAAGCACGCCGGCGGGACGACCCCGGCCGCGGTCACGACCCTGCGCTACAAGCTGAACGTCAACACGCTGCATCGCGAGCCGGCCGAGGCGCTGGCGCTCAACGAGATCGGCCGCGCGGCAGTCGCGACCTCGCGACCGCTGCTGTTCGACCCCTACAAGAAGAGCCGGGCGATGGGCGCCTTCATCCTGATCGACCGGCTGACCAACGCCACGGTCGGTGCCGGGATGCTGCTCGACGTGACACCGGCCACGGCCGACCCGCAGGGGCCGGAAATCCGCCCGACCGCGCGGCGCAGCGCGATCCCGCCGGAGGCCCGCGCAGAGCGGCTCGGACAGAAGCCGTTCACGCTCTGGCTGACCGGCCTGCCGCGCTCGGGCAAGTCATCGGTCGCCTACCGCCTGGAGCAGATCCTCTTCGAGGAGGGCTACTTCGCCTACGTGCTGGACGGCAGCAACCTCCGGCTGGGGATCAGCCACGACCTGACCTTCTCGGGGCTCGACCGGGCCGAGAACATCCGCCGCGCCGCCGAGATGGCGAAGCTCGCGGGCGACCTCGGCCTGATCACGATCGCCTCGTTCGTCGCGCCGTTCGAGGCCGACCGGCTCGCGGCCCGCCAGTTGATCGGGCCGGAGGCCTTCGTCGAGGCCTGGTGCGACGCGCCGCTGGCGGTCTGCGAGGCCCGCGACACGACCGGCCTCTACGCCCGCGCGCGGACCGGCGAGATCCGCGATTTCAGCGGGATCAGCGCTCCCTACGAGCCGCCGCCGCGGCCCGAGATCGTGGTCCCGACGGGCCGCGAGGACCTCGAGAGCTGCTGTGCGACCGTGCTCGCGCGGCTGCGCGAGCTGGGGTTCCTCCGCCCGCGCTGAGCGGGACTGGACGAGGGCACCGTGGCCGACCCGTCGCGCCTCCCTGCCGCTTCCCCGCCGATCGTCGTGACCGGGATGCATCGCTGCGGGACCACGCTGCTGGTGCAGCTGCTGTCCGGCCTGGGCGGGCACTTCGGCGCGCGAACCGACCCCAACGCCGAGGACTACTTCTTCATGCGCCTCGACGAGTGGGTGATGCGCCGGGCCGGCGGGGCCTGGGACTGGCCGCTGCCGACGCCGGCCTTCCTGCGCCACCCACGCTTTTTCGACGACGCGGCGGGTCTCCTGGCGCGGGCCGTGGCGGGGCCGCGCTTTCGCGAGTTCACCGGGGGAGGCCCGCTGGCGGGCCCGTGGGGCTTCAAGGATCCGCGCGCGGTCTTCACCTTCCCGCTCTGGGCGCGCGTCTTCCCGGGGGCGAAGCTGCTGGTGATCCGGCGCAACGGGGTCGACGCCGCCCACAGCCTGGCGAGCCGCGAGGCGGCGCGCTGGCAGGACCGCCCGCCCGGGGACGACTACCTGCGGATCCGTCCGCTGATGGGACGCTGGCAGGACGCGCTCAAGTCGACCGAGTCGTTCGAGAACTACCTGTTCTCGACCCGCTGCCTGGCGCTGGCGGACGCCTTCGCGCTCTGGGAGGAGTACGTGGCGGAGGCCGAGGCGCTGCTCGCGCGCCACGACGGGCCGACGCTGGCGCTGCGCTACGAGGACCTGGTCGCGGAGCCGGAGACGCAGCTCGCGCGCGCCGCACGGTTCTGCGGCCTGCCCGCGGAGCCCGAGACGATGCGCACGGCCGCCCGTGGGATCGACCGCTCGCGCGCCTTCGCCTTCCTGGAGAGCGAGCCGCTGCTGCGCTTCTACGGCGTCGTGCGGGGTACGCGCTGGATGCAGGAGCTGGGCTACGGCGCCGTCCCGGGCGCGGAAGCGGCGCGTTGACGCCCGCGCCCGGCGCCGGCCCCGCGCCGCTCGTGATCGGCGGGCTGGGGGGGAGCGGGACCCGGCTCGTCGCCGAGATCGCGCAGCAGCTGGGGTACTTCCTCGGCCGCGACCTCAACCACGCCCGCGACAACCTCTGGTTCACGCTGCTCTTCAAGCGCCCGCGCTGGCACCCCGCGAAGACCTCCCGCGACCCGCGCCAGCTCGAGCTCGCCTGCGGGGTGCTCGAGCGGGCGATGACCGGGCGCGGCGCCGCGAGCGGCGCCGCGTGGTCCGTTCTCGCGCGGGCCACGGGCGAGGCCGTGCTCGGCCGGCACGGCCAGACGCGTGCCTTCACGCCCGGGTGGCCGCTCGCGCCGTCGGCGCGGCTCGCCCGCGCGCTGGCCTTCCCGGCCCGCCACGACGGGCCGTGGGGCTGGAAGGAACCCAACTCGCACGTGTTCCTGCGGGCGCTGGCGGAGCGCTGGCCGGAGATGCGGTTCATCTACGTCAACCGCCACGGGCTCGACATGGCCTTCAGCCGCAATCAGGCTCAGCTCCACAACTGGGGCCCGTTGTACGGCGTGGCGCCCGCGGGGCCGCCAGGCACACCGCAGCCCCGGGCGATGCTCGATTTCTGGCTGCGGGCGCTCGAGCGGGTGGCGGCCGACGGGCGGCAGCTGCTGGGTGAGCGCTTCCTGCTGCTCGACTACGACCGGCTGGCGACGCAGCCCGGGGCTGAGCTGCCCGGCCTGCTGCGATTCCTCGGCCTCGACCCCGCGGGCGCCCCGCTCGAGCAGCTCGGGGCCCTGGCCGTGGCCTCGGAGTCGATCGGGCGCCACCGCCGGCACGACCTTTCGATCTTCGACCCGGTGCAGGTCGAGGCCGTCCGGAACCACGGGTTCCCGGTGGGAGAATGAGCATGCCGCAACCCCGCGTGTCGGTCGTCGTCCCGGCCTGCAACGCCGCTTCGTACCTCTCGCGCTGCCTCGACGCACTGGCTGCCGGCGCGCCCGAGGGGACCGAAGTGATCGTGGTCGACGACGCGTCGCGCGATGGAACGCCGGAACTCGCCGAGACGAAGGGGGCGCGGGTCGTGCGCCAGGCGGTCAACGGCGGGCCCTCGCGTGCGCGCAACGCCGGGGCCCGGGTCGCGAGCGGCGAGATCCTCTACTTCGTCGACTCCGACGTCGTCGTGCACCCGAACGCGATCGCGCACGTCGTCGGCTTCTTCGAGTCCCACCCGGAGGCGGCCGCGATGTTCGGCTCGTACGACGACCAGCCGGTCGTCCCGGGTCTCGTCAGCCAGTACCGCAACCTGCTTCACCACTACACCCACCAGACCGGGCGGCGCGAGGCCTCGACCTTCTGGTCGGGCTGCGGCGCGATCCGCCGCGAGGCCTTCCTCGCGGTCGGCGGCTTCAACGAGGCGACCCACCCGCGCTGCATCGAGGACATCGAGCTGGGCTACCGGCTGCGCCAGGCGGGCCATTCGATCGTGCTCGACCCGACCCTGCTCTGCACGCACCTCAAGCAGTGGACCCTGCGCTCGATGGTGCTCACCGACGTCTTCTGCCGCGCCATCCCGTGGGCCCGGCTGAACCGCGCGCGGGGCAGCGCCCCGGACGATCTGAACATCAAGCGGAGCCAGAAACTGTCGGTGCTGCTGACGGGCCTGGCGTTGCTCTGCCTGCCGCTGGCGTTCGTCAGCCCCTGGTTCCTGGCGGGGTCGGCGCTGGCGGTGCTGGGGGTCGTCGCGCTGAACCGGCACCTGTTCCGGTTCCTCTGCCGGACGCGCGGGCGCCTGTTCGCGCTGCGCTGCATCCCGCTCCACCTGCTCTACTTCTTCTATTCCGGGGCGAGCTTCGCCTGGGTCCAGCTGGGGAGCCTGTTCGGGATCACGCCGCGCGACTGGAACGACGGGCCGCCGGCCGCCCCGCCCGCCTCGCGCTGAGCCGCGGCGCGCTCAGCGCGCCAGCGCGGCACAGCGCGGCGGCAGCGGCCGGACCGCCGGCGCCGGGCGGGGCGGCGCCCCGGGCTCGCGCACGATCTCGAAGACCTCGACCTGGCCCCGCCGCTCGATGCTGCGGAAGCGCTCGGGGAAGGCTTCGATCGCCCGCAGGATGCTGCGGCCGTACTTCTGCTCCTGGATCGGCGAGGTGACCAGGTAGTCGGCCCCGCTGTCGAGGATCTCCCGCAGCGTCTCGGCGGGCTCGCGGTGCTTGGGGAGCGGGACCGAGGGGACCCCGGTCAGCCAGTAGAGCACCCCGTCCGGGGACGAGATCACGGCGTCGTCCGGCCCGACCCGCGTCGCGAGCTGGCACGACGCCGCCAGGAACTCGTGCCACCAGCGCGCGTAGCGCCCGTGCAGGCGGTCGTTGATCTGCGGGAAGAAGAAGGTCACGGCCAGGTTCGCGGCGATCGTCAGCGCCAGCGCGGCGCGGCCGGCCCGCGCGAGGCGCGCGGGGTCGGGCGTGCCCCCGGCGCCGCGCCGCCGCGCCCGCCAGCCGGCCGCGGCGACCACGCCGTCGTAGGCGTAGGCGAGCAGGAACGGGATCACCGGCATCACCAGCCGGAAGCCGCCGCCGATCCACATCATCAGGAGCAGGGCGTAGAACAGGACGTAGAAGTCGTGCAGGGCCCGGCGCCGCACGAGGCCGCGCGCAAACCCCAGCGCCACCAGCGCCGCCGCGGCCGCGCAGAGCGCGACGAATCCCAGGCCGACCGCGCGGCCGGCGGCCGGCGCCAGCCGCTCGGCAGCGCGCGGCGCGGGGGTGTCGGCCAGCCGTTCGGCCAGGTCCCAGGCGTTGTAGAACGGCCGCAGCACGAGGCTCGGCGGCTTCTTGCCGACGCCGGGCCCGGCCGATCGCTCCTTCGCCGTCCCGAGGTTGAGGAACTCCCAGAGGTAGCTGCGCTGTCCGACGCGGTCCTGGCTGAGGACGACCAGCGGCCAGGAGCCCGCCAGCGCGACGGCCACCAGGCCGACGACGGCCAGCCGCTCGAGCCGCTGCCGGAGCGCGAGCCCGGGCAGCGCGCCCAGCACGGCCCAGGCCGCGATCGCGGGCAGCAGCACCACGCCGGCGATCCGCGTCAGGATCGCCAGCGCGACCAGCACGCCGGCCGCGACGAGCAGCCCGGCCCGGCGCGCGGGCCCGTCGAAGGCGCGGCGCACGGCCAGCAGCGCCGCGACCGAGAAGAGCAGGTACGGCCCGTCGCTCATCACCGAGAGCGCCGGGTCGAGGAACGCCCCGCAGCAGGCGGTCGAGAGCGCGATGAGCAGGCTGGTGCGGTTGCCGTAGAGCGGCGCGAAGTAGAAGTAGGCCAGGTTCAGGCCGGCGAGCGCCAGGAACGCGACGAACCCGTTGAGGACGACCAGCGGCGCCCCCGCCGCCGCGAGCGGCGCGAGCAGCGCCGGCAGGACCGGCGGGTAGACGGTGTGGAACGGCATCCCCGGCAGGAACGTATCGATGAACCCGCGGCCGGCGCCGAGCGACTCGGCCAGCAGCAGGTAGCGGACGTTGTCGCCGCCCCACTCCCCCAGCCGGCCGTTCAGGAAGAAGAGCGCCAGCCCGACCGCGACCAGGTTGAGGATCGCCAGCGCGGCCGCGTGGGACGGCCCCCCGCGGCCCGCACCGGCGGCGCCCGCCGCGGCGTCCGGAACGCGCTCAGCCACGTCCGCCCCGGTCCGCGCCCGGCCGCCGGCGCGCGCAGCCCGACGAGCTGCCCGCCGTCCCGGTCCTGCGGCTCGCCGTATACTCCGTGGATCGCATGGGCGCGGAGAATACACCGTGATCGCCCGGCCGGGGCCGGTGATCGCTGCGAACCGGCCGACCCGGCGTCCGCGCCGCGGGGCCGGCCCGCGCCGGCGCGTGCACCCCGGGCCGCGCGCATGAGCGCTTCGCTCCCGCCGGTCGCGGCGATCGTCCTGTCGTACAACGGCCGCGACGACGTGCTGCACTGTGTGGGGTGGCTCGCGGCGTCGGACTACCCGCGCCTCTCGGTGATCGTCGTCGACAACGCCTCGGCCGACGACACGGTGGCCGCGGTGGCGGCCCGCTTCCCCGCCTGCACGGTCCTGCGCAACGCCGCAAACCTGGGCTTTGCCGGCGGCTGCAACGTCGGGATCGAGCGCGCGTTGCAGGCCGGGGACGCTTTCGTGATGCTGGTCAACCCCGACACCCTGGCCGGCCCCGACCTCGTGCCGCGGCTGGTCTCGTTCATGCAGTCGCACCCGCGCGCCGGCATCGTCGGCCCGAAGACCCTCTCCACCCACGCGATGCCCGACGGCTCGCCGAAGCTGCTCTACAAGGGGGCCTGGCGCCGGACCCTGCCGCTGCGCCAGAGCATCCCCGGAATCGAGGCCGCCGACGCCGCCGGCGACGACGCGCCGCGCCGCACCGATTACGTCTGGGGCCACGCGATGATGCTGCGCGCCGAGGCGCTGCGGCGCACCGGCCTGCTCGACCCCGCGTTCTTCATGTACTACGAGGACCTCGACCTCTGCCGCCGGATGGAGGACGCGGGCTTCGAGGTCTGGTGCGATCCCGGCGCCGTGATCCGCCACGACGCCCCCGACGGCGCGCGCGGGCTGCGCTCGGAGCGCTGGCGCTGGGAGTGCAAGGTCCACAGCACGCGCGTGTTCCACCGCAAGCACCACGGCCGGCTCGCCGCGCTGGCGCTGACCCCGCTGACGATCCTGGGCGAGGCCCAGGAGCTGGCGCGGACGCGGCGCGGCGCGGCGGCGCGCGAGCTGCTGGCCGCGTACGGCCGCAGCTTCGGCTCCGGGAACCGGCGCCCCTCCGGCCCGGCCGCCGCGGCGCGGCCCGCCCCGCCGCCCGGGAGCTGACGGTGCCGCGCGGCTTCTCGATCGTCGTCCCGACCTACAACCGCCCCGCGCGGCTGGCCGAGTGCGTCGCCTCGTTCGCCGCGCTGGCCTACGACCGGGACCGCTTCGAGGTGCTGATCGTCGACGACGGCACGCCGCGGATCGAGGAGGTCCGCGCCGCGCTGGCCCCCTTCCGCGAACGGATCGCGCTGCGGCTGCTCGAGCAGGCGCACGCCGGCCCGGCCGCCGCGCGCAACCTGGGCGCGGCGGCGGCCCGGCACGAGTGCATCGCCTTCACCGACGACGACTGCCGCGTCGACCCCGGCTGGCTCGCGGCCTTCGACGCCCGGTTCGACGCGCACCCGGGGGCGCTGCTCGGCGGCCGGACCGTCAACGCGATGACCGACGACGTGTGCGCCGAGGCCAGCCAGGCGCTGGTCGACTTCCTGCTCGGGTACTTCCTGGCCAAGGGCGCGCCCTTCTTCGCCTCCAACAACATCGCGGTCGAGAAGGCGACCTTCGAGCGCGTCGGCGGCTTCGACCTGCGCTTCCCGCTGGCCGGCGGCGAGGACCGCGAGTTCTGCGCGCGCTACCACCACGCGGGCGGCCCCCTGGTCTACGCCGACGACGCGGTCGTGTCCCACTACCACGCCTTCACGCTCAAGCGCTTCCTGCGTCAGCACTACAACTACGGCCGGGGCGCCTGCTGCTACCGTCGGGTCCACGCGGCGCGCAGCGGGCCCGAGGTCGGCTTCGAGCGCTCGCGCTTCTACCTCGACCTGGTCCGGTACCCGCTTCACGCGCCCGCCGTGCGCCGGCGCGGCCGGGTCACCCTGCTGATGTTCGCGACGCAGGTCGCCAACGCGGCCGGCTTCTTCGTCGAGAAATGCACGCGGCCCGACCCCGGGCGGCCCGGGAGCCCCGCCTGACCATGCGCTTTTCCGTCGTGATCCCGACCTACAACCGGCCCGAGCCGCTGCGGCGCTGCCTCGAGGGGTTCACCCGGCTCGATCACCCGTCGTGGGAGCTGCTGGTCGTCAACGACGGCGGCGAGACCTCGTTCGGCGCGATCGACGGCGCGCTCCGCGCGCGGCTTCCGCTGACGACGATCGACGCGCCCCACGGCGGCCCGGCCGCCGCTCGCAACGCGGGCGCCCGCGCGGCCCGCGGCGAGTTCCTGGCCTTCACCGACGACGATTGCATCCCGGAACCCGACTGGCTGCGCCAGCTCGAGCGGGGGTTCGTGCAGGAGAACGCCGCCGTACTGGGCGGGGCGGCGATCAACCCCTTCCCCGACAGCACCGCCGCGGTGACCTGGGAGCTTTACCTCGACTTCCTGCGCGAGTACTTCCAGGACGCCTCGGGAAACGGTCTGATGCTCCCCAGCAACAACCTCGCCTACCGGCGCGAGGCCTTCTGGTCGCTCGGCGGCTTCGACGAGACCTTCCCGCTGGCGGCCGCGGAGGACGTCGACCTGGCCTACCGCGCGGTGGGGGCCGGGCTGCGCCAGCGCTACTTCGACGACGCGCGGGTCTGGCACCACCACCGCAGCACGCCCCGCGGCTACCTGCGCCAGCAGTTCCGATACGGCCGCGGCAGCTTCGACCTGCGACGCCGGGCGTACGCGGTCCAGGCCGTCCCGCGGCGGCCCGGCGAGTTCTACTGGCAGCTGGCCCGGTTCCTGCGGCGCCGTCGGGCCCCGCTCGGGGTCTGGGCCCTGGTCTGGATGACCCCCTTCGCCCACCGGGCGGGGATCGTCTCTCAGTCGCTGCGCTACCGGAGCACGGTCGCCGATTCCTGACCTCCGGCCCCGGCGCCGGACGCTCCCGGCCCGTGCCGATCCCTTCCGCCCGGCCGGGCCGGCCCCCGGACCGGGCCGGTTCGCGGTAAGTTCTCCCCTTGGAGACGACGCGCATGCACGGAACGAGGACGTTGGTGACCGGCGGAGCCGGGTTCCTGGGCTCGCACCTCTGCGAGCGGCTGCTGGACGCGGGGCACGAGGTGCTCTGCGCCGACAACTTCTACACCGGCCAGCGCGGCAACGTGGAGCACCTGATCGGCCACAAGCGCTTCGAGCTGATGCGCCACGACGTGACCTTTCCGCTCTACGTCGAGGTCGACCAGATCTACAGCCTGGCCTGCCCCGCCTCGCCGATCCACTACCAGCGCGACCCGGTCCAGACGACCAAGACCTCGGTCCACGGCAGCATCAACATGCTCGGCCTCGC
>JALOKP010000071.1 GCA_025456425.1 Acidobacteriota bacterium | reverse complement strand
GACGGCACCGGCTTCGGCTGGACCCCCTGGGACGACGGGCTGGCGCAGGAAGGCCAGAGCTGGGGGATGTTCTCGACCGACCTCGCCGACGTCGACGGCAACGGCGCGCTCGACGTCGCCTCGGGCGGATTCGGCGCGTCGGACGGGCTGCACGTCTACCTCAATGACGGCGACGGGCGCTGGCGGCGCAGCTTCGGTTACCTCGGCGGGAATTCCGGCAACGTCCTGGCGTTCGGCGAGATCGACGGCGACGGCGTGCCCGACCTCGGCGTCTCCAAGGAGGAGGGGACCGCCTGGCCTGGGGGACGTCGACGGCGACGGCCACGACGACGTCGCCTGGTGCGACGCCGCCGACAACGCGCAGGTCTGGCTCTGGCGCGCCGGCGCGCAGTGGACGAACGCCTCGGCAGGGCTCCCGGCCGACGGGCGCTGCGGGCGCACCCAGCTCCACGACATGGACGGCGACGGTGCGACCGACCTGGTCACGCTGGGGGCGCGGACGCTGCGCGTGATCGCCGGCAACGGCGCCGGGACCGCGTGGTCGGTGGCCGCGACCGTCACCCTCCCCGACACGCCGGGCGACGCGAACGCGCTGCGCGTCGGGGGGGACGTCGACCGCAACGGGAAGCCCGACCTGGTCGTCGTCGCGACCCAGCGGGTCGACAGCTTCAACTTCCGCAACAAGGTCCGTTGCTACCGCGAGGCGTCGGTCCCGGCGGCGCTCGCGGCGCGGCTCGTCCGCCCGGGCCCGCACCGGCTGCTGCTGGCGGGGAGCGCGTCCTGGATCGAGTGGGCCTCGGCGGTGCCGGGCGGCGTCCCGTCGCGGGCGCGGATCGAGCTGTCGACCGCCGGTCCGGGCGGGCCGTGGACGACGGTCGCGGACGACCGGCCCGACGCCGGGCGCCTGCAGTGGCGCGTGCCGGCCGTGGCCTGCGCCGACTGTCGCCTGCGCGTCACGATCACGACCGCCTCCGGCACGGCGAACGCGATCGGCCCCGCCTTCGCGATCGCGCGCCGTCCCGACCCGCTGACGATCACCTTGACCGGGCGCGCGACGCTGCGCGTCGACGACGCCCTGGCCCGCGACCGCGTCCAGCTCTACCGCGCGGACTGGGCGCGCTTCCTCGCTACGGGGGAGTACACGCAGGACCCCGCGGCGGTCCCGGCGGCGGCGCGCTTCTGCGCGGTCCCCCAGGCCGCCGGCACGGCCACGATCGACGATCCGTACGTTCCGGCGCCGGGCGCGCTGGCCTTCTACCTGGCGACCGCGCAGCGGCTGCGCGAGGACGGGCAGGTCCCGGGACAGAAGGTCCCGCTGGCCGAGGCGTCGCTGGGCCAGGACGCGGCCGCCGTGACGCGCCGTAACCCGCACCGCTGTCCCTGACAGGAAACCGAGACAGCTACGGCAAGACGACAAGCCGTGAGTGGTGGGTTTGGAACAACCCCACGTCGCGACTTACCGACTTACGGTAGCTGTCCCCGGATAGGCCGGCTTACCGACTTACGGTAGCTGTCCCCGGTTTCACAGGATCTGCAGCCCGCCCGCCGTCGACAGGTAGGCACCGGTCACGAAGCGCGCCTCGTCGCTGGCCAGGAGCGCGACCGCCCCGGCCACGTCCTCCGGGATCGCGATCCGTCCCAGCGGGGTCTGCTTCGCCACCGCTGCGCCGTGCCTGTCGATGATCTCGACCGTGGCGTCGGTGGCGGTCAGGCCCGGCGCGATGACGTTGACGCGGATCCCGGCCGGCCCCAGCTCGATCGCCAGCGAGCGGGCGAAGGCGTCCAGCCCCGACTTGGCGGTCGAGTGGGCGCAGAAGCCGTAGCCCGGCGTGCGCGACAGGCTGCTCGAGATCGCGATGATGCAGCCGCGGTGGAGCGCCAGCATCCCCGGCACGAACGCCTTGCAGCAGACGAAGGCCGCCTTCAACTCGCCGGTCAGCTTGGCCTCGAACCCCTCCCAGTCGATCTCCACGAACGGCAGCATCGGGAAGCCGATCGCGGCGTTCAGGACCAGCGTGTCGACCGGGCCGAGCGCCTGCTCGGCCGCCTCCGCCATCGCCCGCACCTGGACCGGGTCGCGCACGTCGGCCTGCAGCGCGACCGCGCGCCCGCCTTCTTCCTCGATCTCGGCGATCACCTGGCGGGCGGCCGCCTCGGACTGCCAGTAGTTCACCCCCACGGTCGCACCGTGGCGCGCCAGTTCCTTCGCGGTGGCCGCGCCGATCCCGCGGCTGGCCCCGGTCACGACGGCGGTTCTTCCCGACAGCAGCATGCGTCTCTCCTCGGGGGCGGCGCCCCGCCCCGGTTGTTACACCGATCGACCCGTCCGGCGTTATCCTCTCACCCGGCGCAGGGGGAAGGCCATGCCACGTGCGACGCTGACCTGGAAGGGAGAGCGGCGTTTCGACGCCGAGGTGGAGGGGCATCAACTCGTGATCGACGGCCACCCGGGAGGGGCTGGGGCGGGTCCGAGCCCGATGCAGCTGATGCTGCCAGCGCTGGGCGGCTGCAGCGGGATCGACGTCGTGGCGATCCTGGAGAAGATGCGGGTCGCGGTCACCGGACTGTCGATCTCCGTCGACGGCGTGCGGCGCGACCGCCCCTTCCCCAAGATCTACGCGAAGATCGACGTGCTCTACACCGTGCGCGGCCTGGAGGTCCCGGCCAAGGCGGTCGAGGACGCGATCCGGCTCTCGCGCGACCGCTACTGCTCGGTCACGGCGATGCTCTCCGGCCCGGAGATCGCCTGGCGCTACCGTATCGAGGACGACGACGGCCGCGTGACGGCCGAGGGGACGGTGTCATGAGGATGGGACGATGATCGAACCGGTGACGTTCGGCGACGACGGGGTCGCGCTGCTCGACCAGCGCCTGCTGCCCCACGAGGAGGCCTGGGCCCGGCTGGAGACCCCCGAGGCTGTGGCGGACGCGATCCGCGACATGGTCGTGCGCGGCGCGCCCGCGATCGGCATCGCCGCGGGGTTCGGGATGGCGCTGGCCGCGCGCGCGGCGCGCGAACTGGGCGAGACGGCCTTCCGCGAGCGGATCGACGCGGCGGCGGCGACGCTGACCGCAGCCCGGCCGACCGCGGTCAACCTGGCCTGGGCGGTGGGGCGGGTGCGCGACGCCGTGCACCGCGCGCTGGAAGACGGCGCGAGCGTGCCCGAGGCGGCCACGCGCGCGGAGCGCGAGGCGGTCGCGATCAAGGACGAGGACGTCGCCGCCAACCGCGCGATGGGGCGCCACGGCTCGATGCTCGTCCCGGACGGAGCCCGCGTGCTGACCCACTGCAACGCGGGCGCGCTGGCGACCGGCGGCTACGGCACGGCGCTGGGCGTGATCCGCGCCGCGGTCGAGGAGGGCAAGCAGGTCTCGGTGCTGGCCGACGAGACGCGCCCCTGGCTGCAGGGGTCGCGCCTCACCGCCTGGGAGCTGCAGAAGGACGGGATCCCGGTGACGGTGATCGCCGACAACATGGCCGGCTCGCTGCTGGCGCGCGGCGAGGTCGACCTGGTCGTGGTCGGCGCCGACCGGATCGCGCGCAACGGCGACGTCGCCAACAAGATCGGGACCTACCCGCTGGCGGTGCTGGCGCGCCGGCACGGCGTCCCCTTCTACGTGGCCGCGCCGCTTTCGACCTTCGATCCGGCCTGCTTCTCGGGCGACGAGATCCCGATCGAGGAGCGCGCGGCCGAGGAGGTGACGCACCTGGCCGGGGTGCGGCTCGTGCCGGAGGGGGTCTCGGCCCGTCACCCGGCGTTCGACGTGACCCCGTCCGCGTTCGTGACGGCGATCGTCACCGAGGCCGGGATCGTCCGCGCCCCCTTCGCGTCGGGGATCGCGCGGCTGCTCGGGCTCGAGACAGAGCCAGAGGCGGCCGTCGCGGGAAGCGGCCCGGCGCTCGAAGAGGACGAGAACGGCGCCGAGTCGGCCGACACCGCCGCCGTGCTGGCGGCCGCCGGGGACGACGGAGAGGAATCGCCGGCGCCGGAGGAACGCACGGCCGGCGACGGGGAGGAGCTGTTCCGGTGAGCGCGATCCGCGGCGTGCTGCTCGACCTGGACGGCACGCTCACCGACGGCGTCGGCGGGCCGGCCCTGCCGGGGGCGCTGGAGGCGGTCCGCCGGCTGCGCGCCCGCGTGCCGGTGCGCTTCGTCACCAACACGACCTCGCGCACCCGCGCCTTCCTCGCGGACGCGCTCTCGCGCGCCGGCTTCGGCGCGGAGACGGACGACATCGTCAACCCGATGAGCGTGGCGCGCGTCGTGCTGCCGCAGCGCGGCGAGGCCGAGGGGATCCTGCTTGCGGCGCCCGACTCGCTGCCCGAGCTTTCGTGGTATCGGCCAACGCCGCCGGAGCACGCGCGCTCGGTCCTGCTGGCGACCGAGGGGCACGACCTGACGATCGGCGACCTGGCCCCGGCGATCGAGGCGCTGCTGGCCGGCGCAAGGCTCTACACGCTGCAGGCCAACCGGCTGTTCCAGCGCGACGGGCGGTTGGTCTCCGACACCGGGCCGCTGGCCGCGTTCCTGGGCTATGCCGCCGAGGTGCCGTGGGAGAACCTCGGCAAGCCCTCCCCGCTGCTGTTCGGCCAGGTCGCGGACTCGCTCGGCCTGTCGCCGGCGGAGCTGGCGATGTGCGGCGACGACGCCGAGTTCGACGCCTCGGGCGCGGTTGCGGCCGGGCTCGGCGCCGGCGTGCTGGTGAAGACCGGCAAGTACCGGCCCGGCGCGGAGGCACGCGTGGCGCCGCCGCCAAGCCGCGTGATCGATCACATCGGCGAACTGGAATCGGCGCTGGAGCTGGCCGGCTGATCCGGGCTGCCGTGGGCGGCCAGCCAGCGCAGCGCCAGGCCGGCGACGCGCGCGTAGCTGGCGACACCCCCTTTCACGCCGTGCGCCTCGAGGTAGGCGCTGTATGCGCGATTCACCGCCGGGGCCTCGCGCCCGCGGTGCGCGCGGTAGAAGGCCGCGATCGCCGCGAGGTCGCGCCGGACCGCCGCCGACAGGCCCTTCGGCGGCCGGCGCAGTTCCATCCACAGTTCCAGCCAGGCCGCGTAGCGCAGCTCCGCGCGGGGCGAGCGCCAGAGCGTGAGCAGCGCGACGAAGCTGGCGTCCTCCTCCCAGGCGAACCCCTGCAGGTGCGCCCGCTCGTGCGCCACGGTGAAGGGAAGCGTCCCGGGCGCCGCCGGCAGCGCGATGTTCGGCTCGCCGGTGAACGGTCCGTATACGCCCGAGACGCCCCAGCGCAGCATGAGCGGGCTGGCGATGAACGACTTCGTCCGCCCGCCCGCGACGCGCGGCAGCCCGGCCTCGGACAGCGCTTCGTCCTGCAGCCGCGACAGCTCCGCATCGAGCGCGGCGAGGTCCTGCGGGGCGACGACGACGCCCTGGCCGTCCTCGGGCAGCGACGCGCGCAGCCCGTTCAGGATCCCGGGGATCGCGTCGACCATCGCCGCGTCGCGCGGCGCCTCGGCCGGCGGCAGCGCGAAGAGCTGGCCCGCCAGCGGGCGCGCGTAGTGGAAGCCCCACAGCGCCAGAAAGAGCGCCCAGGTCCAGCCGGCCGTCCCCGCCAGGGTCGCCGCCGCCGCGAGCGCCGCGCGCGGGCGCGCGCCGCCGGACCGCCGGGCACGCCGCCAGCCGCGGACGGGCGCCGCGAGCAGGATCAGCGCCACGGCCGCGAACGACAGTTCGGCCAGCGAGATCGGCACCCACGACGAGAGCGCGGCCAGCGCCGCCGCGACCGGCGGGTAGGCGCCGCCGCTGAAGAGCGACTCGGTCAGCGCCGGCCGGGCACGAAATACCTGGAAGGCGAGGCCGGCTGCAACCCCGGCCGCGATCCCGGCCCAGCCGGCGGCGGTAGCCACCCTCGGCCCGTGCGCCGGCCGGTGCATCGGCCCCGCGCCGCCGCTCATTCTCCGGCCGCCTTGAGCTTCAGGTAGAGCGTCTTCCGGTCGATGTCGAGGATCCGTGCCGCGAGCGCGCGGTTCCCCTTCGCCTCCTCCAGCGCGCGGCGGATCGCGGCCTCCTCCGCTTCGCGCAGCGTCCCGGCCCGCACCGGCGCGACGGTACGGGCCGCGATCTCGGGCGGCAGGTGCTCGAGCGTGACGCGCGGAAGCCCCAGCACGATCAGCCGCTCCAGCACGTTCTCCAGCTCGCGCACGTTCCCTGGCCAGCGGTACTCGATCAGGCGCTGCATCGCCTCGGGTGCGAACTCGGGCGGCTCCCCGCCGCGCAGCCGCGTCCAGAGCGCGTGCACCAGCAGCGGCAGGTCGACGGCCCGCTCGCGTAGCGGCGGGATCGAGACCGAGAGCACGTTGAGGCGGAAGAACAGGTCCTGCCGGAAAGACCCCTCCTCGACCATCGCCTCGAGATCGCGGTGCGTCGCGGCCAGGATCCGGACGTCGACCTCGATCGCCTCGCGCCCACCCAGCCGCCGGACCTCGCCCGACTCCAGCACGCGCAGCAGCGCCGACTGCATCCGCGGGCTCATGTCGCCGACCTCGTCCAGGAAGAGCGTGCCGCGGTGCGCGACCTCGAACAGCCCGGCGTGCGGCTGGATCGCGCCCGTGAACGCGCCGCGCTCGTGGCCGAAGAGCTGGTCCTCGAGCAGGCTCTCGGGAACCCCCGCGCAGTTGAACGCGACGTATTCGCCCGCGGCGCGCGGGCCGCGGCGGTGGATGATCTGCGCGACCAGGTCCTTGCCGGTGCCGGTCTCGCCGCGGATCAGGACCGGGGCCTCGGTCGGCAGGATCCGCTCCAGCCGCAGGAAGAGGTCCTCCATCGCCGGCGAGCGCCCGACCAGCGGCTCGAAGTCCGAGGAACGCGCGCTGGCCTCGCGCCGCAGCCGCAGCGCCTCCTGCGCGGTCTCGAGCGCGCGCCGCCGCTCGGAGTGCGCGCGGGCGTTCTCCAGCGCCACGGCCGCCTGCCCGGCAAACAGCTCCAGCAGGTGCGCGGTCGCGCCGTCGAGCTGCCGCGCGCGCGACCGGTGGTCGACGTAGAGCACGCCGCAGAGCGCGCCGGCGCTGGTGATCGGGACGCAGGCCACGGCCCGCACGCCGCGGTCGGTCAGGCTGGCGCCGGCCGGGTGGTCCCCGATCTCGGCCGGCGCCTCGATGTAGGCCGGCTGGCCGGTCCGCACGACCTCGCGCACCAGCGTCCGGCTGACGGCGAACTCCGGCGAGGCCGGGTCGGCCTGCTCGATCGCGATCCCGCGCGCGAGTGCCAGCTCGAGCCGTTCCCCCTCGACCAGCACGATGAAGCCGCGCTCCATCGCCGAGAGCGCGATCGCTTCGTCGAGCACGAGCGCCAGGACTTCCTGCGGCTCGGTGATCGTCGCCGCGTGCTTGCCGAAGTCGACGATCCGGAGCAGCGCGCTGGCGTTGAGTGGGCGGCGCGGGTCGGTGCGTTCGCCGCTCGTCGTCGCGCCGGCGGAGCGCGTGCGGAGGTGGCGCACCTCGCGCGACAGCAGGTCCGCGAGCAGCTCGGCCCCGGCCCCCCGGCCGGCGGGGGTGGAGCGGAAGGCGTCCAGCGCGGACTTGAGCAGGCCGGCGGCCGCGTCGATTCGGCCGTCGCGCCGCGCGTCGCGCGCCAACTGCAGCCAGGCGCGCCAGGCGTGATCGCCGCCCGCCTCGGCCAGGCCGCGCAGCGCCTCGCGCGCCTGCGCGCGGTCGCCTGCGGCGTCGCGCGCGAAGCGGGCCCGGGCCAGGCCCAGGATCCACTCCGGCGAATCGGTCCCGTGCGGAGCTTCGCGCAGGACGGCCACGGCCTCCTCGGCGGAGCCGTCGAGCGCCAGCGCGATCGCCTCGTCGAAGAGGGTCCGTTCGAGGGCGGCTTGGGCCTCGGGGTCGGGAGGCGGGTTCGGGGTTCGAGGGGACGGGTCGGGCATGGGCTCCTCGCGGTCGGGGTCGGAGGCTGGCACAAGGGGAATTATGCCACGCTGGGGTATTTTTCCCCGCCGAAATCCCCGCGGGGGCTTTGCACGGTCGAGACGGCGTGTTTCGTTTTCGAGACACAAGTCGTTGACAACAAGATACTTGGGTCCGGCGCTCCGGGAGGCTCCGAGGTTTGGCCCGATCATCGCTCCATCCTCGGCAGTTGGCCCGACTCTTGCGTAGAGGTCTTGCACCCGCCGCAGGCTTCCCCTCGCCGCCCGCAGTGCCCCGACCCATGAGGGCCCCGCGAGGCCGAGTAAGCAGCGGGCCGGAGATTCCCGGACCGGGGGGCTTGTCGCCCCGATCAGGCCGCCCGGTCAGGGAATTCCGTACGGTTCACGGCGGGGCCGGCACCTTTCCTGGGCCCGATCTGGGACCCCGGCCCCACCAACTTCTCCTCCCGGCGCGCCGGCCGGCCCTCCGGCGCGCCCCGGCCCCGTCCGGTGTCTACAATCGCGCGGTGCTCTTCCTCGGCATCGAATCGTCCTGCGACGACACCTGCGCCGCGGTCCTCGACGACCGCGGCGTCGTGCGCTCCTCGGTCGTTTCCTCGCAGGTCCGGCTGCACGCTCCTTACGGCGGCGTCGTCCCCGAGATCGCGGCGCGGCACCACCTGGAGGCGATCGGGCCGGTGGTGGCGCAGGCCCTGGCGGACGCGGGGGCTGGGCTCGACGCGATCGGCGGGATCGCGGTCACGCGCGGGCCGGGGCTGATCGGCTCGCTGCTCGTCGGCCTCTCCTACGCCCGCGGCCTCGCGCTGCGGCGCGGGCTGCCGGTCGTAGGCGTCAACCACCTGGAAGGGCACATCGCGTCGGGCTGGCTGGAGTGCCCGGCGCTGCCGTACCCCGCGCTGGCGCTGGTCGTCTCGGGCGGCCACACGGCGCTCTGGCGCGTCGCGGCGCCGGGCTCGTACGTCGAGGCCGCGCGCACGCGCGACGACGCCGCGGGGGAAGCCTTCGACAAGGTCGCGAAGATGCTGGGGCTCGCCTACCCGGGCGGGCCGGTGATCGACCGGCTCGCGGAGCGCGGGAACCCGCTCGCGGTCGCGTTCGGGGAGGTTCGGACCAAGGGAGAGGCCGCCTTCTCCTTCTCCGGCTACAAGACGGCCGCGCGCGTCCACGCCGAACGGCTCGGGATCCGTCCGCTCGACCACCCCGACGACCCGCCGTGCTCCGACCTGCTCGACCTCGTTGCGGCCTTCCGGTACGCCGTCGTGCGCGAGCTGGTGCGCCGCACGCGGCAGGCGATCGAGTCGGAGCGGCCGCGCGCGCTCGTGCTCGCGGGAGGGGTCGCCGCCAACCGCCTGCTGCGCGCGGAGATCACGCGCCTGGCCGACGAGCGCGGCCTGGCGCTCTCGATCCCGCCGCCGCGCTACTGCGCCGACAACGCGGCGATGATCCTGAAGGCGGGGCTCCCGCGCCTGCTCGACGGCGCGGACGAGCTGGAGACGCTCGACGCCACGGCGTACCTGCCGCTGGGGGGCCCCGAGTCCGCCCACCGCTCGCGCCGCCACCGCTGACGAGCCGGAGGATGGGGACGGCGACCCATCTCTCCCTCCCCCCGGCCGTCCTGCATTCTGGTAGCCGTCGGCGTTTTCCGACGTAGACTCCAAGGCGCGCGCCGCAAAAGGGACCCCCATGATGCCGCTCCGCTCCGACGCCTCCGGCGCGATTCGATCCGTGCGCGCCGTCTTGTTCGCCACCCTCCTCGCCCTGCTGGTCCCGCTGCCCGCCGGGGCCCAGGTCGTGACCCAGGTCACCGAGACCTTGACCAGCGCGCCCGGCCCCGGGGCGCTCAACGACGCCGGGACCGAGGTCTTCTCCGGCACCTCCTCCGACCAGTTCGGCCAGAACCCCTCGCACGGCTTCCAGGTCGTGCGCTTCGACGCCGCGAGCGGCGCCGGCACGCCGATCACCGCGCGGCCGGAAGGGGTCGCGGCCAGCGTCTCGGTCAGCGACGACGGGCAGTGGCTGGCCTTCGCTTCGCCGGCCGATCTGGTCGGCCAGAACTACGACCGCAGTTCCGAGCTGTTCGTGATGCGGCGCGACGGGACCGGGATCGTTCAGCTGACGAACGATCCCTCGCCGGTCGCGGGGAGCGTCGGCACGGTCGTGATCGCCGGCAACGGGCTGAAGATCCTGTTCAGCGCGAACCTCGACCCGTTCGGCACCAACCCGCAGAACCGCACGCAGCTCTTCTCGATCAACCGCGACGGCAGCGGCCTGAAGCAGCTCACCGCGTTCGCCACCGGCGGCATCGGCAAGTTTTCGATCAGCGACGACGGCACGAAGATCGCCTTCGGCTACGACGGTGACCCGCTGGGGGCCAACGCGGACCTGGGCGGCGAGATCTTCGCGATGGACGGCGACGGCACCAACCTTCGCCAGCTGACCACCACGCCGGCCGGGTACGACAGCAGCGCCGCGGACCTCTCCGGCAGCGGCAACCGGATCGCCTTCAACTCCAACGCCAACCTGGCGACCAACAACACCGAGTTCTACACCGAGATCTTCGCGATCGACTGGGCCGGCACCGGGCTGCGCCAGGTGACCGACACCGTCGCCACGCTGCAGCTCTTCGGCGCTCCCGCGTCGCAGTCCCCGTCGATCACCGACGACGGCGTGACGATCGTCTTCTGGT
Organism: Acidobacteriota bacterium; assembly: GCA_025456425.1. GTDB lineage: Bacteria > Acidobacteriota > Polarisedimenticolia > J045 > J045 > JALOKP01. The sequence goes on along the minus strand of JALOKP010000071.1, from coordinate 6,375 downwards.
CGAACTTCAACCGGATCTTCCCTTTCCCGTCGTACAACATCGACGGCAATTTCGAAATCTTCAAGATCCGTTTCGATGGCACCTCGCTGCAGGCGCTGACGTCCAGCGCGCTGTCGGTCGGCTCGCTCCTGCCGACCGTCTCCGGCAACGGCAGTCGCGTCGTCTTCTACCGGCTGGCCGGGGCCGACGCCGGTAACCCGGACGGGAGCCCCGAGCTGTACTCAGTCGCCGGCACGGGCGGTGCCATCAAGCAGCTCTCGAACACCTCGCCGCTCCTGATCGGCGCTCCCGACCTCTCGCCCGACGGCTCGCGCATCGTCTTCACCTACACGACGGACCTGCTGGGCGACGCGGAGCTGTGGCGGGTCCAGGCTGACGGCACGGACCGCGTCAAGGTGACAGCGGCCGCGCTGGGCAGCGTCTCCGGCCCGGTGATCGCCGCCGACAACCGGACGATCGTCTACGCGGCCGGCGGCAATCCGCTCGGCTCCAACGCGGACGGCACGACGGAGATCTTCCGGATCGACGCCGACGGGACCGGCCTGGCCCAGTTGACCAGCGACGCGACGGAGAACTCGTCCCGCCCGGCGCTGGCCAGCGACGGCTCGCGCGTCGCCTTCGACTCGACCGGCAATCCGACCGGCGGCAACCCCGACGGCTCGAGCGAGATCTTCGCGATCAACGCCGACGGGACGGGCCTGGTCCAGCTCACCGCGAGCCCCGTTCCCAACCCCGACAGCCCGCCCGCCAGCCGCGCCGCGCGGATCGACGCGAGCGGCACATGGATCGCGTTCGAGTCCAACGCCGACCTCGACGGCGGCAACCCCGACGGCAGCTACGAGGTCTGGCGCGTGCGCTCCGACGGCGCGTTCCTGCAGCGCCTGACCGGCGACGCCGCCGTGTCCTCGCGCAACCCCGACATCTCGGGCGACGGGCAACTGGTCGTCTACGCCTCGGCGGCCAACCCGCTCGGCACCAACCCCGAGGGGAACACCGAGCTCTTCCTCTGGGAAGCCGGCTCGGCCTCGACCGTCCAGTTGACGCAGTTCCTCACCGGCAGCTCCGGCGCGGCGCGGATCAGCGAGGACGGGCGCTTCGTCTACTTCCTCACCGACGCGCCGGTCTTCGAGACCGATCCCGACCGCCCGTCCGACCTCTACCGTGTCGTCCTCGCCACCGGCGCGATCGAGCGGGTCGGCGGCCTGCGCTTCGGCGTGGTCGAAGGGCTGGGCGCGCTGGGCGGGTTCTTCGGCGGCGGCGGCGGCGCGGTCCCATCGCGCGACGGCGAGCGCGCCGCCTTCACCGGCTTCGGCGACTTCACCCGCGGCAACGCCGACCTGCTCTCGGAGATCTGGCTGATCGACCGGCTCGCGCCGGCGCAGATCGAGGTCGTCCCCGGCGAGCCGACGCTCGTCCGCTGGCCGGTCGAGTCGGGACCCGTGCGCTACGACGTGATCCGCGGCGACGTGTCCGCGCTGGGACCGGGGGCGGGCGGCACGGTCGAGCTGGGGACGGTGCTTTGCCTGGCCGACGACGACCCGCTCGAGTCCACCGAAGAGCGCGAGGACGCGGGGATCCCGGCCGCGGGCCGCTCGTTCTTCTACCTGCAGCGCGGAAGCGTCGGCCTGGACGGCCCCGCGGCCAGCTACGGCCGCGGCTCCTCGGGCGGGGAGCGGACCGCCCAGGGCGGCGACTGCCTGCCGTGAGCCGGCCGCGGGCGGCGTGTAAACTCGCCGCATGTCGCGACGGGCCCGCGCGCTCGCCAGCCTCGCCTGCACCGCCGCCTTCGTGGCCGCGGCATGCGGCGGTCGCACCGCGCCCCGCCCGGCCTGGCAGCCGCTCGAGCCCGGCCTCGACTACGGCGAGTTCCCGGCCCCCGAGCCCTCGCCGCGCGGCGACTCGACGATCCGCGTGCTGCGCGTCGACCCCGCGCGCTTCGACCTGCGGCTGCTCGCCTCGTCGGCGCCCGCCGACGGCCCGGCCCGCACCGCGCGCGAGTGGGCCGCCGGGCACGGGCTGGTGGCCGCGATCAACTCCAGCATGTTCGGCGAGGACCTGCGCACGGCCGTATCGATGCTCAAGCGCCGCGACCACGTCAACAACCCGCGGCTGACCCGCGACAGGACGGTGCTGGTCTTCGACCGGCTCGACCCGTCGGTCCCGCCCGTGCAACTGGTCGACCGCGAGGCCGACGACCTGGACGCGATCGCCCCGGCCTACGGCGCCTTCGTGCAGGGGATCCGGATGGTCGCGCGGCCGCGCCGCAACGTCTGGGAGAAGCAGCCGCGCCGCCACAGCGTGGCCGCGATCGGGCTCGACGGGAAGGGGCGGGTGCTGCTGGTCCACTGCCGCTCCCCCTACCCGGTCCACGACCTGGCGGGCTACCTGCTGGCCCTGCCGCTCGACCTGCGGAACGCGATGTACGCCGAAGGGGGCCCGCTGGCCCAGCTCTGGATCGGCGCCGGCGGACGCGAGATCGAGCTGGTCGGGATGAGCGACGCGGGGTTCCTGCAGGCGGAGGAGGAACTCCCCGCGCAGCCGATCCCGAACGTGATCGGGGTCGTCCGCCGGGCCCGCTGACGCCGCGCCCCGGCCCCGGCCCGGCCCGCGGGGGGCCCTTCGCGGCGCCCCCGGCTTTCGCTGTATAAGTCCTCCCGATGGCGCTGGTCTTCATCGTCGACGACGACCCCGTGATGGCCGAGGCGGTCGCCGCCGCCCTGGCCCGCGAAGGACACGAGCTGCGCACCTTCACCCGCCCCGCCGAGGCGCTCGAGGCGTCGACCGCCGAGCCCCCCGCCGCGGTCGTGACCGACTTCGCGATGCCGGGGATGAACGGGCTCGAGTTCGTGCTGGCGCTGCGCGAGCGCGCGCCCGACACGACCTTCCTGGTCGTCTCGGGGCAGGCGACGGTCGAGGACGCGGTCAACCTGATGAAGCACGGCGTCGTCGACGTGCTGGTCAAGCCGCCGCGCGCGGCGGCGCTGCGCAAGGCGGTCGCGCTGGCCCTGACCCAGCACCAGCTCGCGGCCGAGAACCGCCGGCTGCGCCACGCGCTCCGCGGACGCCGCCAGCTGACCCGCGTGATCGGCGCCTCCCCCGCCTTCGAGCAGGTCCTGCGGATGGTCGAGAAGGTGGCGCCGACCGGCTCGACGGTGCTGCTGACCGGGGAGACCGGGACCGGCAAGGAGGTGATCGCCGACGCGATCCACGAGCTGTCGCCGCGCGCCGAGCGGCGGCTGGTCAAGGTCCACTGCGCGGCGATCCCGGCGACGCTGCTGGAGTCCGAGCTGTTCGGGCACGCGCGCGGCGCGTTCACCGGGGCGATCCGGGAGAAGCCCGGGCTGTTCGAGGCCGCGGACGGCGGCACGATCTTCCTGGACGAGCTGGGCGAGATCCCGCAGGAGATGCAGGTGAAGCTGCTGCGGGTCCTGCAGACCGGCGAGGTCCAGCGGATCGGCGAGACGAAGACGCGGCGGGTCGACGTGCGCGTGATCGCGGCGACCCACCGCGACCTCGAGGTGGAAGTCGCCCAGGGCCGCTTCCGCGAGGACCTCTTCTACCGCCTCAACGTGATCCCGCTGCCGATCCCGCCGCTGCGGCTGCGCGGTGACGACGTGCTGCTGCTGGCACAGCGCTTCCTGGAGCGCGAGCGCACCGAGCGCGGCCGGACGCAGGTCGAGGGGTTCTCGCCCGAGGCGCTGGCGGCACTGCGCGCGCACGCCTGGCCGGGGAACGTGCGCGAGCTGGAGAACGCCGTCGAGCGCGCCGCGGCGCTGGCCGAGGGGCCGCTGATCGGGCTCGACGACCTGCCCGAGGCGGTGCGCGGCGGCGGCGCGGCGGCCGGCCCGGAGCTGGCGTTGCCGGAGTCGGTCACGCTGGCCGAGGCCGAGCGGATCCTGATCCGGCACGCCATGGACGCGGCCGGGGGGAACAAGAAGGAGGCCGCGCGGCGGCTGGGGATCGGACTGGCCACGCTCTACCGCAAGCTCGCGGCCGAGGGAGAGGCCCTGGCCGACGGGGACACGGCGTGAAGGACCTCGGCGACCTGCAGTTCTCCCGCCGCGAGGCGCGACGGGCGCTGGCCGTGATCGGCACGATCGTCGCGCTCGTCCTGGCCGCCGGGCTGGCGTGGATGTGGTACTCGAACAGGGCACGGCTCGACGACAGCCAGAAGATCCGCGCCGCCCGCACGGCCCGGCTGTTCGAGATCCTGACGCTGCGGCAGGTGCAGTCGGGGCGCTCGCTGCTGCGCGCCGTCGTCGAGTCGCGGGCCGTCCAGGAGGCGCTGGCGGGGCGCAGCCTGCCGCAGACGATCGCCGCGCTCCACGCGCTGCGCGACGATTTCGGCAGCCTGCTGGTGGTGATCGACGGCGCCGACGGGCGGCCGGTCGCCTGGTCGACCCCGGCGGCGATCCTGCACCTCGGCGTGGGAGAACGCCCCGTTCCCGACGCCGGACCGCGGACGCGGACCGAGGTGATCGGCGGCAACCTCGCCGTGATCCTCTCGCAGCCGGTCGTGGCCGACGGCGAGGCGATCGGCAGCGTGCGGGTCGCGGTGCTGATCGGGCGGCTGTTCGTCGAGCAGTCGACGCAGGACCTCGAGGCACCGCTGGCGCTGTTCGAGGGGGAGAAGCCGATCCACTTCACCTTCCCGCGCCCGCCCCCGCCGCCCCCCGATCTCGACCAGCCGGCCGAGCGCGGCGAGGTCCGGCTGGAGCGCGCCACGCTGGGGAGCGACGGGTTCGACCTCGCCTACACCAGCCCGAGCGGGCTGGGCGGGGAGATCTGGCTGGCCGCCGGGATGCCGCGCCGCGCCGACGAGTCGCGCCTGCTGCGCTTCATCCTGGCCAACGCTGCGCTGGCGGCGCTGGCGCTCGCGATCGTGCTGGCCTCGTTCTCCGCCTTCATTCGCAACGCCGAGCAGCGCCAGCGCCTGGCGCGGCAGCGCGACGCGGCCGTGCAGCGCTCGGAGGGGCTCTCCGACCGCGTGGCCCATCTGGCGGCGGTGGTCCACGACATCAAGGCCCCGGTCAGCGGGATCCAACTGCGCTGCGAGGGGCTGATCGAGGACGCCCCCGATGCCGAGGTGCGCGGCGCGCTCGACCAGATCGTCGACACCTGCGAGCGGCTCAATCTCTACCTGGCCAACGTCCTGACCGCGGCCCAGGCCGAGGAGGGGCCGATTCGCCCGCACCTCGCGACGCTGCTCGTGCCGGGGCTGGTCGAGGACTCGGCCGAGCGCGTCGGGCCGCTCGCGGCGCGGCGACAGGTGAGTCTGACGACCGAGATCGAGCCGGGGCTGCCGCCGATCCTCGGCGACGCGGTGTTCCTGGAGCGCGCGCTGGTCAACCTGGCCAGCAACGCCGTGGCCGCGACGCCGGCGGGCGGGTCGGTCGCCCTCTTCGCGCGGCGCGAGGGGGACGGCCTGGCGCTCGGCACGCGCGACTCCGGGCGCGGCTTCGTCGACTTCGACCCGCGGGAGGCCTTCTCCCGCGAGCGGCCGCAGGTCAAGGACGCCTCGCTGCGCTCGGGGACCGGCCTGGGGCTCTACATCGTCGCCCGGATCGCCGAGGCCCACGGCGGGACCGCCGTCGCCGGGAACCGGCCGGAGGGGGGAGCCGAGGTCCGGATCGTGCTGCCGCTAGCGCAGGCGTAGCTCGAAGAAGGCGGCGCCCGGGACCGGGTTCGGGCGGTAGGGGGCGGTCGGCGCGAAGCCCAGCGAGGCGTAGAGCGCGATCGCCTCGGTCATCGTGTCGATCGTGTCCAGGAGCAGCCGCGCGTAGCCGGATTCGCGCCCGGCGGCGACGATCGCCGTGGCCAGCGCACGGCCGACCCCGTGCCCGCGGAACGCGGGGCGGACGTAGAGGCGCTTGATCTCGCCGGCCGTGCCGTCCCACGCGTGGAGCGCGACGCAGCCCGCGGGCTCTCCCCCGACCCGCGCCAGGAGCAGCCGGCCGCCGGGCGGGGCGTAGCCCCCGGGCAGCCCGGCCAGCTCCCGGTCGAAATCCTGGAAGTCGAGCGAGAATGGGAGCGAGCGGGCGTACTCGAGGAAGAGGCGGCGCACCTCCTCGAGGTCCGGACCCGCCGCGACGTCGGAGAGCACGACCGGGGTTTTCTGGCTCATCGGGAACTCCGGCCGATTGTAGACGGGCGCGGCCCGGGCGGACTAACTTGTGCGCGACGGAGCGCCGCGGAGGCCCATGGACACGATACTCGTCACCGGCGGGGCCGGCTTCATCGGCTCCAACTTCGTGCGCGCCGCGCTGGCCCGCACCCCCTCGCGCGTCGTCGTGCTGGACAAGCTGACCTACGCCGGGAGCCTGCTCAACCTGGAGGAGGTCGCGAAGGACCCGCGCTACTCCTTCGTGCGCGGCG
>JALOKP010000178.1 GCA_025456425.1 Acidobacteriota bacterium | reverse complement strand
CGCCGGACATCAGTAGGTGATCTCCAGCCGCAGCAGGATCTGGCGCGACGGGACGAAGACGTCCTGGATCGCGCGCTCGTAGAAGGTGAACTTCTCGTTGGTGGCGTTCCGCACGTCGAGGGCCAGCGTACCCCAGCGGTCCGGGAAGCGGTAGCCCAGCGTGGCGTCGTAGATCCAGAAGTCGGACTCGATCACCTGCCGGGCGTCCGTCGACAGGTCGTCGGTCTGCTCGACGGTCTGGTCGTACTGGGTCGCGCCGGCGCCGAGGAACAGCCCGAACGGCAGGAACCAGCGGACCTGCGGGCGCAGGCGACCGGTCTCGATGTAATCCTGGAACAGGCCGAAGGGGTTGACCGAGGTCGTATCGAAGCTCTCGCGCGTCCACTCGTACTCGATCGAGGCCGCGACCTGACGGCCGATCGCCCAGTTGAAGTAGAACGAGGCCAGGTCGATGTCGGCCGATTTCTCGACGACCTTCGTCGCAACCTGGAAGCCGCAGCCCGAGAACGGGTTCGGGTCGTCGCAGGAGGCCTCGGGGACGTCCAGGTCGCGACGCTGGTAGGCCAGGCCCATGAAGACGCGCTTGCCGAAGGCCTGGTCCAGCCCGATCCCGTAGTTCCACGCGGTCGTGCCGGCCGGGTCCTCGAAGTACTGGTTGAAGCCGGCGACCTGCGTCGGCTCGAGCGACTGCACGCGCCCGAGCGCCGGGTTGAGCCGGTGGAAGATCGCGGCGCGCAGCGTCGTGCCGGAGCGGAAGCTGGCCGTCAGGCCCAGCTTCGGGCTGATGACGGTGTCGTCGTACTCGATTTCGGAGAGGCCGATGTTGGAGTCGCGCGGCACGACCAGCCCGATCGGCGCGGTGGCCTGCTCGACCGCCGCTCCCGCCGTCCACTCCCAGGCGCCGCCGGTGCGGAACTTGGCGTAGGCGTAGCCGTTCAGGTACGAGTCGTCGGCCTCGAAGCTGGACACCCGGTTCTCGGCCTTCACCGAACCGTCGAACGCCCCGGCGCCGACGGTCCACATCGAACGCGCCTGCCGCCGCACGTACTGCGCCTCGAGCTGCGGGCCGGAGAGCGTGCCGGTCGTGCTCAGCGGGAACAGCGTGGAGCTGCCGGTCTGCTCGGTCTTGTTGTAGATCGCGGACACGGCCAGGTCGGACTGCGGCGAGAGCTTGCGGTGCCAGCCCAGCGCGTAGTTCTGCTGGGTGGTCTCGAAGCGCTCGGGGCTGATCAGCTGCGGGTACTGGCGGATCGGCAGGTCGCCGGTGTCGCGCTTGCCGTAGATCGCGTTGACCTGGACCGAGTCGACGTCCGACACCATGAACTGGACGAAGCCGCGGTAGTCGTCGTTGGACTGGTCCGCGTTCTGGCGGAAGCCGTCGTCGTCGAAGGTGCGGAAGCTCAGCGCGGCGGCGTACCGCTCGCCGTTGTTGGTGACCGTGAAGTCGCCACCCTTCGCGGTACTGGAGTCGAGCTGGGCCAGCTCGATGCAGGGGACCGGCTCGAAGTCCGGCGGCGGGTAGCAGAGCACGTCGGCCGGGATCAGCTCCGACAGGTCCTCGTCGGTCTGGCCGTAGGTCAGGCGGCCGAAGGCGCGCCAGCGCGGGCTGTCGAACAGCGCGGTGTACTCGTTGAACGAGACCGAGTCGTTGACGATGTCGGGCCGGACCGCGTTGACGGTCGGCGGCTGGTAGATCCGGGCCTGCAGGACCTCGGACAGGAAGGCCGGGGCGTAGCCCGCCAGCTCGCGGTAGCTGCCGGCGATCGAGAGGTGGCTCGAGTAGTTGGCCTGGTCGGAGTCGGCGCTGCGCCGCGCGGTGACCAGTCCAAGCTGGTCGAAGCCGAGCTGGTTGTAGACCTGCGACAGGTCGGCGGAGCGGACCGCCAGGTCCTCGTCCAGCAGCAGCCGCGAGCGGTAGACCGCTCGCCGGTCGTTGAGCGCGATCGACTCCTGGATGTCCCCCAGGGCCTCGACCGGGCGGTTGTCGTTCTGCTTCAGGTACGCCGAGTAGAGCCACGGCGTCGGGTCGGAGGGGTCGAGCGCCCGCGCGGTCGCGTACTCCTTGGCCGCTTCCTCCGAGCGCTTCTCCTCGTAGTAGGCCTTGCCCAGGTACGAGCGCAGCAGCGAGTTGGTCGGGTCGAGCGCGGCCGCGGTCTGCATCTGCTCGCGGCCGGCGGTCAGGTCGCCCTGCCGGATCCGGGCCAGCCCCAGGCCGAGGCGCGCCAGCGGGAAAGCCGGGTCCTTGGCGATCGCCTGCTCGAACAGCGGCTGGGCGTCGCCGGCCCGCAGCACCGCCAGCTCGGCGAAGCCCAGCACGGTCAGCGCGTGGGCGTCGTCGGGGTTGCGCTTCAGGGCGCTCTCCGCCGCGCGGCGGGCTCCTGCGATGTCGCCCTTCGCCATCCGCAGCTCGGCCACCCGGATCAGCGCCGTGGCGTCCTCCGGGTCGAGCTGCGCGGCGCGCTCGGCGAGCGTCCCCGCGCGGTCGAGGTCGAACTGCGACTGCGCCGCGAACGACCCGGCCAGGTTCGCCGCCGGCGACTTCTCGTCCGCCGCCAGCGCGCTCTTCGCCAGCTCCTGGGCCTCGGCCTTGTTGTCCTCGGTCAGCTGGACCACGGAGGCCAGCGCGAGCGCGATCGGGTTGTTGGGCTGGCGCTGGCGCACGCCGTCGATCAGCGGAACCGCCGACGAGACCTGCCCCACCGACAGCAGCTGCGCGGCCTTGGTCAACTCGGCGCCGTCGCTGCCCATCCCCTTCAGCCGCTCCGCGTCGGCGCCGCCGAGCACGGGCGGGTAGTAGAGCGACCAGTTCACGGCGTCGCGGGGCCGCAGGACGATCGCCTTGACCGGGGCCTTGCCCGGCTCGACGACCGCCTTCTCACCGGCGGTGACGCTGACGCCGCCGAACTGGTTGGTCGCCTCGACGACGCCCTCGAGCATCGTGATCGTCGTGCCGCCGTCGGCGCCGACGTCGACCACGAACTCGGTCCCCTTGATCGCGGCCGTGACGGTCGGGGTCTCGACGCGCCCGAAGTCCTTGGGCTTGCGGCTCGAGAAGTAGTGCTGGCCCGAGAGGACCTTGAGCAGGCCCGGCTTGTCCCCTTCCGGCGCGACGACCTCGACCTCGCTCTTCTCGTTGAGGCGATGGGCCGTCTGGTCGGCGTAGAGGATCGTCGCGCGGCTGGCCGTCCCGGTCCGCACGCGATCCCGGGCGAACAGCGGCTGGTCGATCGCAGCCGGCGTCCAGCCGGCCGCGGCCGACGGCTTGGCCTCGACCTGGTTCTGCAGGCTCATGATCTTCGCCTGCTGGCCGGGCTGCGCAGGCGCCGCGTCGGCGAGCGTGATCCCGGAAGCCGCCAGGAGCACGGCTGCCGCCGCGCAGGCCAACGTCTGCTTGGTCCTCATGAGTTCGTACCCCCTTCGTCGGTCGCCGAGGATCCCCGCACCTTGGCCAAGGGCCCCGGCGGACCCCCCTTCACGGCAGAGGATACCCTTCCTGCTAACCGTTTTCGACCAATGAATTTGCCACGGGCGCCTAGTTAGCCCGTCTTACGTCTCAGCTATTTATCTCAGCCGCAACGACTTGCCAGCGCGCTCGCCGGCGGCGCCCGGCGCCTCGACCCCGGAGCGCCGCCTTGAGGCTAGAATCCGTTCGGGAAGACGGAGAGCCACTGCTTCCGCCGGCGGGAGGGGTTTCGTTGAGCGAGACAAGTCTCGGTCTTAGGTTCTGGGGGGTCCGCGGGACCGTCGCCACCCCCGCCGCCGACCGGCTCCGCTACGGTGGGAACACGATCTGCCTGGCCGCCCGGCTGGCCGAGGACGAGTACCTGGTCCTGGACGGCGGGACCGGCCTGCGCCACCTGGGGGCCGCGATCCGGGCCGAGCGGGCCGGCAAGCCGACCACGATCCACCTGCTCTTCTCGCACTACCACTTCGATCACATCGAGGGCCTGCCGCTCTTCATGCCGCTCTATGACGGGCACAGCCGGATCGTCGTCCGCGGCTGCGCGCCACGCCGGTTGAGCCTGCGTGACACGTTCGAGCAGCTGATCCAGCCCCCCTGGTTCCCCGCCTCGCTGGCCGGCTCGCCAGCGTCGTTGGAGTACCAGGAGATCGACGGGAACCCGTTCAAGATCCGCGACGTCACGGTGAGCACCCTGCCGCTCAACCACCCGGACGGCTCAGTCGCTTTCCGGCTCGATCGCGCCGGCCGGCGCATCATCTTCGCCACCGATCACGAGCACGGCGATCCCGTGGTCGACGCGGGCCTGACCGCCTTCTGCGAAGAGGCCGACCACCTGATCTACGACGCGACCTACATCCCGTCGGAGTACGAGAGCCTGCGCCGTGGCTGGGGCCACAGCACCTGGTACGCCGCCGTCGCGCTGGCGCGAGCCTCGCGTCTGAAGAACCTCGTGCTGTTCCACCACCACCCGGAGCACACGGACGACGAGCTGGAGAAGATCCTCGCGCTGGCCCGGACGGAGTTCCCGCAGACGACGCTGGCCCGCGAAGGGGACGAGCTCCCGCTGTAGCGCGGGACATCCGCGCCCGGGCTAGCCCTCGGCGCGCCGCACCAGCAGCAGCGTCATGTCGTCGGCCTGCGGGGTGGTGCCGCCGAAGGCGTCGGCCGCGGCGACGATCGCGGCGATCGCCTCGTCGAGCGGCCCGGTCCGGTGCGCGCGCAGCAGGTCCGCGACGCGTTCGGTGCCGAACAGTCCCCCGCCTTCCTGCTCCGCCTCGCGCTCGAACACGCCGTCGGTGATCAGCGCGACGATGTCCCCTGGCGCCATCTCGAGCTTCGGCGGGTCGGGGACCGGGAAGCCGGCGAACATCCCCAGGGGCAGGGCGGTCGTGGGCAGCTCCCGCGCCTCGCCCGTGGCCGCGACCAGGTGGATCACGGGCGACTGGCCCGCGCTGTGGAAGCGCATCTCGTGCGCGTCCGCGTCGAGCAGCCCAACGAACGCGGTGACGAAGCGGTTGCTCGACAGGTCGGCCGCGAGCTGGTCGTTGATGTTCTTGAAGGCCGCGTCGAGCTGCGCGTCCAGCCGCAGCGCGATCCGCAGCATCGAACGGACTTGCGTGACGCTCAGCGCGGGGCCGATCCCGTGGCCCGTGGCGTCGCCCAGCAGCAGCGCCACGCGGCGGTCGCCGGCCGGGATCGTGTCGAAGACGTCCCCTCCGGTCTGGTCGGCGGGGCGCATCCAGCCGGCGAACTCGTAGGGCGGGAGGTCCGGCATCTTCTGCGGCAGGAAGCGCATCTGGATCTCGCGCGCCACCTGCAGCTCGCGCTCCATCCGCTGCTTCTCCAGCAGCTCTTCGAGCATGCGGCTGCGCTGCAGCGCGACCGCGCACTGCGCGGCGAGCGCGGTCGCGACCCGCTCGTCCTGCGCGTCGAACGGCCCGCCCCGGCGGTTCAGGACCTGCA
>JALOKP010000070.1 GCA_025456425.1 Acidobacteriota bacterium | reverse complement strand
GAACATCGTCAGCGTCGGCGCGATCAACCACTACGACACGCTCTCGACCGCGGACGACTGCTGGTGCTCGGGGGCCTCGATCGGCCCGGCCGAGGACGGCCGCCTGAAGCCCGACGTCTCTTACTTCTACGACGACACCTACACCACGACGACCGGCAACGGCTACACCTCCGGCTTCGGCGGGACCTCCGGCGCCACGCCGACGGTCGCCGGCGTGACCGGATCGATCATCCAGATGTGGTCGGACAACGTCTGGGGGACCAACCCGGTCGGCTCGACCGTCTTCGAGCGCCAGCCCCACGCCTCGACGATCAAGGCTCTGGTCATTAACAACTCGCAGCAGTACGCCTTCAGCGGCACCGGCTCGGACCTGACCCGCGTCCACCAGGGTTGGGGCCGGCCCAGCGTCCGGGTGGCGAAAGAGCGCGCGGCGAGGAGCTTCGTCATCAATGAGGAGGTCGCACTGAAGGTCGGCGAGCGCGGCTCGTACGACGTTGGAGTGGAGGCCGGTGAGACCGAGCTGAAGATCACGCTGGTCTACAACGACCTGCCCGGCACGACCTCGGCCACGCTGCACCGGATCAATGACCTCGACCTGACCGTGACCTCCCCCTCCGGCACCGTCTACCGCGGCAACTTCGGGTTGAACGGCGCCAACTACTCGCTCCCCGGCGGGTCGAAGGACAGCAAGAACAACGTCGAGAACGTCTTCGTCCAGAACCCCGAGTCAGGGGCCTGGCGGGTCGAGATCGACGCGGCCGAGATCAACCAGGACCAGCACCCGGCCACACCCGACGCCGACGCGGTCTTCGCGCTGGTCGTCACCGGCGGGACCGGCTCGATCTGCGAGCCGCCGACCGCCGACTTCACCGTCAGCCCCAGCCCGGCCCGCGTCGGCCAGGCCGTCGCGTTCGACAGCACGGCCGGGGGCGGGGCCGGCGGCCCCTACACCTACGAGTGGGACTTCACGATCGACGGGACCGTCGACACCGGCGAGGCCGACCCGACCAACGTCTACCGCCGGCCGTACTCGGGCGAGGCGCGCCTGCGCGTGCGCGACGCGGAGAACTGCTCGGTGACGGTCAAGAAGCCGATCACGGTGACCGGACCCGACCTGCGCTACGAGCGCTACGTGAACCTCACCCAGGTCCAGGGGAACGGCAACGGCGCGGTCGATCCGGGCGAGGTCTTCGACCTGTCGATCGTGCTGCGCAACCAGGGGAGCGAGACCGCGACGGACGTGACCGCCCAGATCGCGGCCTGGGCCGGGAACCTCGGCCCGGTCTCGGTGATCGACGGCGCGACGGACTTCGGCAACATCCCGGCCAACCAGAGCGCGACCGGGACGCAGACGATCCGCTTCCAGGTCGGGCAGGCCTTCCCCTGCGGCCAGGACGCGACCTTCACCGTCCGCGCCATCACCTCGACCGACCCGGCCAATGTCTACCCCGACGAGGTGGCCGTGGTGCGCGTGCTGGTCGGCGGCTCGGGCGCGCCGGTCCAGTTCTACACCGACGGGATCGAGACCAATCGCGGCTGGAGCTTCAACAACAACGGCGGCGCGTCGGGCGAGTGGCAGATCGACACGCCGCGCGGGCTGGGCGGCGGGACCTCGGTCCCCGGCCAGCCCAAGCCGAGCCCCGACCCGACCGCCGCGGCGGAAGGGACCCGCGTGCTGGGGAACGACCTGACGGGGACCGGCCCGGGCCCCGGCAACTACGAGGCCCTGCTCAACACGCAGGCGGTCTCGCCGCCGATCAACTGCAACGACGCGGTCCAGGTCGGGATCCAGTTCAAGCGCTGGCTGAACGTCGCGCCCAACGACATCGCCACGGTCGAGGTCTCGGCCGACGGGGTCAGCTGGACCAACCTGTACACGTCGAGCGGTTACGTCGTCGAGAACGCCTGGTCGAACCACTCCTTCGACGTCTCGGCCTGGGCCGACCGCAACCCGAACTTCCGGATCCGCTTCGGCCTGACCGCCGACAACGTGCTGCAGCTCTCCGGCTGGAACATCGACGACATCCGGCTGACGGGCGTGACCCGCAACTCGTGCCAGCCGGTGGCGCGCGCCAAGCCGGGTGCGATCTCCGGGCTCACGGTCCAGCGGGCGGGCAACGCGCTTGCGCTGGGCTGGACCGCCGACTGCGCCGGTACCGGCCAGGCCGAGATCTACCGCGGCGACCTGGCGGCCGGCTACACCTCGCTGCGGCCCGAGCCGGGCTTCTGCGCGGCGGGCGGGACCGGCGCCTCGATCCCGCTCGGGGCCGGGACGGCCGACTTCTTCCTCGTCGTGCCGACCGACGGCGGCTTTGCCGGCAGCTACGGCCGCGCCTCCGACGGCAGCGCGCGCCCGCCGTCGCCGCAGGCCTGCCACCCCCGTGACCTGATCGACACCTGCGCCCCCTGAAACCGGGGACAGCTACCGTAAGTCGGTAAGACGGTCTATCCGGGGACAGCTACCGTAAGTCGGTAAGCCGCGAAAGCGAGCGCTTCGCGGCTTACCGACTTACGGTAGCTGTCCCCGATTTCCGAGCCGGAACGACGAACCGGTCTCGCGCGACTCCCCGATCCGCGTGATGCGGACTGCGGCGATGTCAGTGATCGGGCACTTCGCCTCGCACAGGCCGCAGCCGACGCAGAGTCCGGGCTCGATCCGCGGCCGCTGCAGGCGCACCGGCCGCCCATCCCGGCCGACGGCGTCGACCTCCTCGAGCCAGATCGCCTTCGGGCTGGTCGGGCAGACCTCCTGGCAGACGATGCAGGGGACGTTCATCCCCCACGGCAGGCAGCGCCCGTGGTCGAAGAAAGCGGTCCCGATCCGGATCCCCTGCCCCGCCTCGAGCGTCCAGCCCTTCTCCGCGATCGTCAGCGGGCGGATCGCGCCGGTCGGGCAGACCTGCCCGCAGAGCAGGCAACTCGGCTCGCACCAGCCCTGCCGCGCGACCAGCACCGGTGTGTAGAGCCCCTCGACCCCCGCCTCGCCCAGCGCCGGCTGCAGCGCGCTGGTCGGGCAGGCGTTGACGCACGCCCCGCAGCGCACGCAGGTCGCGAGGAACCCGGCCTCCGGCTGCGCCCCCGGCGGCCGGATCGCGAGCGGCCCGGGCTGCGCTGCCGAGAGCGTGCTGGCCCGGAACAGCGGGACGAGCGCCACGCCGGCCGCGGCTGCGCCGAGCACCCGGCGCCGCGGCAGGCTGACCCCACCGTGCGGCGCGTCCTCGGGCGCGAAGGCGCGGAAGCCGATGGCGCCCTCGGGACAGGCCGCGATGCAGTTCAGGCAGGCGTGGCACTCCGCGACCCGGTGCCGCGCGAACGGCTCGTCCGCCCCCTGGCAGTCGGTCGCGCAGCGGTTGCAGTGCGCGCAGCGCGCGGGGTCGATCCGGATCCGCGCGATGGAAGCCCGCGCGATCAGCCCCAGCAGCGCGCCCAGCGGGCAGAGCGCACGGCACCACCAGCGCACGATCCAGCGGTTGGCGACCAGCACCGCGAGGAAGAGCAGCCCCGTCAGCCAGGCGCCGATGAAGATCCGCGGGCGCCAACCCCCGGTCCCGACCAGCTGGTGCAGCGCCGGCGACAGCCCCGACCCCAAAGAGCGCGCCAGGAACGAGAGCGGGTCGAACAGCCCCGCGATCCCCGCCCCCAGCGCCGCCGCCGCGAGCAGCGCCGCCAGCAGCAGGTACTTCAGCGCGAAGTGCGGCCGCCAGCGGTTGTGTTCGGTCGCCGGGCCGCGGCGCAGCCGCCGCGTGGCCCACGACGCGAGCTGCAGGATCGTGCCCAGAGGGCAGATCCAGCCGCAGAAGGCGCGGCCGGCGAGGACCGTCAGCGCGACGATCGCCAGCGACCAGGCCAGTGCCGCGGTCAGCGACCACGAGGCCAGCAGCGAGACCGCCGCCGACAGCGGATCGAGGTGGAAGAGCCACGCCACCGGCAGCCGGCGGATCCCCTCGGCGGTCATCAGCAGCAGGGCCGCAAGGAAGAGCGCGAGGAAGAAGGCCTGGTAGATCCGGCGCACGGCGCGCGGCCAGTAGATCCCCCCCCGCTCCGCCTCACGCACCGGCGCGCACCGTCTCGAGCGCGTCGCCCGCGGCAATCGATCCGACGCCCCGCCCTTCGGCCAGCCCGAGGTAGCCGATGGCGCGCGGCTCGAGGCCGAGCAGCCGCGCACCCCAGGCGTCGAGCGCGACGGGATCGGTTCCGGCCGCGACCAGCCCGACCGGGCGGACGTCCTCGAGCCGCCCGCCGGTCGGTCCGCCCCGCGTCATCACGCGCGTCGCGTCGACCACGGTGAGGGTCGGCCGGAAGGCCGCGGCCAGGTCGGCGATCGAGGTGTCGATGTCCTGGTGCAGCCGCGCCCGCGTCCCGCCCAGCACGCCGTACCAGTTCTTGAGGCCGGCCGTCAGCCGGGTCAGCGCGTGGTCCTTCACCACCGGCACGTTGATCAGCTTCGTTGCGGTCAGTGCCGGGCGAAAGACCTCCCACGTCGAGAGCACCGCGCCGCCCAGCGCGGCCTCGAGGAACCCGGCGTCATCGGGCAGCGCCAGTTCCGCGCCCGCGTCCCGCGCCGCCGCGGCGATCCCCGAGCGTGAGGCGACGCGTGCCGCGTCATGGACCGCGACGTCGCCGACGATCACGCGCGCCGCGCCCGCCTCGCGGCAAAGTCGCACGACCTCGGCCACGACCGCGGGGTGCGTGTTGGCCCCCATCTCCGGTGGCCGGTCCCACGCCATGTTGGGCTTCACCAGAACGACGTCGCCCGCACCCACGAAGCGGCCGATCCCGCCCAGCGCGCCGACCGCCGCGCGGACCATCGGCGCGATCGCGCCCCCCGCCGCGATCACCGCCGCCGGCCGGGCCGGGTCCACTGCGAGGTCGCGGCGCGGAATCGCGGCCGGTCCGGCGCCGCCGGCCCAGCGTCCGCGAGAGCGCAGCCCCAGCGCGGCCAGTGCGCCGGCGCCGCCGAGGATCAGCCCGGCCTGGCCCAGGCGCCGCAGCACGAGCCGGCGGTCGACGCCCGGCGGCGCGCTCACGGCGCCCCCCCCGCCGGTCCCGGCACGCGCAGCCGCTCGTCGAGGCGCGCGGCCAGTCCGGCCAGCCGCTCCGCCGCGCCGGCGTCGCTCGCCCCGGGCGCGTTCAGCCTCACGTAGCGGTGGCCGCGCCGGAACATCACGCTGTCGGCTCCGACCCAGGCCTCGTCACCCGGCCCGGGAGAGCGGTCGCTGCCCGCGTCCTGCTCGAGCGCGCGGCGCGCCCCCGCTTCGTCGCGGAACTCCAGCAGCTCCAGAAACACTTCGGGCGGCCCGGCGACGCGTCCCGCGACGATCCGCGTCGCGCCGATCGAGATCAGGAACTCGGCCGCGCCGTCGACCTGCTCGTGGAAACGCTCGGGCGGGAGGTCCGCGACGCGCTCGGCCAGCCCGTCGAACAACGAGCCGGCGCCCCCCCCGGCGGGGGTCGAGGCGAGCGCCTCGAGCGGACCGAAGGCCCGGTTCCGGCCGCCGTGCACGAGCACTGCGGCCACCGCCGCGAGCGGTACGAGCAGCAGGATCGCCGCGACGAGGCCGCGGGAGCGCGAGGCCGACATGGGAACCCCGGGGCCAGCGGAGATTAGCCGACCCTTACGGTTCGTTTATAGCACCGAACGCGTCGGCGCGATCGACCGGGATCAGCGGCGCGGCGGCAGGCTCGGAGAGGTGGAGCGCTCGACCTTGTCGTCGTCGTCGTCGAAGGCCCACGCGCCGAGCGCGAATCCGCCCGCGACCGCCAGCGCGGCGTAGCCGAGGGCCGACCAGCTGAAGGTGCTGCTGGAAGCCGAGCCGGTCGCGGCGGCTTCGGCCGGAACGCGCCCGGCCACCTGCGCCTTGTCCGAAGTCAGCCGGATCTCGACCCGCTCCTTCTGGCCGGCGGTCAACGCCATCTGCTTGGCCAGGACCGGGACCTCGCCGCCGTCCGGGGCGAAAGCCACGAGCTGATAGTTGGCGGGCGGGAGCCCATCGACCACGAAGGTCCCATCAGCCAGCGTGGCCTTCGAGAGGAACAGGTTTCCGTCGGCCGTCTTCAGCCCGATCTGGTATCCCTTGGCGGGCGCCCCCGCGGTGTCGAGAAGCACTCCCCGGACCTCGGCGGTGCCGGGGGCCTGGGCGAGGGACGCGGTCGGGACGAGGATGGAGATCAGGGACAGAAGAGCGACGGCACGGCGAAGGGTCTTCGACATCTGAGGCCTCCTGGCGGTAACCCCGGGGGACGGGGGCTCCCCCCGCCCGGGCGAACCATGCATGCTAGCGCAAAACATGGGCGGCGGTAGGAGAACTGTCACGGACCCGCAAACCGTCACGATCGTGGCACATGCGACCCCCGCGGGGCGGGCCGCCCTGGCCCTCGTGCGCCTCTCCGGCCCCGACAGCGCGGCGATCGCGGCGCGCATCTTCGCCCGCGCGCGCGGTGCGCCGCTGGTCGACGGCCGGCCGATGCTGGGCACGCTGCTCGACCGCGGTGGCGCGCCGATCGACCAGGCCGTGCTCACGCTGCACCGCGCGCCGCACACCGTGACCGGCGAGGACGTGGCCGAGATCACGCTCCACGGCTCCCCCGTGATCGTGCGGGAAACGCTCGCTGCGTGCGTCCTGGCGGGGGCCCGGCCCGCCGCTCCCGGCGAGTTCACGCTGCGCGCGCTGCGCGCGGGCAAGATCGACTTGGCGCAGGCCGAAGCGGTGCGCGACCTGGTCGAGGCGGCGACCGTCGAGCAGGCGCGGATCGCCGCGCGGCAGCTCGGCGGCGAGGTCTCGGCGGCGATCGCGCCGCTCGCCGAGGGGATCTTCGAACTGCTCGCGGACGTCGAGGCCGGCCTCGACTTCAGCGACGGCGAGGAAGCGCTGGCCCTGGCCGGCGCGGAGGTCGCCGGCCGGGCCGAACGGCTCGCCGCCCAGATCGACGCGCTGGCGGGGGCGTCGGAGCCAGCGCGCCGCGTCCGAGAGGGGGCAAGGGTCGTCCTGCTGGGCCCAACAAATTCCGGTAAGTCCAGTATTTTCAATAAGTTAATAGGATACGGGCGCGTCATCGTCACGCCCGAGCCGGGGACGACCCGCGACCTGATCGAGGAGCAGTTGGTGCTGGAAGGGCTGCCCATCGTTCTGGTCGATGCGGCCGGAGTCGGGGAACCGGGCGGGCAGGCCGAGGCGGAGGGGATGCGGCGCGCGCTTGCTGCGGCCGAGTCGGCGCACCTGGTGCTCGAGGTCTACGACCTCTCCCGCCCGGAGCGGCCCGTCGGCCCGCCGGGCGCGCACCGCCTGCGTGTCGGAACCCACGCCGACCTTCCGCCGGCCGGTCCCCCCGCCCAAGGGACGGTCGCCGTCAGCCCGCTCACCGGCGAGGGGATGACCGCCCTGCGCGCGGTGATCGCGGAGCAGCTCCACGCCCCCGGCGCCCGTCCGCTGGAGAGCGTCGCGCTCGCCACCGAGCGGCACCTCGCGGCGGCCCTCGAGGCGCGCGACGCGCTGGTGGCGGCCGCGGGTCAGGCGCGGGCCGGGGAGGGGGCCGAGCTGCTGGCGATCGACCTGCGGCGGGCCGTGCACGCGCTGCGGGAGATCCTGGGGGAGGTCGGCCCGGAGGCGCTGCTCGAGCGGATCTTCGCCCGCTTCTGCATCGGCAAGTAGCGTCAGCCCCCCGCCCGCAGGATCGCTCCCGTCCCGGAGGAGCGCAGCGGCCGGACCTCGGCCCGCGCCCCCCGCTGCTGCAGCTCCCGGGCGATCCTCCCGGCGTCGTCCAGCGCGAGCCACGCCAGGATCGCGGCCCCGGGCCGTGAGGCGACGGCCTCCAGGATCCAGCGCGCCGGGTCGGGAAAGCCGCGCAGGGTGAGCAGCGCGATCTCCGCGGGGAGCTGGTCCAACCGCTCGAGCACCAGCTGCTCGGCCCGAACGCGCGGGCCGAGCCCGCTCTCCCGTACCGCCGCGCGCAGGAAGTCGACCTTCCGGGCCGCGCTTTCGACGAGGAGGCCCGAAAGGCCGGTCCGCGCTGCCAGGAGCGGCAGCGCCGGGAAGCCGTTCCCGCTGCCCAGGTCCACGAGCAGCCCCGTTTCCGGCAGCCCGGGGATCAGCGTCGCCTCCAGCGCCTCGAGCGCGTGGCGGCGAACCCCTTCGCGCGGGTCGCGGATCGCGGTCAGGTTGAATCGGCGATTCCACAGGTAGAGCAGGTGCAACTGCGAGCCGACCTGGGCCGCCACCGCCGGGTCGAGCGCCGGGGCCTCGAGCCGGGCCCATCCCTCCGCGACCTCGCGCGCCAGCTCGTGCGCCGCTGGCGGGAGCGGGACCGACTTCACGAGGGGGCCCGCACGCGCTGGCCGATCGCCGCGGCCAGCAGCCCGAGCGCGGCGGGCGTCATCCCCGGGATCCGGGAGGCCTGGCCCAGCGACGCCGGCCGAACTTCGTCCAGCCGCTCGCGCAGCTCGTTCGAAAGCCCGGAAAGCCCTCCGTAAGCGAAGTCCCCGGGGATCCGGACCCGCTCCGCGTCGGCCAGCCGGCCGGCCTCGCGCTGCTCGCGCTCCAGGTAGCCCCGGTAGCGCAGCAGGCCGGCCAGCGTCTCGGCATCGGGGCCCGGCAGCCGCAACTCCGCTGGAAGATGCTGGGCGAAGACCTCCTCGTGGGGATCGCCGCGCCGGATCCGGTCGGCCGGAAGCTCGCGCCTCGCGCCGCGTCCGCCGAAGGCGCCATCGAGCGCCTCGCGGGCCCGCTCGATCCGCTCCCACCGGGCGCCGGCGCGGGCCGCGCGGGACGCGGGAACGAGCCCCAGCGCCTCTCCCACGGGCGTCAGACGGCGATCGGCCGAGTCGGCCGAGAGCGACAGGCGCAACTCGGCCCGCGAGGTGAACATCCGGTAGGGCTCGAGGACTCCTGCGGTCGTCAGGTCGTCGACCATCACCCCGAGGTACGACTGAAGCCGGTCCGGAACCCACGGCGCACGCCCCAGGACCGCCGACGCGGCGTTCGCGCCGGCCACGAGCCCCAGCCCGGCCGCCTCTTCGTAGCCGGTCGTACCGCAGATCTGCCCCGCGAGGAAGAGCCCCGGGACGGCGCGCGCCTCGAGCGTCGGGAGGAGCTGCGTCGGCGGGGCGTAGTCGTACTCGACGGCGTACCCCCAGCGCGCGACCTCGGCCCCCTCCAGCCCCTCGATCGAGGCCACGATCTCGGCCTGGATCTCGGGGGGAAGGCTCGTCGACAGGCCGTTCACGTAGATCCACGGGTGATCGATCCCCATCGGTTCGAGGTGCAGCAGGTGCCGGTCCCGGTCGGCGAAGCGCACGACCTTGTCCTCGAACGACGGGCAGTAGCGCGGCCCGCGGGCCCGGATCTTCCCGGAGTAGAGGGGGGATCGGCCGAGTCCGGCCCGGACGAGCGCGTGGACCCGCTCGTTGGAGTAGGCCAGCCACGTCGAGAGCTGCGGCAAGGCGGGACGGAAGGGGGCGTCGCCCAGGTTCAGGAAGGAGAAGGGGACGGGTCGCTCGTCGCCCGGCTGCTCCTCGAACCGGGAGGGGTCCAGCGAGCGCCGGATCAGCCGCGGGGGAGTCCCGGTCTTGAAGCGGTCCAGCCGCAGGCCAAGGGCCGAAAGGGCCGCGGAGAGGGCCTCGGCGGGCGCCTCGCAGGCCCGCCCGCCCGGGACGACCGACTCCCCCTGGAACAGCAGCCCGCGCAGGAAGGTCCCGCTCGTCAGCACGACCGCCGCGGCCGGAAAGACCTGTCCGTCGGCCGATTCCACGGCAACGACCCGCCCCCCGTCGACCCGCAGACCGATTGCCTCCCCGGCCTTCAGCTCGATCCGCCCCTCGGACTCGATCAGCCGCTGCACGACGCCGGGGTAGCGGTCGTAGTCCTGCTGGGCCCGGGGGCCCTGCACCGCCGGCCCGCGGCTGCGGTTGAGCAGCCGGAAGTGGGTTCCGGCAGCATCGGCGGCGAGCCCCATCACCCCGCCCAGAGCGTCGATCTCGCGGACCAGGTGGCCCTTGCCGATCCCGCCGATCGCGGGATTGCAGGAGAGGCGGACCAGGGAGGCCGGGTCGAGGGTCAGGAGAACGACATCCACCCCGAGGCGCGAGGCCGCCGCCGCCGCCTCCACTCCGGCGTGGCCTCCTCCGATCACGACGACGGGGGGACGGCTGGACACTCCTGCTTCTCCCGGGAGCCGCGATCTTAAGGCCTCCGGCCCGGCCGGCGCCGGGACCGGGAAATGTTCCACGTGGAACATTTCCGTTCCGGAGAGGGCTCCCGCCGCCAGATGTTCCACGTGGAACATTTTCAATTCGAGCGACAACTCTTTTATTATCAATATTTTGCAGGACTGTCAATTATTTGACCGCGATCAGGAGCCGTCGCCGACCAGGGTCGGGGGCAGGGTCGGGACGACCCCCCTGTGCTACGATCCGGACCTTCCGTTTCCAGGGTCTCCCCGCATGTCGCGAACGATCGCTGTCGCCAACCAGAAGGGTGGGGTCGGCAAGACGACGACCTCCGTCAACCTCGGCGCGGGCCTCGCCCTCGCCGGGCGGCGCACCCTCTTGATCGACCTGGACCCCCAGGCCAACAGCACCCGCGCGCTGGGCTTCGAGCGCAACCTCGAGCGCCGCACGATCTACGACGTGCTGATCGAGGGGTTCCCGATCGAGGAGACGCTGCTCGCGACCGACCTCGAGAACCTCTCGCTCTGCCCGTCGGAGAACGAGCTGACCGGCGCCGAGGTCGAGCTGCAGGGGATGCCGCGCCGCGAGTTCCGCCTGACCGACACCCTGGCGGCGGTGCGCGAGCGCTACGACTTCGTGCTGGTCGACTGCCCGCCGTCGCTGGGCTTCCTGACCGTCAACGCCCTCACCGCGGCCGACGCGGTGCTGATCCCGATCCAGTGCGAGTACCTTGCGCTGGAGGGCGTGACGCAGCTGATCGAGACGCTGCGCCGCGTGAAGCAGTCGCTCAACCCGCGCCTGGCGGTGGAAGGCGTCCTGTTGACGATGTACGACGAGCGGACCAACCTCTCGCGGCAGGTCGCCCAGGAGGTCTACAACTTCTTCAAGGGGGCGGTCTACACGACCGTCATCCCGCGCAACATCCGGCTCGGCGAGGCCCCCTCGTTCGGCAAGCCGATCTTCATGTACGACGGCCGCTCGAAGGGAGCGGAGGCCTATCTCGATCTCGCCAAGGAGATACTCAGCCGTGAAGGCCGAACCGAAGCGCCGAGCGTTGGGTAAGGGGCTCAGCAGCCTGATCCCCGACGCCCCCGCGGCCGAAGCGCTGGTCGAGCCGGCGCCCGCCGCCCCCGCACCCGGAGGGGCGCGCGAGCTGTCGATCGACCGCATCCGCCCCAACCCGCGCCAGCCGCGCAAGCGTTTCGACGAGGAGGAGATCGCCGACCTCGCCGCGTCGATCAGGCAGAGCGGCGTGCTCCAGCCGCTGATCGTGCGCGAGGAGAAGGACGGCAGCTTCACGCTGGTCGCGGGCGAGCGGCGCTGGCGGGCCGCGCGCAAGGCGGGGCTCGAGCGCGTCCCGGTCACCGTCCGCAAGCTGACCGACGACCAGATGCTGGCGATCGCGCTGGTCGAGAACCTGCAGCGCGACGACCTCGCGCCGCTCGAGACGGCGCGCGGCTTCCGTACCCTGATCCGCGACTTCGGGCTGACGCAGGCCGAGGTGGCCGAGCGCGTCGGCAAGCCGCGCAGTACGGTCGCGAACTTCCTGCGGCTGCTCGAGTTGCCGGACGAGGTCCAGCAGCTACTCGACGCGCGCAAGCTGGAGATGGGACACGGACGCGCGCTGGCCGGGCTCGAGGACCGCGCGCTGGCGATCCGCCTGGCGCAGCAGGCCGCGTCGTCCAAGTGGTCGGTGCGCGAGACCGAGGAGCGGGTCCGGCGCGCCAACTCGATCGGACCGGTCGCACCGCGCGAGGGCGCGGCCCGCGACCCCAACGTCGCCGCGGCGGAGAAGACGCTGTCGCGCGCGCTGGGGGCGAAGGTGGCGATCCAGACCAGCCGCGCCGGGCGGGGACGGATCGAGATCCGCTTCGCCGGCGACGAGGACCTCGACCGGCTCTACCGCCTGCTGCTGCGCGCCTCCGGCAGCCAGGTGCACTGATGCTGCGGCGGCCGGGAAGCAACGGGTCCGGCGGGCCGGACGGCCGGATCGGCGAGGGGAGCCAGCTCACCGGGGGCGAGCTGCGCTTCGAGGGGACGCTGCGTGTCGAGGGGATCGTCGACAACGTGAAGCTCGTCGGCCAGGCGCTGGTGGTCGGCGAGAAGGGACGCGTGACCGGCCAGGCCGAGGTCGCGTCGCTCGCCGTCTACGGCCAGTTCGACGGCCACGTCGCGGTGCGCGAGTCGGTCCTGATCGCGACCGGCGGGAAGTTCACCGGCGAGCTCGAGATGCTGCGCCCGTCGCTCTCGGTGCAGGAGGGGGGCGTGTTCCAGGGGAACATCAAGATCGTCGAGGCGGCGGCGAGCTGACCGGCGACCCCTGCGGCGCCAGCCCCGGCCCGGCCCCCCCGGCGAAACGCGAAAGTTTGCGCGACGCGCTCGTCAGCCCCGCCCCCGCCAGCGCCGCCGCGTCGTGCCACGACCAGGCGCCCCCGCGCGGCGCGGCGCCGCGCAGCGTCGCGGCGAAGAGCACGACGGTGATCCGGCGGTGCGTGATCGCGTGGCGCTCCCGTCCCAGCGCGTCGCGCAGCGTGACCGCGAGCCCCGTTTCCCGCGCCAGCGCGCGTCCGAGCCCGCGCCGCGCCAGCGCCTCGAGGTCGCTCGTCCGCTCCGGCGGCGGGACGGCCTCGCCTCCGCGCCACTCGCGGATCGTGGCCGACGGCAACTCGAGCAGCCCCGCGTTGACCTCCCCCTCCGGGATCCGCCGCAACAGGACCCGCCCGCGGCGGTCGCGCACCAGCACCGCGCCGCGCAGTACCGGGACCGACCCGGGGCGCGCGACCGCGGCGGGGAAGCGCTCGGGATCGCCCGCCGCGCGCGCGAGGCACCCCGCACTCCACGGGCAGGCCGGGCAGCGCGGCGCGCGCGGCGCGCAGATCCGCGCCCCCAGCTCCATCAGCGCCTGGTTGCCGTCGCCCGGGCGCGCCGCGTCGAGCAGTTCGCCGGCCCGCGCCTCCAGCCGCCGCCGCACCGCGGCGCGATCCGGCGGGTCGGGCACCCGATCGAAGCGCGTCAGCACGCGCGCGACGTTGCCGTCGACGACCGGCGCGGCCTCCCCGTAGGCGATCGAGGCGATCGCCGCCGCGGTGTAGGGGCCGACTCCCGGCAGCGCCAGCCACTCGGCCGCCGTCCGCGGCAGTTCCCCGCCGCGCGCCGCGAGCTCGCGCGCCGCGGCGTGCAGGAAGCGCGCGCGCCGGTAGTAGCCCAGCCCGGCCCAGTGGCGCAGCACCTCCTCGAGCGGCGCGGCGGCCAGCGCGCCGACGTCGGGGAACGACGCCAGGAAGCGCTCCCAGTACGGGATCACCGCCTGCACCGTCGTCTGCTGCGCCATCACCTCCGAGACCCAGATCGCGTAGGGGTCACGGGTCCGGCGCCAGGGGAGGTCGCGCCGCGTGGCGTCGTACCAGGCGAGCAGTTCGCGGGACAGGCGGGCCGGGTCGCGGGCGTCGGGAAGCGGGGCGGGCACGGGGCGAGGATGCCACGGCGGCTGCGCCGTCGCGTTCCGGTCCGCCCTCGCGTTCCGGTCCCCCCCCCGGCTGGCCCGCCGGGGGGCGGGGGACCTAGCTTTGCGGGGAGACCGAGACCCGATGCGCCCGACCACGGAATGCCGCCGCCGCGCCCCCCGGCACGCCATCCCCCCCGGGGTGGATGCCCAGGTCCAGTTCGGCTGGCCCAACCCCGCGTCCCACCGCTGCGCGATGGCGATCCGCGACATCAGCGCCTCGGGCCTGTCGTTCGTGCTGGCCCACGACCTGCCCGGGCTCGAGCTGGGGCGCTCGATCAACAAGACCGCGATCCGGATCGGCGGCCGGCGCGTCTTCGCCGACCTGCTGGTGATGCACATCACCCCCGGGCCCTTCGCGGGGGCGGTCTGCGGCTGCCTGATCTACCCGCTCGACGACTCCGACATCGTCGGCTGGCAGGCGCTCGTCCGCAGCTACGACGTCCAGACCTGACGGCGGGCCGCCGCGCCCCGCGGCTCAGGGCGACTGGGCGCTCCCATCCAGCGCGTCGAGACCCGGGACGTCGAGGCTCTCGGTGATCTTCCCGAGCTGAGACAGGTCGAAGGTCCCGGCGATCCGGCAGACGACCAGCTCGCGTTCCTCGCGGTCGAAAACCAGCACCACGAGCCCGTCGATCCTCCCGTCGCTCGCCGGCTTGCCGGACAGGACGGTCACCGTCGAGGTCTTGTCGCGCACGCGGGCCATCGGGCTCCAGCCCTGTGCGATCAGCTCGTCCGAGAGCGCCCGCACGCGGCGCTGGGCCTCCTCGACCTTTTCGGGCTTGACCGTCACGACCAGCGCGTTGACGCCGCCGAGGCCGGAGAGCGCCCTGGACGCCGCCGGGTCCTCGGCCGCCGCCCCCCTGGCCAGGCCCTGGACCAGTCCGGCCGGGAGGTTCACCTCGACCATCTCGCCGTCCGGGTCGGCCACCTCGGCCACGAACTTCGGGTCGAAGAACTGCGCGAGCGAGGCGCCGAGCGGCGGCTCGGCGGGCGCGGGCGCCGGGTCGGCGAGGGCGGCGCGCGTCGCCACCGCAGGGAGCACGACGGCGAGCAACGCGAGCAGCAGGAGCAGGGCAGGGCGGCGGAGCGTTCTCATCGGGCGGCCTCCACGGCGGCGCCGCGAGGCGTCGGCCGGTCGGGGACGATCTCGCGCAACAGGGGGATGCGGCGCAGCGCCGGATCGACGCCCCGGCGCAGCACGCCGTCGACGGCGGCGCGCTGCGAGCGCTGCAGCGCGCGGTCGGTGAGCTGCAGCACCAGCCGCAGCTCGGCCGCGGCGCGGCGCTCCTCTGGCGTCAAGGCTGCGGCCACGGTGGCGGGCTGGGGGCCCGGCGGTCCCGCGAAGCGCCCGTCGTCGCGCGCCCGGAATGCGAGCCACGGGCCCAGGACGGCGGCCAGCAGCGCGGCGGCCGCCAGCGCGAGCCGCCAGGTCGCGCGGCGCGGCGAGCGCGCCGCGCCGTCCACCGCGCGATCCGCCAGCCGGACGACGGTCGCCCCCTCGGCCGGTGCGGCCCGCAGGGTCCGGTCCCAGACCGACTCGAGCGCGTCGTCGGGGAAGGGGAGCGCCGGCGGCAGCCCGCGCAGCGCGGCGATCGTGGCGTCGAGCGACTCCGCCCGCGCCCGGCACGACGCGCACGCGGCCAGGTGCCGCGCCAGCGCCGCGGCCTCGGCCGCGGGCAGGTCGCCGTCGGCGCGCGTGAGCAGCGCGCGGCGCGCGCTCCGGCACTCGTCCGGCAGCAGCGTCGTCATCGTTCCATCCGCAGCCGTTCGACCTCGCGGCGCAGCCGCGCCCGGGCCCGGTGCAGCAGCGACTTGAGCGTGCCGATCGGCGCGTCGACCAGCGCCGCCAGCTCCTCGTACGAGTGGCCGTGCACCTCGCGCAGCAGCAGCAGGGCGCGGTCACGCGGCGGGATCCGGCCCAGCGCGCGCTCGACCTCGGTGCGCAGGGCCCGCGCGTCGGCCGGTCGATCCGGGGACCAGCCCGGGTCGGCGGCCGGCTCGGCCACGTCGTCCAGCGAGGCGGTGCCGCGCGCGCGCCGCTGGCGCAGCCGGTCGATGCAGAGGTTGTGGGCGGTCCGCAGGAGCCAGGGCTTGGCCGCGGCCGGGTCGGCCACCGCCGCCCGGTGCTCCCACAACCTGACCAGCGCCTCCTGGGTCACGTCCCGAGCCTCCTCGCGGTCGCGCAGGAGCTGGGCGGCGTAGCCGAAGACTCGGTCCTTCAGCTCCAGCACCGCCTGCCGGTACGCCTCGGCCTCCATCGCTCCCCTCAAGTACGGATTGACCCGGGTCAGGTTGCGGTCGCGCCTCGCAGGCCGGCAGAAACCGGCGGCCCGCGCCGGCGGGACGCCCCCGCAACGGGGTGATATCGTCGCAGATCCGCCTTATCGCGTCGGACCTAGAGAAGGACCAAACCCATGACCGACCTTCGCCGTCCCCGATCCGGTCGCGCCCGGTGGGCTCTCGCCGCGACCCTGGCCTGGGCCGGGCTCGCCAGCCTCACCGCCACCCCGGCCGAGCCGTCGAAGGGGGCCGCCGCACCCGCCGGCAAGCGCGCCTTCACGATCGAGGACCTCTACCGGGTCCAGGCCCCCTCCGGCGCGCAG
This sequence comes from Acidobacteriota bacterium, assembly GCA_025456425.1. GTDB lineage: Bacteria > Acidobacteriota > Polarisedimenticolia > J045 > J045 > JALOKP01. The sequence continues at coordinate 444 of JALOKP010000070.1, read as the reverse complement.
CTCGGTCCCGATGGCGCCTGGATCGTCTACGCCCTCGACATCAAGGACTTCGGGCGCGGGAAGTCGAACAAGGACCTCTGGCGGGTGCCCGCGGGCGGCGGCGCGGCGCGGCGGTTGACCTGGACCGACGACGCGTCGGAGTCGGCCCCGGCCTGGTCGCCCGACGGGAAGACGATCGCTTTCGTCTCCGCACGCGGCGGCGGCGCGCCGCAGCTCTGGCTGCTGCCGGCCGACGGCGGCGAGGCGCGCGCGCTGACCGAGATCTCGGCCGGCGTCGACGGACCGATCTGGTCGCCGGACGGCAGGTTCATCGTCTTCACGAGCGAGGTCTGGCCGGAGTGCGGGGCCGACGAGGCCTGCAACAAGAAGCTCGACGGGATGCAGCAGAAGAACCCGCTGACGGCCTACCTGGCCGACGAGCTGCTCTACCGCCACTGGACCGCG
>JALOKP010000069.1 GCA_025456425.1 Acidobacteriota bacterium | reverse complement strand
GCGGTCGTTCTCGCGGGCCAGCTCGCGCTTGCGCGCCGCGCCGCGGATCAGCGCGTCGAGCTGGTCGATCCGGCAGGGCTTGGTGACGAAGTCGTAGGCCCCCAGCTTCATCGCCTCGACGGCGGCCTCGACCGTCGCGTTGCCGGTCAGGAGGATCACCTGGGGCGGGCAGACCTCCTCCCCCAGCGAGCGCAGCACCGACAGCCCGTCCATCCCCGGCATCCGAACGTCGAGGATCGCGACGTCGAACTCCTCTTCGGCGAGCAGCGCCATCGCGCGCCGGCCGTCCTCGGCCGGCGTGACGTGGTGGCCCTTGCGGACCAGCTCGCGCGACAGGATCCGCCGCAGCGGCTCCTCGTCGTCGGCCAGCAGGACCCGGATCGTCGGACCGTCCGGAGGGGTCTCGGGAAGCGTCTCTTCGGGGTTCATCGGGTGGCGACCTCCGGGCGGGCACAGGGCAGGACGACGTCGAAGCGCGCCCCCGCGGCCCGCCCCGGCTGGAGCACGAGGCGGCCGCCGTGGGAGCGCACGAGGCCGTAGGCGACGGACAGTCCGAGCCCGGTCCCCTGTCCGGGCGGCTTGGTGGTGAAGAACGGCTCGAAGATCCGCTCGCGGATCTCGGGGGGGACACCCGGGCCGTCGTCCTCGACCGAGGCGACCAGCTCGTCCGGCCCGGTGCCGTCGGCCTCCTGGCCGCGACCGACACGCAGCGTGATCGTGCCGCCGGCCGACGCCGCGTCGGCGGCGTTGAGGACCAGCGCGAGCAGGACCTGCACCAGCTGGTCCTCGTCGGCCTGGACCTGTGGGAGGCCGGGCTCGGCCTCGATCGCGATCGCGAGCTTGGCGACCCGCGGGTTGTGGCGCAGCACGAAGAGCGCGCGGCGGGCGATCGACTCGAGGTCGCAGGGACGGCGCACGCTCGCCCCCCGCACCCGCGAGAAGTCGAGCAGCCCCTCGAGGATCCCGGCGCAGCGGTAGGCCTCCTGCTCGATCACCTCGGCGTCGGCCCGGACCTCTTCGCGGTCGGTCGCGTCGAGCGGGCCGGACAGGCGCGCGCGCAGCGCTTCGGCGCAGCCGGCGATCGTGGCCAGCGGGTTGCGGATCTCGTGCGCCACGCCGGCCGCCAGGCGCCCGGCGGCGGCCAGCTTCTCGGTCTGGGCAATCGAGCGCTCCATCGCGCGCTGCTCGGTGACGTCCTGGGCGAACGTGATGACGTGCGTCACGCCGCCGCTGCTGCCGAGCCGCATCGGCAGCCGCTCGACGCGGTAGGTGCGGGGCAGCGACTGCCCCTCGACCTCGTAGACGCGGGGGCGGCCATCGCGGAAGATCCCCTCGTACTCGTGGCGCAGCGTGTCGTCGTCGCCGGTGACGGAGTAGAGGCTCTGGCCCAGGACCTCGCCGCGCGGCCGGCCCAGCGGGCCGTCCTCGCGGCCGCGGTTCCAGACCACGACGCGGGCGTCGCGGTCGATCGCGTGCAGCGAGACCGGCAGCGCGTCGAGCACGGCCTGGAACAGGACCCGTTCGCCGATCTCGTCGGCGCGGCGCGAGGGCGCGCGCCCGCCGTCCAGCGCGCGGCCGGCCCGGATCGTCAGCTCCTCGTCGCTCTCGGAAGGGGACGCCACGTCGGCCGCACCGGCGTGGAAGAAGGCGACCCGTACGTCGGCCAGGGTCGTGGGCGCCATCCCGAGCGCCGCCGCGGCGCCGGCGTCGAGCGCGGCGCGCAGCGTCGCCGGGCCGTTCCCCGGCCCGCCCGCGTCGACGTCGACCAGGACCAGCGCGCCCGGAGCGATCGCCTCGAGGCAGGGCACCCCCAGGCGCCCGGCCACCGCGCGCGCGGCCCGTTCCAGCGCCGCGGGGCCGATCCCGGCGACGCCGGCCAGTTGCTGCGAACCCATCCCTAGACCCGCCTTCTCGATTCCCCGGCCGAATATGGGTTCCGGAGGGGGGTCCGGCCAGATCGTCCCGAATCCGGTCAGGCACCGCGACCGGCCGGTTCCAGTTATCGGCGCCGGGAGACCTCTCCCCCGTCCGGGACGATGCGCGACGGTTCGCCTGGTTTGGCGCGCGACTTGTATCGGGAGGGGCGGAGGTGCCTGTGCACGCTGCGCCCTCCCGGCGCCGGACCCTGCCCTACTTCGTGCCGCTGATCGCCGCGGCCACGGGGGCGCCGGTCCTGTGCCTGCTGGCGGGCTCGACCTGGCCGGAGCTGGTTCCGGCGGCCCTGCCGGCGCTGGTCGCGCTGCTGGTGGCCGGGGCCGGAATCGAGCGGCTGCGGGCGCGCAAGGGGCAGCTCGAGCAGCTCGTGCGGTTGCACCAGCAGATGACCGAGACCTTCGCCCGCGCGATCGACGCCCGCGACGCGCGGCGGCGCGGGCACGCGCGGCGAGTCGCCGTGACCAGCGTCGAGCTGGGCCGCCGGCTGGTGGCGCGGCCCGGCGCCGTCGCGCCGGGCGAGACGCTCGACAAGGCCTGGCTGGAGACGCTGCACGCGGCGGCGTTGCTGCACGACATCGGGCAGCTCGGGCTGCCCGACCACCTGCTGCGCGAGGACCTTCCCGAGCAGGGGCTGGAGCAGGAGAAGTTCCGGCACCACGCCGAGCTGGGGGCCGCGATCCTGCGCGAGGTGACGCTGCCCCGGCCGCTCGCCCCGCTGGTGCGGCACCATCACGAGCGCTGGGACGGGAAGGGCTACCCCGACGGGCTGGCGGGCGACGCGATCCCGCTGGGGGCGCGCGTGATCGCCGTCGGCGACCAGATCGAGCGGCTGAGACGCGCACTGGGGCGGGCCCCATCGCGGAACGAACAGGTCGACCACGTGGCGCGGCTGGCCGGGAGCGTGCTCGACCCGCGGCTGGCCGACCTGTTCTGTCGCGCCGCGGGCGAGATCCTGGGCGTGGTCGAGGACGACGAGACGCGGCGCGCGGCGCAGGTCGAGGTGCACGAGGCGCTGGACGACATCGGGGCCGCGCGAAGCGAGGTCACCGTGCTCTACGACCTGGCTCGCCGGCTGGGACAGTCGCTCGACCTCTCCGAGCTGCTGCCTCAGGTGGTCGAGCACCTCGGCCGGATGATGCCGGTCGACTCCGCCGCGCTGTACCTGGAGAGCGGCGGCGAACTGAGCGCGCGCGCCGCTCACGGCCCGCTCGCGCCGCTGCTCGTGCGCCGCAGCTTCGCGCCTGGCGAGGGGCACATCGGCTGGGCCTTCCGGCACGGCGTCACCGTCGTCAACGAGGACCCGCGCACCGACCTCGGCCCGCCGTCGGCCGAAGACGACACGGGGGCGCTGCCGCGCGCGGCGGCGCTGGTGCCGCTGGGCGACGACGTCGGGCGGATCGGGCTGCTGGCGCTCTACGCCGACGAGCCGGCCGCCTTCACCGACGACCATCGCCGGGTGCTCGAGGCCGCCGGGGCCCAGCTGGCGCGGGCGCTGCGCAACGCGCTGCGCTACGAGGCGATCCAGCGCTCGTCCCTGACCGACCCGCTGACCGGCATCCCCAACAGCCGGTTCCTCTACCTTCGTCTCGAACAGGAGTTGGCCCGCGCGATCCGCGCCGCCGCCCCGCTGACCGTCGCCGTGATGGACCTCGACGGCTTCAAGGCCGTCAACGACCGGCACGGCCACCAGGCCGGCGACGTGGTGCTGCGCCGGCTGGCCGGGATCCTGTGCGAGGCGCTTCGCACCGGCGACACCGTCTGCCGTTACGCCGGCGACGAGTTCGTCGCGCTGCTGCCGGAGACGACCGTCGAGGAGGCCGAGGCGATCCTGTCGCGCCTCAAGGAACGGGTCCGCACGACCGGCTACGAGCTGTCGGACGGGACCGTCGTGCAGGTCGGGATCAGCGTCGGCGCGGCAGCCTTCCCGGAGGACGGGAGCAGCCTCGAAGAGTTGATCCACCGCGCCGACAAGGCGATGTACCGCGACAAGAGCGCGGGGCGGGAGCTGGTGGCGCGGTAGCGCGTCACAGCCGCCGCTCGCAGCGGTAGCGCACCGCCGCGGGCGTCGCGCCGGCGGTCCAGGTCAGCCCCAGCGGGGCCGAGCCTTCGACGGCGAGCGTGCCGTGCTCGTGGAGCGCGGCGTGGTGGGCCGCGCAGAGCGCGACGCGGTTGCCAGGGGCGTCGCTGCCGCCGCGCGAGCGGAAGACGACGTGGTGGTCCTCGATCGCGGCGCGGGCGGTGCAGCCGGGGGCGGCGCAGCGGTAGCCGTCGCGGCGGTAGACGGGATCGCCGGGCCGCCGGGCGCAGTCGCGCGGGTCGTCCCAGGTGCCGGCGGCTTCTTCCAGCAGCGCGAGCAGCCCGACCCAGGCCGGGACGCGCCGCCCGCGAACGGAAAACGTCCGGGCTGCGAGGACGGAGGGGAGGGCCGGTTCGTCCGGCCAGTCGCGCGACCACGGGACGCTGTCCGCGAGTGCGGTCAGGCCGCGCCGTGCGGCCTCGACCGCGGCGAGCAGGTCGTCGGCGAGCGCCTCCGGGAGGCGGAGCCGAAGGAAAACGTCCGGGCCGGGATCCAGCGCGAGCAGTCCGGCCTGGAGCACGCGGCGGCGGACGAGGCCGGGGGCGCGGTACAGCGCGGCGGCCCAGGCCGCGTCGGGGAGCGGGAGCGGCGGCGCGTGGCGTTCTGCGGACGGTGACGCCGCGGCGAGCGCCGGCTCCAGTTCCAGGTCGCGCCGCGCCAGCGCCCGGGCCTCGTCGCGCAGCCGCTTGACGGTGGCCTCGCGGGCGCGCGCCAGCCAGGCGCATTCGACGTCGTCGGGAACGGGCCCGCGGCCGAGGGTGCGCAGCACGGTGAGCAGGGCGTCGAGCCCGATCACGCCGCGCTCGTAGGCGTCGCGCAGCCGCGGGAAACGCATGAGCCGGCGCGCCACGGCCACGCGGTCTTCGAGCACTGTGGCCGGCAGGCGGAGGCGGGCCTCGGCGTAGTGGCCGATGCCGACGAAACCGAGCGTGGCCCAGGCGCCGCGCCGGGAGAACTCCAGCGCGATCTCGCCGAGGCGGCGCATCAGGGCGTCCTCGAGCGCGACGAGCCGGGCGAGCTGGTCGTTGAGGGCAAGCGGGCCGCCGTGCCCGGCGCAGGCCGCGAGCAGCCGGAACTCGGCGAGCGAAGAGGCGGCGCGGCGCAGCAGGTCGTCGGGCGGGGTGTCCGGCCCGGCGGGAGAGACGGACGGCAGATGCGCCCAGCGGCCGGTGGCCCGCGCGAGCCGTTCCTCCCGGGCCGCAGCGCGCGCGCGGCCCCGCCCGGCCGGCCGCCGTGCGATCCCCAGCGCGTCGCTCCCGCCCCGGCGATCCGCGCCTACGGGCGCCAGGCCCCCCGGCATCGACCTCGCGAGCGCGTCCGCGAGTCCCCCCGACATCGACTCCGCGAGCAGCGCGTCGATCGCCTCGGCCAGCGAGCCGTCGCGCCCCGCGAGCGCGCGGTGCAGGTCGATGACCTCCTCGAAGGCCGCGCGGATCGGGGCGGGGAGCCGGAACTCGACGACGCAGCGCGGCTCGTCGTCGAGATCGGGGTCGCCGAGCGCGTCACCCGCGCCCGCTTCGACGCTGACGCAGACACCTGCGCCGCCCGAGAGCACGGCCCGCACCTCCCTGCGCAGGACCCTCAGCGGCAGTTCCCGCGCCCGCGCGATCCAGCGCGCCAGCGTGGCCTCGCCGTCCGCCGCTGAGGAAGGCGTCGCTGGCACCGTCGCGTCGACGACCCGCGCCACCAGTCGCACGGCCTCCGCCCCGAGCGGCACCCCACCGTCGTCGCCGGTGAGCGCGCGCGCCAGGTCGGGCCAGCGCTCGAGCGCGCCTCCCAGCTCCGCGCAATGCCGGACCCAGCGCCCGGTGCGGCCGAACCGCTCGCGGGCGTGGTCTTCGAGCCGCGCCGCGCCGCAGGGACGCCAGGCCTTCGCCGCCACGAACGCCGCTGCGACGCGCGCCAGCGGCAGCGCGAGCCGGTCGTGCGCCGCGCGCAATTCGGCGGCCAGCCGGTCGAGCTGCAGCAGCCGGGACGGCGGCACCGGGGAGGGCGCGACCTTCTCTCGGCGGAGGTCGTCGCCGTCGTGCGGGCCGCGATCGAGTGCGGCCGGGCCGGCCGCAGCCGCCGGCAGCCGCGCAGACCACGGGGTGCGGGCGCTCGCCCCCGACCAATCCACGAGAATCCCGATCGACATGCGATCAGTATATCACATACCAGATGCATTTCTGCTCGCTTCCGACGGGGATCCTGCGGCCGTCCACCAAGGCACGCGCACCCCACGACGAGGCTGCCGCGAGAGCGGGGTTCCGCATCGGACGATGACGCGCCAGGGGCGGAGGAGAAGCGAGATCGTCCGCGGGACCGTCATCCCGCATGGGTACGCGACTTGTTGAAGGAGAAGGCGGACGGGGTTGCGACGAGGCGCAGGCCCCCGGCCGCCAGCCACCCGCGGGTGCGAGGGTGCGCGGCAAGCACCGCCACCGCACCTGGGCCTCGCGGACTCCTACGGCGAGTAGAAGACGATCTGTCCCCCCTGGGCCGATGCCACGGTCTGGTCCTGCGCTCGCAGGAACACGACTACGGATGAGACGGACGTTCCGTTCATGTCGAGCCAGGAAACCGACGCCGTCAAGTCCAACTCCCCCGGCGCGGTGAACGGTACGTCCGCCACGACGTTCCAGTAGGGCCAGTAGTCGATGGGGAGCGCGACGATGGCCCGATCGACCGCCTTCAGCTGGGCGCCCGCGGCGAAGTGGATGTTGAAGGGCTGATTGTAATAGAACACGTCGCCCCCGAGGGGCAGATCGACGACGAGCGGAAGCACGGGCACCGCAGGCGACCTGGCGATCGCCCGCTTGCGCCCCTTGGACTCGTACGCGACGGCGCGGACGGTCAGCGCGTCGCCCGGCCCGGCTTTCGCCGGCACCGTCAGGCGCGAGATGCCGGGGCGCGCTTTCTTGGCGAAGGTCTTCCAACGCCGTCCCCCGTCCAGGGAGTAGGCGAGATCGACTCGCGCGCCCGGCCCGTCGTGCATCCAGGCCACCTCCGCCGGGACGCCCGGCAGCAGGAAGCCGCGGCCACCGACGGTGGCGATCGCCAGCGGAGAGTCGGTCTGCCGCACCGGGATGGCGTGTCCTCCGACGAAGACCCTGCCGATGCGGGCGCCGCCGCCCTCGAGCGGGTCGACCGTGAACTGCACCTCGCTTCGCCCCGCCCCGGATCCCGTCGCCACGTGGATCCACGGATCCGTACTTCGCGCGGTCCAACGGCAGGGGTCGTCGGCGAACACCGGCAGGTGGACGGCTCCCCCTCCGGCCGAGACGTCCACACCGCGCGGGTCGAGCTGGAAGATGCAGCCAGGCTGCTTGATCGTGTGCTTCTGGTCTCCGACCGAGATCGTGGCCTCTCGGGTGGACTCCGCCTGCCACGGCCCCGCTTCGAACTCGACAGTCACGCCCCCGGAGAGACCCCCCACGATCATGTCGATCGGGGGATTGGTCCTCACCAGCCACTCCGCACCGCTCGAGACCGTCGTCGGGCAGGGGCCGACCACCTCGGGAACAAGGCGAGCGCGACCGCCGCCGCGGGCGATGATCGCCCGCTCGGTAGCCCGGAGGCGGACGCTGCAGGGATACAGCAACTCGACGCCGCTCGGCGGTGCGGCGGTCACCTCGCCAGCGTGGTTGCCGCGGTCGACGGCGCGCAGCCCGTAGACGTAGAGGCCTGCCTCCGGGGGTGAGTCGACCACCCACGACTGCGTCGCGTCCACGTCCTGAACGGGCGACAGCTCCTCGCCTACGCGCGCGCGGAGGAGCGTGTGTCGCACCACGTCGGGTTCGGCCGCCGGATCCCACTGCGCAAGGACCGCCGCCCCCAGGAGATCCCGCGCCATGAACTGCCTGGGCGCGGCGGGCGGCCGGTCCTCCACGCGCACCGGCCCGATCGTCGTCGAGGCCCCCCACTCGCCGTCGAGCCCGGCGGCCGCGACGCGATACCAGTACTCCTGCCCCTCGACGACGTCTCCGTCGCGCCAGCGGGGCGTGCCCAGCCAGGCTCCGTCCAGTCGATCCGCGAAGGGCCCGTCGGCGGCTGTCGCCCGCTCGATCCGCCACGCCGCGTCGAGGCCGTTCGGCTCGATCGAGAGCTCGATCGACAAGTCGCCCGCGCGAGCTTCGACGCGCGGGGCAGCCGGCGGCGAGACCTCGGCACCCTCGTCGAGCGTCGCCCGAACCGCGACCGAGGGAGCGCTCTCGCGGCCCTCCCGGTCGATGGCGGTGACCGCATACCAGGCGATCTCCCCCGGGCGGAGCCGGTCGAGGAGGACGGGCTGATTCAGCCGTTCGGCCTGGACGGGCTCGAATGGGCTGTCGGCAGCGTCCGAGCGCCAGGCGCGATAGCCCACGACCGAAGGATCCGCGCTCGGGACCCAGGTCACGAGGACGGACTCGCGCCCCGCGAGGACCCGTGGCGGGCGCGGTGGGTCCGGGGCCGCGTCGATCGGCAGCGCCTCGGCCACGTAGCCTGCGCGGTCTTCGTACCGGCTCGCGGCGAACAGCTCCAGCCGGTGGATCCCGCTGGTGAGGCCGAGTTCGCGCGGCACTTGGGCCCGGAGCTCACTGCCCTCGAACGCGACGGTTCCGGGGACGAAGCGCCCGTCCACGCGCCAGCCCAGTCCGGCCGGATCCGGACTGGCACCCAGTTCGGTGCGGGCGCGCCCCTGCAGCTCGGGCGTGCGCGTGGTGCGCTGGGCGCCGGGCTCGGTCACGTACGCGCCCATTCCGCGACGGTGAGATTCGTCGTCCGAGAACTGAACCGCCCGCCCGCGCCAGGGATCGAGGATCATGTTCGCGCTGCGGCCCAGGATCACGACGGCGTCTCCGACGCGCGCCGCGCAGGGCGGTCCGGAATTCCAGAGGTTGGCCCAGCCCTCGCTCGACGACGTGATGGTCCAGTGGCGATCGACCTCGTCGATCGCGAACCGGCTGCCGCTGGCCCCCATCCACGGCGAATAGACCCTGTGTCCCGGGCCACGGACGATCGTCACCGGCGGCGTGGAAGGCCTGGTCGCGGCTTCCGCCGTGAGCGGCGAGAACAAGGTCGCCTGTCGTCCGAACGCACTCGAACTCGCGCTGATCGCAAACGGCCGAACGGCATCTTCCGTCCCGACGCCCAGGGCGCGATGGACCCCGACCCCGTATGCCGGCTTCATTCCGTGCGCGCTGGTCTCCTCGAGCTCGAGCGACCAGGCGATCCGCACTCCCTGCTCTTCACCGCCCAGGTACAAGGCCCACCCGCCCCACGGACGGCCCCACTGCGAGGACAACGAGATCCGCTGTCCATCCGCCAGAACCACGACGGCAGTCGGCAGCGCCGAGTCGGAGGCGAAGCGCAGCGCGTCGCCCCGCGCGAAGAACTCATTGGGGAGCGCCTGGTCCCAGACGTCCGAACCCGCGTGGCGCACGAGCAGCGTGCCTGTCCACTCGACCAGCCAGGCGTAGGGGATGGTCGCGCGCCGCGGTCCCAGGGATGGGCTCTCGCTGGCGCGGAAGATCACATCGGCTGCGAGTGCGCCGCGGGGATCTCCGGCGGGCACCGGTTCCGTTCCATCGACGAACGCGTCAGTGGGTACGAACGCACGGAAGTAGGCCAACCCGGCGGTGTCCGTCACTGCGTAAGGTGGGTCGAACCGCAGCACATCGGATTCCGGACGGACGGTCACTGAACGCGCCGGAATCGGGCGCTGCGCGCGGACGCGCGCGCCTTCCCCGTCCAGTAGCTCGATATCCTTGACGGCGACCAGGAACGGGTAGTCCGGGAGCAGGGGCAGCGAGTCTCCCTCTACGGTCTCCGGCGGGAGGATGACCCGGCGTCGATGGAGCTCGACGAGTGCCTCGAAGTCCGCGGACTCGGGGCCCTCATCGGTCTCGGCGGTCACGCGCCCGGTGAGGTGCAGGTCCAGCACGGATCGCATGAGCGCATCGAGCTCGACGACCACCCGGTACGTGGCGCGGGTGGTCTCGCTCGACACGACCTCGCTGGGAACGAGGCCGTCGCGCTCGGCGACCTCGAGCGAGAGAAGGCGAGGCGCGCTCCCCGAGGGGTGTCGATAGGACGCGCGCAGTTCCAGAACCACGCGCCCCTCGCCCTGCCAGGCTGCCCCGGGCACGCCTCGAACCGAGCCCGCGCCGGCGAACTCGGCTCCCAGGACCTCGATCGCGAGCGCGAGACGGCCGTTCGAAAGCGGCACATCGACCGCAACCGACAGAGTCGGGCAAAGCAGGAACAGAAAGGAGAATAGGACTGCGGACCAGGTGGTCCTGCGCACGGGGGCCTCCGGCAGGGGGAATATACCGCAACCCGGATCCTCGCCTCGGCGCAAGCGAATCCAGCTCGCCCGCACCGCCGGCGCCGCGGAGCCCCCTACCCCGCCGCCACTTTCCGCCGCGACCGCTCCATCCGCTCGCGCACCCGTTCGGCGGCGTCCTCGGGGACCGGGCCGTCGTGCATCACGGCGCGGTCGAGGTCGATCACGTAGAGCGCGTCCTCGGAGCGCAGGATGTTGCCCAGGTTGAGGTCGCGGTGCTCGAGGCCGCGCTCGAGCAGCAGCTCGCCGAAGCGCCGCGCCTCGTCCCACAGCGCGGCGCGGCGCGCCGGGTCCTGCTCTTCCGCCAGCAGGCGCGCCATGTCGACCGCGTCCTTCAGGAAGGCGCTCATTCCCCAGGCGCGCCAGCCGGGCCGTGCCGGGAGCAGCACCACCCCCAGCGGCCGCGCGGTCGGAACTCCGGCCGCCGCGGCGCGCCGGCCAGTTTCCAACTCCGCCACGAAACGCTCGCATTCGAAGTAGCGCTCGCGGTTGAAGCTGGCCACGACGCCGCCGCGCAGGTACTGCTTGACCAGGAGCGCCGGCCCGCCGGGGATCGGCACCACCGCGCGCGGGCCGCGCCCCGTCCCCGGCCCGTCGGGCCGCGGCGCGAGCTGTTCCCATGGCCGGCCCAGGCCCGCAGCGAGGATCGCGTCGGCCAGCGCGGCGTCGAGCACGCAGGTCGCCTCGCCCTCCTCGCGCAAGACGAACCCCGGCGGGGCCGCGATCACGCGCGCCGCCCCGCGGCGCCACCGGACTCGCCGCGCGTGTCGATCGCCTCGCCCCCGGCGCGCGTCAGCTCCCACAGCCGCGCGTACTTCATGTAGACCGTCATCGCCGTGAAGCAGGCCAGCACCAGCCCGGGACCGCCGTCCAGGAAGCCCCGCTTGAGCAGGTAGGCCCGCAAGAACCGCGCCACCGGCCGGGTGAGCACCGTCAGCGCGCCGGCGCGGCGGCCGCGCCGGTGCGCCTCGCGCGCGCCGGCCTCGGCCCAGCGCCAGGCCTTGGGGACGTACTGCGGGAAGGAGCGGAAGGTGTCGTGCAGCAGCGGGGCGGACAGCGCCGGCAGGGGCCCCGGCAGGTCGATCTCCTCGTGGACCAGCCGGTCGTCGTAGCGCGCCGTATCGCGTGCGATCAGCCGAATGACGCGATCGGTCCCCCAGCCGCCGTGCTTCATCACCCGCCCCAGGAAGCGGTTCTCGCGCGGGATCCAGGTCCCCGGCGCGGCCGGACCGCCGGCCGCGAACAGCGCCCGCAGTTCGTCTGCCAGCGCCGGCGAGACCTGCTCGTCGGCGTCGAGGATCAGGATCCACGGGTGGCGGCAGTACGGGATCGCCCAGTTCTTCTGGCGGGCCGGCGACTCGTAGGGGTGCTCGAGGATCCGCGCCCCGTGCCCGAGGGCCAGCGCCAGCGTGCGGTCGGTCGAGCCGGAGTCGACGACCAGCAGCTCCCCGGCCAGGCCGGCGATCGAGGCCAGGCAGGCCCCGATCGTCTCCTCCTCGTCGCGGGTCGTGACGAGCACGGAGAGGGGCAACGGCGGGGCGCCGCTCACTTCGCCTCGCTCCCCTTCGGTGCGCGCGGCTCCACCAGCCACGCCACCCCGATGCTCAGCAGGTAGAGCCCGATCATCGGCAGCGCGAAGATCGTCATCGTCATGATGTCGGGCGTCGGGGTCAGGATCGCGGCCACGACGAAGATCGCGAAGATCGCCTTGTCGAGCTGCTTCCACAGGCCGCGCGCGCTGACGATCCCGAAGCGTGCCAGCGCCAGCGCCAGGAGCGGCATCTCGAAGACCGCGCCGAGCCCGAGCAGCAGCTTGCTGGCGAACGAGAAGGCGCTGTCGACCGTGATGTGACTCTGGAAGCCCGTCCCCTGCTCGGCCAGGAACTTGGCCGCGGCCGGGACCGCGACGTAGTAGGAGAAGGCCGCGCCGGCCGCGAAGAGCAGGCTGCCGGCGCTGATCACCGGCACGATCCAGCGCCGCTCGCGCGGGTAGAGCCCCGGCGCGACGAACGACCAGGCCTGGTAGAGGATCATCGGCATCGCAAGGAAGATCCCGCCGAGCAGCGCGGCCTTCATCTTGTTCATGAAGGCCTCGGCCGGGCGGATCACCGAGAGCTGTCCCATCGACTGCGTGATCGGGTCGAGCAGAAAGGCGAGCAGGCGGTCCGAGAAGATCCAGGCCACGACGAAGCCGACCAGGACCGCGAGGGCGGCCCACGTGATGCGGCGGCGCAGCTCGTCGAGGTGTTCGAGGAACCCCATCTTCGCGCCGGACTCCGCGGCGTCGAGTTGCGGGTCGCCCGCGGCGGGGGCGGTCACGGCGTGCCGGCCGGGCCCGGGGCCCCGGGCACGGCCGGATCGGGCGCGGCTGGACCCGGCGCGCCCGGCTCCGACCCGGCCGCTCCGGCCGGTGGCGCGTCCGGGACTGCGGGTGCGCCGGGATCGCCGTCCGCCGTCCCCGGCGACGCACCGTCGGGGGGCGCGCCGGGAGGCAGGTCGCGGCGCCGGTTCGGGTCGACGTACGGCGGCGGCCCGAAGCCGGCCAGCTCGCGCGCGATCGAGGTCGCGTCGCGCTGGATCCCCTTGACCTCGCCGATCGCCCCCTTGACGTCCTCCAGCGCCACCTCGCGCTCGAGGGTCCCCTGCATGTCGCGCATCGCGTGCCGCATCTGCGCCACGAAGCCGCCGAGCTGCTTGCCGATCTGAGGCAGCCGCCGCGGCCCAAAGATGAGCAGCGCGAGGATCAGCAGGAAGAAGAGCTCGGGGCCGCCGATGTCGAACATCGCGGGCGCATCGTAGCGGCGCCCCCGGGGCGGGTCAACAGAATGCCCGGCCGGTCCGGAGCCGCAAGCCCTTGCCGCTCCGGCCCTTGCGGCTCCGGAGGGGACCGTTGCGGCGGCCCCGCGGACCGCCGGGAGTCTTCGATTGGGGCGGATTCCGGCTCCACCCTATACTTCCGGCATGAAGCCTCCCCGCCCCCTGCTGGTCACTCTGCTCCTCGTGGCGCTCTTCGCGGCCTCGGCGATCGTCGTCGTGACCCGGGCCGCCGCCCCCGCCGGCCCGGCCCTGGGAAAGATGGGGACCTACGCCGAGATCCTGGCCCTGATCGAGCAGCGCGCCGTCCCCGAGCCGGACATGAAGCGCGTGATCTACTCCAGCATCGGCGGGATGCTCGACGCGCTCGACCCGCACACGAACTTCCTCGACGACGACAACTACCGCGAGATGCGGGAGGAGCAGAAGGGGTTCTTCTACGGCCTCGGGATCCAGATCAACAAGCGCGGCCGCTACCAGCCGCTGCGGGTCGTGGCCCCGATGGCCGGCACGCCCGCCGACCGGATGGGGATCCGCGGCGGCGACGTGATCGTCCACATCCGGGACGAGCGGGCCGGGGCCGACGTCGACACGCTGGGCCTGACGATCCAGGAGGCGGTGAAGTACCTGCGCGGGCCGCGGGGCTCGGAGGTCGAGATCACCGTCGAGCGGCCGGGGGTGGAGCAGCCGCTGGTCTTCAAGATCCAGCGCGACGCGGTCCGGACCACGGCCGTTTCGCAGGCCTACCTGGTCCGGCCCGAGACCGGCTACATCAAGATCACGAATTTCGTCGAGAGCACGACGCCGGAGCTGGACGCCGCGCTCGAGAGCCTGAAAAAGCAGGGAGCGAAGCGGCTGGTGCTCGACCTGTCGGGCAACCCCGGCGGCCTGCTCGACCAGGCGATCGGCGTGACCAGCCGGTTCCTGCCGGCCGGCTCGCTGGTGGTCTACACCGAGGGCCGGATGGCCGGCTCGCGGCAGGACTACTTCTCGGCCAAGGACGTCCCACACGTCGACTGGCCGGTCGTCGTGATGGTCGACCGCGAGTCGGCCTCGGCGTCGGAGATCGTCTCCGGCGCGCTCCAGGACCACGACCGCGGGATCGTCGTCGGCGAGACGACCTTCGGCAAGGGGCTGGTCCAGTCGGTCTACCCGCTGTCCGAGAACACCGGTCTGGCCCTGACGACGCAGAAGTACTACACCCCGGTCGGGCGCAGCATCCAGCGCCCCTACGCCGGCGAGGATTCGTACTACCTCGAGTGGCGCGAACGCGACGCGGTCCCGAAGCCCAAGGACGACGCCCCGGTCTTCAAGACCGACACGGGGCGGATCGTCTATGGCGGCGGCGGGATCAGCCCCGACATCCCCGTGCAGATCCCGGAGTACCCCGAGGTCGTGGTTCAGCTGCTCCGGACCTCGGCCTTCCCGCGCTTCGTGACCGCGCTGTCGGCCGAGGACCGCAAGAAGTACGCGGCCAACGCGGCCTCGATCCTGCCGCCCTTCACGACCTTCGTCCTGGCCGACATGCCCGAGCTCAAGGCCGAGGAGGTCGCGGCGGCGAAGGACGAGATCCTGCTGCAGCTGCGCGGCGAGCTGGCGCTGCTCGACGGCGGGCTCGCGGCGCGCGAGCGCGTGCTGCTGGAGAGGAACCCGGCGCTGGAGCAGGCGCTCGCCGCGTTCCCCGAGGCCGAGAAGCTGCACAGCCTGCGCCGAGCCGTGCCCGAGACCCGCACGGCCGAGGCGCTGGGGAAGCCCTCTCAGACCAGGTAGGCCAGCGCGAACCCGACCTGAGCGGTCATCATCATCAGGTACATGTGGGTCCACGACGGGTGGTTCTCCGTCGTGGCCAGCGCCTCGGGGTCGCGCAGGATCAGCCAGACCGTGTAGGTCCCCCAGCCGGTCAGGAGCAGGCCCAGCGCGTCGAGCGCCCAGCGGTTGCCGGTCAGGATCGCGTGGTGCCCCGCGGGGTCGAACGGGTCGGGCAGCATCGTGCCGAGCGGGATCAGCAGCCAGGGCAGGATGAACGACGGCGCCATCATGTACGCCGCCTTCTTCACCCCGTAGCGGATCGGCAGGGTGTAGCAGCCGCCGGCCTCGTCCCCCTTCATATCCGAGAAGTCCTTGGTGGAGGCCGCGCCGACCAGGAACAGCGCGAAGACCGCGCCGATGTACCAGGCCTCGAGCGCCCAGACCGGGCCGATCATGCTCCACCCGGCGACCTTGAGCAGCATCCCGCGCGGGACCGCGATCGTCACGTTGGCGCCGATCGCGTGCTTCTTGGTCCGGCCCAGCGCCGGAGCCGAGTAGACGAAGGTGAAGATCATCCCCAGCACGTAGATCACGAAGACGGCGTGCCAGAGCGTCAGCGCGCCGAGCCAGCTCCCCGCGCCGGCCAGGCCGGCCCGCACGCCGTCGGGGACCGTCAGGCGCTCCACCAGGGTGTGCGCGGGGAAGATCACGACCAGCCAGGTCGGCAGCACGGCCGCGAGGTAGAGCACGATCGAGTAGTTCCAGGCGGCACGCAGCGAGATCCTCCCCGACGGCAGCATCCGCTCCGGCTTGTTCACCCGGTCGATCGGCAGGTCGTAGTACTGGTTGATCACGTTGCTGGCGGCGTTGAGCAGCGCCGCGCAGGCCGAGCCGAGCACGACGTTGAAGATCACGGCGGCCGTCACGGCGCGCGTGGGGTCGGGGTTCCAGTACGAGCCCCAGGCGCAGACCGCGCCCGAGACCACGCCCAGGAGCGGCGGGAGCAGCGTGAACGGGCGGGTGAAGTCGACGTAGCGCCGGATCGTCTCGGTGGTCACGGGAAGTCCTTCGGGAGGGCGGGCTCAGCCCGCGAGCCAGGCGATCAGGATCGCCGCCAGCCCGCCGGCGAGCGTGTTGAGGAAGTTCTGGGCCTCGTTGTTGATCAGGCTGGCCTGCTCGAGCACGGCCCCGAGGTAGCTCTCGAGCGTGGTCCCGACGAAGGCCGCGGCGACGACGATCGCGACGCCCGCGCCGTCGATCAGCCCCAGCCCCCAGCCGAGCAGGCCCAGCAGCAGCGAGCCGGCGATCCCGGCCAGCGTCCCCTCCAGGCTGACCGCGCCGTCGGTGCCGCGCGGCACCGGCCGGAAGGTGGTGATCAGAAAGGTGCGGCGCCCGAAGGCCTGGCCGATCTCCGAGCCCAGCGTGTCCGAGACCGCGGTCGCGAGCGCGGCGACGAAGGCCAGCCGGAACAGGCCGTTCCCCTGTGCCGCGCCGAAGGCCAGCGCCGCGAACAGCGCGGGGGCTCCGGTGTTGGCCCAGGCGTGGGCCGCGCCGCGGCGCCCCCCCTTCTCCTGCGCCGTCCCCTCCTTCGCCTTGGTCCGGTAGCCGACCTTGGTCGCGGCCGAGCCGAGCACGAAGAAGGCCAGCAGGATCGCGAACCCCGGCCCGCCGAGGCAGAGCCAGATCGTGGATCCCAGCAGCACGCCGTGCGCGACCCCGGAGAGGTCGACGGTCTTCAGCGCGTAGGCCAGCCCGGCCGCGGCGAGGTTGAGGCCGAGCGCCCAGGGGAGGCGCGCGTTGTCGTTGATCCCGGTGTCGAGGCTCTCCAGCACCGCCAGCACCAGGCCGACGGCGAGGAACTTGAGCGCGATCGCGGGGGTGATCGCCCAGCCGCCGGTCCAGGCGAAAAGCGCCAGCGCCATCGGCACGCCGGCGACGACGAAGCCGGTGAAGCCGGCCCAGGTCTTCTGCGCGTTCCAGGGGAGCGGCCCGCTGGCCCGTCCGAACGCCAGGCCGGCGATCGTCGCCAGGCCGTCGCCGAACGCGAGGAAGGCCCAGGCTGCGGCCACCAGGTCGAGCCGGTGCGGGAAGACGAGGATCAGGACCAGCACCGAGGCCGCGTAGAGCACGATCCCGACGTCGAGCCCGCGTTCCTTCGCCTCGCCGCGGAAGAAGCGCTTGCGCCCGACGCGCGGCATCACGAGCAGGTTGTTGAGGAGCGCGACGATCGCGAGGAGCGCGGCCTGCCACCAGGTCAGGTAGCGCAGCAGGAAGGCGAAGCCCCCCATCGCGATGTGCAGCAGCTTGCGCGACAGGTCGCCGCGGAGGCCGCTCATCGCTTCACCCGCGCCGCGCCGGAGTCGATCAGCCAGCGCACCATCGCCGCCAGCCCCTCCCGCGCCGGGGTCACCGTGTAGCCCAGCTCGCGCTCGGCGCGGGCCGAGCTGAAGGCCCACTCGTGGCGGTAGATCTCGACCTCCCCGTCGGTCATCATCGGCTCGATCCCGGTCAGCGGGGCCTGCCAGCGCAGGACCCGCCCGAGCAGCGAGGCCACGCCGTACGGGATCGCGCGCGCCGGCGGCCTGACGCCCCCGGCCTCGGCCATGATCTCGAGCGCCTGCCTCACCGTGACGTTGTCGCCGCCGAGGACGTAGCGCGACCCGGCCGGCGCCTTGTCCAGCGCGAGCAGGAAGCCGCGGGCGACGTCGTCGACCTGCGCCAGGCACTGCCGGCGATCGCCCGGCCCGACCGTGCCCGGAAGCTTCCCCGCGAGCAGGTCGCGCGCCACCCCCGCCAGGATGTTCCCGTCGGTCAGCCGCCCGGGCCCGTAGACCACCCCCGGGTAGACGACGACGAGGTTCTCGCCGCGGGCCTGCCGCTCGCGCGCGCGGCGGTCGGCGGCCAGCTTGGTCCGCTCGTAGTCGTTGCGCGGGGCCCCGTCGTGGACGTTGTCCTCGTCGCCGATCCGGCCGTCGGTGGGCCCGAGGGCGATGAACGACGAGCAGTAGAGCACCTTGCCGGCGCCGGCGGCCCACGCGGCGTCGAGCAGCCGGTCGAGCCCCTGGACGTTGACGCGGTCGAACTGCCGCGGGTCCTTGACCCAGCGCTTGACCAGCGCCGCGCAGTGCACGACCGCCTCGCGCCCGGCGACCGCCGCGACCAGCGACGCGCCGTCCTCGACGTCCCCGCGCAGGACCTCGAAGCCGCCCTGCGGCGCGGCCTCCGGCCGGCGCGCCAGCAGCGCGACCTGGTGCCCCGCCGCGGCCAGCGTCTGCGCGACGCGCCCTCCGAGGAACCCGGTGCCGCCGGTCAGCAGGACCTTCACGGCGCGGCCTGCGGCGGGTGCTCCGCCAGGTACTCGCGTGCGGCATCGGTCCACGGCCGCGGGGCCCAGCCGAAGCGGGCCGCGAACAGGCCGGTCGCCAGCGGCGTCGCGGCCGGGCGGGCCGCCGGCAGGTCGAGCGACTCCGGCGCGACCGGCTCGACCCGCGCCGGGTCGCCGCCGGCCAGACGGACCACCTCGCGGGCGAAGGCGAAGCGCGAGACGGCGCCGCCGTTGGCGAAGTGGAACAGGCCGCTGGCGCCGGGGTCCTCGATCAGCGCCAGGACCGCGCGCGCGATGTCGCGGTTGTAGGTCGGCTTGGTGACCCAGCCGTCGATCGCGCGGATCGGCCCGCCGCCCGAGACCGCCTGGCGCGCGATTTTGTCGAAGAAGGTCTCGCGCCCGGGACCGAAGACGAACGAGATCCGCAGCACGACGGCGTCGGCCAGGCCGGCCAGGATCGCCTCCTCGCCGCGCAGCTTGCTGCGGCCGTACTCGTTGACCGGCGCGGTGAGGTCGGCCTCCTCGTATTCCCGCCCGGCCAGGCCGTCGAAGACGTAGTCGGTCGAGAGGTGGATCAGCCGCCGCCGCCCGCGGCGGCAGATCGCCGCCAGGTTCGCTGCCCCCTCGGCGTTGACCTCCCCGGCCGTCTCGGGGTCCTGCTCGGCCTCGTCGACGTTGGAGATGGCCGCGGTGTTGATCACCACCGTCGGGTCGAGGCGCTCGATGTCCAGCTCCGTCGCCCAGCGGTCGGCGATGTCCATTTCCGTCCGGGTGGCGGAGACGGTGTGCGGGAAGCGCGGCTCGAGCAGCGCGGCCAGGGCGCTCCCCACGAGGCCGTCGGCGCCGATGATCATCGGCCGGATCGCGAGGCTGGGGTCGGGCGGGTTCATCGGCGGATTCTAGCCCGGATGGGGCGCGCGGCCGGGCCCGTCAGTTCCCGATGTCCTGCTCGAGGTCGAACAGCTTGCCGATCCCCGAGAGGTTCACGGTCAGCAGCAGGTTCCGCCGGCTGTCCCCCACGAACCCCTTGACGTCGTAGCCGAGCTGGATCGAGCAGCACTGCGTGGTCCAGCGCACCTGGTAGAAGTAGTGGTCCAGGTTCGAGGTCTCGAGGTTGTAGTCCCAGGCCGCCTCGAGCGACAGGCCGCGCACGACCCGCGCGATCCCGAACTGGGTGCGCAGGAAGTCGGTCGGGGTGTCGAGCGGCCGGATCGGGTTCCGCTTGTACCACGAGCCGCGGAAGTACCCGCCGCGGAACCCCATCATCGCCGAGAGGCTGGTCTCGGTCAGCTCGTCGTTGGCGATGTCATAGGTGTACGAGAGGTCGACCGCCTGCTGGTAAGTCGGGTTGAAGCGGCCGGTGATCACGATCGGGGAGTATTGCCGCGAGTCGACGATCGCCTGCGAGTCGAGCAGGCCGCCCCCCGCCCCGCCGGGAACGAGCGCCCAGAGGTTCGTCAGCGG
The DNA here is from genome assembly GCA_025456425.1 of Acidobacteriota bacterium. Taxonomy (GTDB): domain Bacteria; phylum Acidobacteriota; class Polarisedimenticolia; order J045; family J045; genus JALOKP01. The sequence goes on along the minus strand of JALOKP010000069.1, from coordinate 8,580 downwards.
CTGGTCCGGGTCGAGCGAGTACTGCTGCGCGATCTGCAGGCTGCCGATCTCGGTCGGCGTCAGGTTCTCCGCGACCTCGAGCGGCCCGGCCACGCCCGGCCGCCCCGACTCCTCGATCGCGCGGCGGGCCTCGCGCTCGGCCTGCTCCTCGAGGCCGGTCAACGACAGCCGCTCGGTCGACGGGATCCCGAAGGTGCGCCCGGTGTCGGGCCCGCGCAGCGCGTAGAAGCGCGTCCGCACGCCGTAGGTGAGAAGCGACAACTGCCCCGGGACGGTGTCGACCTCGATGTCGTAGAGGATGATGTTCGCCGGGTCGATCCCGGAGTCGGGACGCCAGTCATAGCGCACGAATGGCTCGACCACGTTCTTCAGCTTGGGCGAGAAGCCCCAGCGCGGGGTCTCCCAGACCCGCTGGAAGCGCGGCCCGATGAAGCTGATCCCGGCGTTCCAGAGGTTGCGCGTCAGCGACTCCTCGACGTAGTTGGGGACGACCTGCGCCCCCGCCTCGTCCAGCCTGACGGTCCCCTGCTGCTGGGCCGTGTAGTAGGTCCAGCGCCAGCCGGCGTTGACCGTCAGGTCGGCCCAGGGAACCTTGAGCAGCGGCATCTGGAACTGCGGGAAGGCGTCGATCCGCTGCCAGGTGACGTCGGCCAGCGTGATCAGGGCGTCCTCGTCCCGTTCCCCGAACGCCCCGTCCGGCGGCCCCAGGATCGCGCGCCGGAAGCTGCTGACCGAGCCCTCGAACAGCACGAAGACGGGCGAGCGCCCGATCCGCTGGCTGGCGCTCCGGAACTCGATGTCGGGCCGCGACTCGTTGATCGTCTCGCGCGCGATCAGGGTCTCGTCCGTCAGGAGGTTGGTGATCGGGAAGTACTGCTTCAGCCGGTTGGCCCGCACCGCCAGCGAGTACCAGGACCACTGCCGCGTCAGGTCGACCCAGGACGAGACCTGGGGGTTGGAGGAACGGTTCAGGTCGACGACATAGTCGGTCAGGTAGTCAAAGTCCGAGAGCGCCTCGAACTGCAGGCGCAGCTTCCAGGTGTCGCCGAACGGCTGGAGCTGGTGCCACTCTCCGATGTAGCGGTTCTCGTCCCGCGCCGTGTCGCGGATGTAGTTGCCGATCCCGCGGGCCCTCCCGCGCCAGGTCGGGAGCCAGTTCAGCTCCGCCCCCAGCCCGGGACCGACCTCGCTGTGCCAGTTGAAGAGCAGCGTCAGGTCGGCGTTGTCGGCGAGGGCCCAGAAGAGCGGCAGCGAGACCGTGCGCCCGAGCGTGGTCGAGGTGCTGAAGGACGGGAACAGCAGCCCGCTCGCACGGTCGGTCTTGATCGGCCAGACCAGGTACGGGGTGTAGAAGATCGGGACCTTCCCGACCTTGAACGCCGCATCGCGCAGGTGCGCGTACTGACCCAGCGTCAGCGTGGCGCGGCTGACCCGGAACGACCAGTACGGGGTCGGCTGCGTGCAGGTCGTGAAGACGGCGTCGGTGACGCGCAGGTCCTGCGGTCCGATCCGCTCGATCGTCGCGGCCCGCACCACCGCGTTGTCCTGGTCGAGGTAGCCGACCGCGTCTTCGACCAGTCCCATCTGGGTCTTGACGTTGTAGACCAGGCGCGTGCCGGAGAGGGTCGCGCCCGGGAAGTTCAGCACGACGTTTCCCGTCGCCACCACCTCGCCGGTGGCGAGCGTGTAGACCATCTCGTCGGCCTGGATCGAGCTGTCGCCGGCCTGGATGTCGGCGTAGCCGGAAAGGCGCAGTTCGTTCTCGAGGCGGATCACCTGGCCGGCCTGGACGCGGGCCGACTCGGGGATCGCCAGCTCGAGCTCCGGCTTCCCCATCCGGGTTTCCTGGGGGGCGGCGGGGAGGATCGCGCCGAGGGCCGCCGACAGGACGCAGGCGAGGAGGAGGCCGCTGCGGCCCGTCGGGCGAAACGCCCCGGCGGCCGCCGGATGACGCTCCGCCGGCATCGTTCTCCTCCGTGAGTCGCGGAAGAATAGCGAGTCCGTCGCCCGGGCATCAACCTGCGCGTCCGCCGGCGCGCCGCGGGCCGGGCCCGGTGCTACCATCCGGCCCCCGGAGGAGCGTGCGTGCGGATCGCCCTGGCCCAGACCGACCCGCGACTCGCGGACGTCGAGGCCAACCTGGCCGGGATCGAGCGGACCGTGGCCGCAGCCCTCGACGCCGGCGCCGACCTCGCGGTCTTCCCCGAGCTGGCGCTGACCGGCTACCGGCTGCGCGACCTCGTGCCGCAGGTGGCGCTGCGGCTCGACCGCGCGGGGCCCGTGCGCGATCGGCTCGCGGCGCTGTCCGAGCGGCTCCCCTTCGTCGTCGGGCTGGTCGAGGAGTCGGCCGACCACCGCTTCTACAACGCGGCGGCGTGGTTCGAGGACGGCCGGCTGGTCCACGTCCACCGCAAGGTCTACCTCCCCACCTACGGGATGTTCGACGAGGCGATGGACTTCGCCCGCGGCCGTCGGCTGGCGGCCTTCGACACCCGCTTCGGGCGGGCCGGGATCCTGATCTGCGAGGACCTCTGGCACCCGACCGCGACCACCGTGCTGGCGCTCGACGGGGCGGTGCTGGTGGTCGGGATCGCGGCCAGCCCGCTGCGCGGCCAGGGGGTCGGCTCGGCCGACCCCTCGCACCTCTCGGGGCGGCAGCTGGCCGAGGTCCTGGCGCGCTTTCACACCGTGCCGATGGTCTACGTCAACCGCAGCGGCTACGAGGAGGGGCTGGCCTTCGGCGGCGGCAGCTTCGCGATCGGCGCGATGGGCGAGACGCTGGCCGAGGCCCCGCTGCTGGAGGAGGCGCTGGTGGTCGCGACGGTCGATCCCGACCGGACGCGGGCGGCCCGCGCGGCCTACCCGCTGGTGCGCGACGAGCGGCCCGGCCTGCTGGCCCGCGAGCTGCGGCGGATCGCGCGCGGCGAGGGGCTCGAGGCCGACGAAGAGGACGGCCGGTGAGCGGGCGGATCGAGGTCACCTCCCCGCTCGAGCTGCCCGACCTCGAGAAGCTGCTGGCGGGGTTCCTGCGCGAGGAGATCGGCAAGGCGGGGTTCGCGCGGGCGGTGGTCGGCGTCTCGGGCGGGCTCGACTCGGCGGTGGTGCTGCTGCTCGCCGCGCGGGCGCTCGCGCCGGAGAACGTGCTGGCGCTGGTCCTCCCCTACCGGACCTCCTCGCCCGACAGCGTGCGCGACGCGCGCGCGGTGATCGCCGTCGCGGGCACGCCGTCGGAGGAGATCGACATCTCGCCGATGGTCGACGCCTTCGCGGCGGCCGCCGGCTGCGACGACCCGCTCCGGCTGGGAAACCGGATGGCGCGCGAGCGGATGGCGCTGCTCTACGACCGCGCGCTGCGCGACCGCGCGCTGGTCGTCGGGACCTCGAACAAGACGGAACTGCTGCTGGGCTACTCCACCCGCTGGGGCGACGGGGCCTACGACCTCAACCCGGTCGGAGACCTCTACAAGGCCCAGGTCCGCGCCCTCGGCGCGCACCTCGGGGTCCCCCGGGCGATCCTCGAGAAGGCGCCGTCGGCCGACCTCTGGCCGGGCCAGACCGACGAGCAGGAGCTGGGCCTGACCTACGCCGACGCCGACCGGGTCCTCTGGTACCTGGTCGACCAGCGCGGCCGGCCCGAGCGCGCGGCCGAGGAGCTGGGCGTTCCGCAGGCCGCGGTCGACCGCGTGCTGCGGCTGATGACGGCGACGCAGTTCAAGCGCAACCTGCCGCTGATCTGCAAGGTCCAGCTGCGGACCGTCGGGATCGACTTCCGGCTGCCGCGCGACTGGGGGCGCTGAGGGCCGGGTTCCCCGGCCCCCCTCCGGGCTCGAGCGAGCGCCTTCAGGCGGCTATTTCGCGCAGTCCGCGACCCGCTTCGCTTTCATCACCTCGTGCGTCGGCTCGCCGTCGGTCGTCCCGTCGACCGTCAGCGTGTAGGCGCTGTCGCTCTCGACGACGATGGTCGTCTTGGAACTCGAGGAGACCCCCATCACGTTGCAGGTGGAAGAGAACGTGTAGGCGCTGCCCGAGCGCACGACGGGTGTGAACGTGCAGCCGGCCTTGGCCAGTTGGGCGTTCTGCCGCTGCCAGTCGGCCGCCGGCTCCATGCAGCGCTGGGCCGTGACCGTCTTCGGGGCCCCGCCGCCGGGCGGCTGCATCGTCCGCGTGATGTCCCACATCCCTTGCCGCAGCGTCGGCCACTCGTCGGCGAGCGCCGGCGCGATGGCCGCGAGCGCAGCCGCCAGCACGAGCCCGGCCGCGCCGACGGCCGCGCACGTTCCCAGGAGCCGATGATCGGTCTGCATCTATTCCTCCCCGGGCCCGGGCCGGCCGGGCCTCTCGTTCCGGGAAGGTCTGCCGATGCCAGGGGAAAAGCAATGGCTAGATAACTGATCAGCTCGTGTAATTCTTCCTCTGAGGCCACCTGAACACGGACCAGAGTCGGAGCGGATGCCGGAGGGGTGCCCCGGCCCGAGTCGAACCGCCGCGCCGTGTACGAAGCGCCCGCGGTGCGGTTCCGGCGGGCCTCGGCTGCATCCCGGCCGTCGCGGACACCGCGCGCCCTCGCAATTGACACCGCGGCTTCGCGCTCGCTAGTGTGGCCTTCGACCCGGCTGACTTGCCCCTTCGTGCTCCGGCTCGGAAGGCGAGGAGAATATGCACGGCACACGATCCGCCGCAGAGCCGCAGGTCGCCACGCGCGCAGCGCTCGACCTAGCGCTCCGGCTCGCCCTCGTCGCGCTGCTGGCGTACTGGTGTTTCCGGATCGCGCAGCCGTTCGCGCTTCCGGTCGTGTGGGGCGTCGTGCTCGCGGTCGCGCTCTTTCCCGTCTACATCCGGTTGGAGCGCCTGCTCGGCGGCCGGCGCAAGCTGGCGGCGGGGCTGCTGGTCCTGGCCTGCCTCGCGTTGATCGTCATTCCCGTCGTCTGGCTCTCGGGCTCGGTCCTCGACGGCGCCCGGTACATCTCGTCGAGGGTCGAGAAAGGCACGGAGGGTGAACTGTCGATACCGCCGGCGCCCGAGTCGGTCGCGCAGTGGCCGGTGGTCGGCCCCCAGGTCTATGCGACATGGAACCAGGCCGCGACGAGCCTCCAGTCGTTCCTTCGCCCGTTCCGGCCGCAGGTCGTCGGCTTCGGCCGCTGGCTCGTGGGGCTGGCCCGGCAGGCCGCGTTCGCGATCCTGCTGACGGCGGTCGCGGTGCTGATCGCGGCGGTCTTCCTGGTCCGCCGCGAATCCGCGCTCCGGTTCGCGACGGGCCTCGGCGCGCGGGTCGGCGGGGAGCGCGGGGTCGAGACGGTGCGGACCGCCGGCGCGGCGATCGGAACGGTCGCGAAGGGGGTCGTCGGCGTCGCCGTGATCCAGGGACTGCTGGCGGCCGTCGGGCTGGTCGCGGCGGGGGTGCCCGGCGCGGGACTCTGGGCGCTGCTCGTGATGGTGCTCGCGGTCGCCCAACTGCCGCCGCTGCTCGTGCTCGGCCCGGCGATCCTCTACCTCGTGTCGGCGGATGCGGGCACGACCACGCTCGTGCTGTTCACGCTCTGGAGCCTGCTGGTCTCGGTCTCCGACGCGGTGCTGAAGCCGGTGATGATGGGCCGGAACTCGGAGATCCCCGTGCTGGTGATCCTGGTCGGGGCGATCGGCGGGCTGATCCTGCACGGCCTCTTGGGACTGTTCGTCGGGGCGGTCGTCTTCTCCGTCGGCTACCGGCTGTTCGGGGCCTGGATGGAGGACCTGCCCGGACCGGAGCCGGCCGGACCGCGCTAGAATCGTCGCCGGATGAGCGAAAGCAGGAAGATCCGACTGACGTCGTACTCCAACTGCGCGGGTTGAGCCAGCAAGCTCGGTCCCGAGCTGCTCGCGCAGGTGCTGCGCGGCGTCACGGAACGCGTCCCCGACCTCGCCGGCGGGGACCAGCTGCTCGTCGGGCTGGCCGAGCCCGACGACGCGGCGGTCTACCGCCTCGGCGGCGGGCGGGTGCTGATCGCGACGGTCGACTTCTTCACCCCGATCGTCGACGACCCGTTCGCCTACGGCCAGGTTGCGGCGGCGAACTCGATCTCCGACGTCTACGCGATGGGGGGCGACCCGTTCCTGGCGCTCTCGGTCGCGGCCTTCCCCGCCGACCTGCCGCCGGAGATCCTGGCCGAGATCCTGGCCGGCGCGGCGACCAAGGTCCGCGAGGCGGGCGCGGTGCTCGCGGGGGGCCACACGGTGCGCGACGCCGAGCCCAAGTTCGGGCTGACGGTGCTGGGCTTCGCCCGCGAGGAGTCGCTGATCCTCAAGCGCGGCGCGCGACCGGGCGACCGGCTCTACCTGACCAAGCCGCTCGGCACCGGCGTGCTCGCGACCGCGCTCAAGGAAGGAGCGCTCGGCCCGGAAGCCGAGGCCGAACTGGTGTCGTCGATGGCGCGGCTCTCGGGCGGGGCCTCGCGGGCGGCGGTCGCCGCCGGCGTGCGCGGCGGGACCGACGTCACCGGCTACGCGCTGGCCGGCCACGCGCTCGAGATGGCCGAGGCGTCGGGCGCGCGGCTGGTCGTCGAGTGGGGGCGCGTGCCGCTGCTCGCCGCGGCGCGCGAGCTGGCGGCGCGGGAGTTCGTGCCGGGAGGAACCGCGACCAACGAGGCCGCGTTCGGGCCTCGAATTGAGGGCCTTGGCGGGCTGTCCCCGATCGACCGGGCGCTGCTCTTCGATCCGCAGACCTCGGGCGGCCTGCTGCTGGCGGTGCCGGCCGAGTCCGAGCCGGTCTTCCGCGCGGCGCTGGCGGCGGAAGCGACCGACGGCTGGCGGATCGGCCGGGTCGAGGCGGGCGCGGGCGTGGCCGTGGAGCCCTGAGGTGCTGGTGCCCTCTCGCGGTCGTCTGCTGGTCGTCGCCACCCCGCTCGGCAAGGAGGCCGACCTGGTCGCGGCCGAGGACACGCGCCGCACGCTCCCCCTGCTGACGCACCTCGGGCTGTCGAAGCCGATGGTCTCGAGCCACAAGTTCAACGAGGCCTCCGGGCTGGCCGGCCTGCTGAACACGCTGGCCGAGGGAAAGACGATCGCGCTGGTCACGGACGGCGGCACGCCCGCGATCTCCGATCCCGGCCACCGGCTGGTCGCCGCCGCGCACGCCGCCGGGCACGCGGTCGTCGCGATCGCGGGGCCCAGCGCCGTCGCGGCCGCGCTCTCGGTGGCCGGCTTCCCCGCCGACCGCTTCCGCTTCGCGGGGTTCCTGCCGGCGGCGGCCTCGGCCCGGCGCCGGGCGCTGGCGGCGCTCGCGGCGGAGCCGGAGACGCTGGTCTTCTACGAGGCGCCGCACCGCGTGCTGAAGGCGCTCGACGCGATGATCGAGGCGCTCGGCGACCGCGAGGCGGCGCTCTGCCGCGAGTTGACCAAGCTGCACGAGGAGGTGCTGCGCGCGCCGCTCTCCGCGATCCGGGCCGCGCTCGCCGGGCGCGACGCGATCCGCGGGGAGATCGTGCTGGTGGTCGCGGGCGGCGGGAGCGAGCGGGGGGGCGCGGAGCGGGCCGGCACGGAGGCCGGCCCCTACGGTGCCTTGTTTGCGATGGCGCGCGAGCTGGAGGACGGCGACCCGCGCCGCGCGGTGCGCCGGCTCGCGCGCGAGCTGGGCCTGTCGCGCGCCGAGGTGAAGGCGCGGCTGCTCGAGGCCGGCGTCGACCCCGAGACCCCGGACGCTTCATGAACCCCGGCCGCTGGGGTTAGGATGGCCCCCGCCGCGGGAGGTTCCGCCCATCCCGCGCGGGAGGCATCGTGAGCTGGGCTCTCTGGGTCGTCCTCGCCTACCTGCTCGTCCTCGCCGGCTTCAACTTCGTCCGCTCGCGGCAGGTCCAGTCGCAGGAGGACTTCATGGTCGCGGGGCGGAAGCTCTCGATGACCGTGATGGTCTTCACGCTGGTCTGCACCTGGATCGGCTCCGGCTCGTTCATCGCGGGCGCCGAGTACGCGGCCAAGGCCGGCTGGTCGTCGCTGTGGCTCCCCGCGGGGGCCTGGGTCGGGATCGCGGTGATCTACTTCCTCGCGGCCAAGATCCGGGGCTTCGGCCAGTACACGGTCGGCGACATCCTCGAGGTCCGGTACGGCAAGTTCGCCCGGCTGTTCGGCGCGATCGCGCTGATCATCGCCTTCACGACGATCGTCTCGTACCAGTTCCGGGCCGGCGGCTACATCCTGAACGTCGCATCCGGCGGGGCGATCTCGGTCCCGGTCGGCCAGGCGATCGCGGCCGGCTTCGTGATCCTGTTCACGGCGATGGGCGGGATGCTGGCGGTCGCCCACACCGACCTGCCCAACGGGATCATCATCGTGCTGGCCTGCGCCGCGGCGCTGCCCTTCACGGTCGCGGCCGCGGGCGGGACGGCCGCGGCGGCCGCGGCGCTCCCCGCGCAGCACTTCACGGTCTTCGCCTCCGATTTCGGGGCCCATCCGGCGCTCAAGGCGGGCGGCTACTTCCTGGCCACTCTGCTGCTCCTGATGGGAATCCAATCGATGTACCAGAAGTTCTACTCGGCCCGCTCGCCGGCCGAGGCGCGGAAGGCGGTGGCGCTCTGGATCGTCGGGACGATCGTGGTCGAGACGCTCGTC
>JALOKP010000177.1 GCA_025456425.1 Acidobacteriota bacterium | reverse complement strand
GTCCCGCCGCCGCTGCCGGTCTTCTGGACCGCCAGGACCTCCCGCGCCAGCCCGATCACGACCCGGTGCGGCCCCGTCACGCGCAGCGAGAAGGCGTAGCTCTTCGCCGAGGAGGAGACGGCGACCGGCTGGCCGTCCACCGTCACCTCCGGTCTCGTGCCGCCGCCGGGGGTGATCGTGAAGCGCAGCGTCTTGCCGTGCTTGGCGCTGATCGTCCCGTTCGACACCGGCTTGGCCGTGAAGCCGCCGGAGGTCGCGACGGTCAGCGTGTAGGTGCTGACCTGGAAGGTCGCCTTGATCGTCTGCGCGGTGCGGACGTCGGTGAAGGTGTACGACGCCGGTGCGCCCAGTGCGCGGCCGTTGACCGCGACCGACTTGATCGAGTAGCCGGCGCCGGGAACGATGTCGAAGCGCTGGCTGCCGCCGACCGGGACCTGGACCTTGCCCTTCGGCATGATCGTCCCGCCCGCGCCGGAGGTCGCGTTGATGGTCACCGACTGCGCCAGCGCCGACGGGACGACCGTCGCACCGGCGAGGCCGGCCACGGCGAGCGCGAGCAGGGCGCGGAGGACGAGTCCCGCGCTGCGGGCGTTCCGGTTCGACATGGTCCCTCCTCCTCCGGCCGGCGTCAGTCGACGCCGTAGCTGCCGATGACGCCCACGCCCGGGATGGCGACGTACCCGGCCGAGTTGTCGCTGTTGTAGTTGCCGGAGCTGAAGCGCGCCTCGTAGCCGACGTTCCCCTGGGCGTCGAACCAGTAGCGTCCCGGCATCACCGGGCCGCCGACCAGCTGCGCCCACACGCCGACCTCGGCCATCGGCAACTGGCGGCCGTTGATGAAGACCGGCGCGTCGCCGGACGAGGCGTCGGCGGCGAGCGGCGCGAACTCGTGGCCCGGGAACATGAACGCCGCAGCGGGTCCGCCGCGCGGTCCGAACAGGCCGCTCTGCGCGTCGTACCACCAGTCGCCGGCTGCGGGGAGCGCGCCGTAGCGCTGGCGGAAATCCTCCAGCTGGGCCGCGGTCAGCGGCACGCCGTTCACGACGACGCGCGGCGCTGCGGAGGGCGGCGCCGCGGGACCGGGCGAGGGCAGCACGGGCTCCTCCTGTGCGGAAGGGGAGCAGCCGGACGCGCCGAGCACGGCGCCCAGCGCCAAGGCCGCGGCGACGCGGCCCCACGTGTGGATCCGGAGCGTCATCGAGCCCTCCCCCGAAGTCGGGCAAACACGCTCGCCGAACATGATACGGCGATCGAGTCAGGCGGCCGCCGAATTGACTGGAAGTCCCGTCGGTCCGTCGTTTTTGGAGAACTTACCAAAACGGCCAATTCGTCAGCTCGAGGCGATGAAGAGGCGCATCTCGCGCCCTCGTCCGGAGGGCTCGCTTAATCAGCCCCCTCGGACCGGTAATCGGCGGATACTTCCCGCGGAAACGGCTGCTCCGGCCCCGGTTTCGAGGCGGGGCCGCGGCGCCGCGCACGGCGGGGACGGGTCCGGCGGCCTGGGCGCGTGGGTCATGACCCATGCCCCGGGGCGCTCCCGTTCCGCGCGGGGAGACGTCCCATGTGGAAGCGGCTGGTCGTCCTGTCGTCTGTTGCGGCCCTTTGCCTTGCGTGCGCGGTCACGCGCCACGGGCTCGTCGAGGAGCGCGGGAACGCGCCTGGCGCCCCGGGCCCCGCGGCCGCTTCCCCGGCGACGGACTTCGTCCTCTCTGCGCCGGCCGTGCAGGTCGCGTCCGCACCCCTGGGAGTCGCGCTGCCGCCGCCGGCTGCGGCCGAGCGGGCCGACGCGTCGTGCGCGCCGGAGTGCCACTCGCAGTTCGCCCGCGGGGCAGAAGGCGAGAGCGAAGAGAACGAGGCCGCGGAGCGGCGCGGCCGCGACGAGTTCGCCTTCTATCAGCGCAGCTATCCGGCTGAAGGTCTGCCCGACGGCGCAATCGCAGACGGCCGGCTGCACTTCACGGCGCAGCGCGCGCAGATGTCGCCCAGCGCGGTCGCTGCGCTCGCGACCTGGGCGCCGGTCGGTCCCTCGCCGATCATCGGAGAGCGCCACGGCGCCGAGTCGCTGCGCCAGAACTGCAGCGGGCGCGCGACCGCGGTGCTGATCGACCCGCGCAACTCGAACACCGTCTACGTCGGCGCCGCGCAGGGCGGAGTCTGGAAGACGACGAACGCGGGCGCGAGTTGGGCACCGCTGACTGCGACCGCCCCCTCGCAGGCGACCGGTTTCATGACCTTCGACCCGACCAACCCCGACATCGTCTACGTCGGGACGGGCGAGCCTCACGGCAGCGACAGCCACTACGGCGCGGGGCTGCTCAAGAGCACCAACGGCGGCGCGAGCTGGACCGTGCTGGGGGCCGACGTCTTCTCAGGGCGCGCGATCTCGGCGGTCGTCGTCAACCCGCAGAACACACAGCAGCTCTGGGTCGGCCTTTCGACACGGGTCGGGGGGCTCGTCGACGTCAAGCCCAACCTGGCCAAGCCGGGCGTCTACATCTCGACCAACGGCGGCGCCAGCTGGTCCGCGATCACGCTCTGCAGCCAGTCGAATCCGCAGGACTGCGCCAACGTCTCCTCGATCGCGATGGACCGGAACAACCCGAGCGTGGTCTACGCCGGCTTCGACGGCTCCGGCGTCTTCAAGACGACCGACGGCGGCAGCAACTGGAGCGCGATCCTGGGGCCGGCCGCGGCCCAGAGCGGCGGCTGGGACCAATCGCTGGGCGACGCCAACCGGGTCGAGGTGATCGTCGCGCCGAGCAACAGCCAGCGGGTCTACGCGGGGATCTACACGCTGCGCCAGCAGGGGGTGCCCGGGGTCCTGTTCCGCAGCGACAACGGCGGGCAGAACTGGACCGTGCTCAACGTCCAGCCCCCCGGCTACCCGCAGGCCGTCAGCTACTGCGGCGGGCAGTGCAGCTACGACAACGTGCTGGCCGTCCACCCCACCGACCCCAACGTGCTCGCAGCCGGCGGCGCGGCGCTCTACAGCAACGGGCTGTGGGACGGGACGATCTTCATCACGCGCGACGGCGGCACCAGCTTCTCGACCCACACCGGGACCGCGCTCGACCAGACTGCGCACCCCGACCTGCACGGGATCGCGTTCGACCCGAGCAACCCGAACACGATCTGGATCACCAACGACGGCGGCGTCTACCGCTCGACCAACGGCGGAAACAGCTGGACCGAGCGCAACGGCAACCTGTCGACGCTGCAGTTCCAGTCGATCGCCCAGCACCCGACCGACCCCAATGTGATGTTCGGTGGGATGCAGGACAACGCCAAGGCCAAGACGACCGACGGCGGCGCGACCTGGGTCGGACTCGACGCCGGCGACGGCGGCTTCGCCGCGATCGACCCGTTCGACACGCGCTACTGGTTCGGCACGCGCTACTCGATCAAGGGCGGGCCGATGCAGTTCCAGCGCAACGACTTCAGCGGCTCGGCCTCGGCCGACGACTGGCCGGTCAAGATCATGGACGCCAGCTCGGGCGTGGACGTCAACGACAACGTGCTGTTCTACGCGCCGCTGGTGCTCGATCCGAACGTCGCGGGCCGGGCCTACTGGGCCACGGCCCGGCTCTACCGGACCGACAACCGGGGCGACAGCTTCACCGCGATCTCGCCCGACCTGACGAAGGCGACCTCGCGCTTCTCGGCGATCTCGGCGGTGTCGGTCCGCAAGGGGGACTCGAACACGATCGTCGTCGGGACCGGCGACGGCAAGGTCCAGGTCACGCGCAACGGCGGCGGGAGCTGGAGCGACCTCACCAAGGCCCCGCTGCCGAACCGCTTCGTCTCCGACGTCTTCGCCTACGACTCCTCGGTCTACTACGCGGCCTTCTCCGGGTTCGGGGCCAACACCCCCGCGACGCCGGGTCACGTCTACAAGACGACCGACGGCGGGGCGACCTGGACCGACATCTCGCGGACCGGGCAGGCGGGCGGCCTGCCCGACCTGCCGGTCAGCGCGCTGGCCGTCGACCGCGACCAGGCCGGCGCGCTCTACGCCGGGACCGACCTGGGCGTGTACCGGACGCTGAACGACGGCGCGAGCTGGGAGCCCTTCAGCGAGGGGATGCCGCTGCTCTCGATCTACGACCTCGACCTGACGCGCTACCCCGACGGGACGCGGCGGCTGGCCGCGGCGACGCACGGCCGTAGCATCTACCGCGTCACGCTCGACGGTGGCGGAGGCGGCGGAGGCGACGTGACCGCGCCGACGACTCCGACCGGGCCGGCCGCGGGGACCGCGGGGACGAGCTACAGCTACACCACGGGCGGGGCGACCTGCACCAGCGGCGGCGGTGTCCAGTACCAGTTCGACTGGGGCGACGGGACGACCTCGGCCTGGCTGACGCCGACGCTGGCGCCGGGCGGGCCGGACGAGGCGGCAGCGGCGGTGCACGGCACGGCGTCCAGTGAGCCGTCGGGTGACGCAGCAGGTGCCCCGGCGTGGAGCGCCGGGAGTGCGGCACTCGCCGCGGCGGGCGCTTCGGCACCCGCGGCCGGAGCGCCGATCGAGTCGATCGCGCCCGGGAGCGAGCCGCCGTTCTCGTACTACTACCAGGGGCGGCTGGTCGTGCTCGAGCCGAGCGCGGACCGGGTCGCGGTGCGGGAAAAGACCGATCGCGGCCTCGCCCCGCCGCAGGACCTCGCGGCGCGCGAGGGCTGGCTGCGAGATCCCGCGAGCGCGCGCGACGCACTGACGCGGCGCGGCCTGGCGCTCTACCGCGTCCCCGCGGCCGCGCGACCCAAGGACGCGTCGGGCCCGGCCGCGATCACCCCGTCCGCCCTGGAGCGGGCGCTGGCGCTGGGACTGCCGGCCCAGCCGGTCTTCGAGCTGGGGGGCGCGACGAAGATCGCCTCGGACGAGGTGATCGTCGGCTTCCGCGGGCCAACCGGCCTGGACGCCGCGCAGCGCTTCGTCGCGGCACAGCCGGCGGCGCTGGGCCTGCTCGACGCGCGGCCGCTCTTCGGTGACCTGTTCGTGGTGCGGATCGCGGACGCCGCGGGGGGCCGCGCCTACGCGGTCGCGCGCGCGCTGGCGCGTGCACCGGAGCTGGCCTTCGCCGAGCCGAACCACGTGCTGATCCTGCACGGCGACGCCGCGACTGACGCGCTGCGGCTCGAGGGGGTTGCGGCGCCGACGGCCGGCCGGTCCCGTCCGATGGGCGGCGCGCCGGCGACAGGTACGCCTGTCGCGACCGCCCCGGCAGCCGATCCGTTCGCGGCGCCGGGCTGGACGACGATCCTCTCCGACAACTTCGAGGGGTCGGCGGTCCAGTGGCAGGTCGACAGCATCGGCGGCACGTCGTGGATCTACCCCGAGTACTCCACCCTGCGCGCTCGCAGCGGGTCGCGTTCGGCCTACATGACCGGCTGGGATAACTGGAACCAGACGACCCTGGGCCCGCCCTACCCCGACAGCGTCGATACGATCCTGAAGACGCCGCCGCTCAACCTCGCCGGGTACGAGGAGGCCTACGTCGAGTACTGGTTCTGGGCCGAGTACGAGAACCCGGCGGCCTGCGCCGGACAGAGCCCCGCGCTCTGCGACTACGGCAAGGGCTACGTCTTCGACCCGGCGACGCAGAGCCTGGCGGGTGGTTTCATCGCCGTGCCCTTCACGGGCGACCTGTGGAAAGACGTGACCGCGCAGAACGGCTGGCGCCGGGTGCTGGTCCGGGTCCCGCCGCCGCTGCTCAAGAACGGCGTCGAGTTCCGCTGGGAGTTCCTCAGCGACGCCAGCGTCGGAGCCGGTGGGCTGTTCATCGACGACGTCCGGATCGTCGCCACGGCCAATGTCGACACCGAGCCGATCGGCAACGACCCCTACGGCGCACGCCAGTACGAGCTGAAGAACGTCGGGCAGATCGCGGGCCTGGGGAACGACAACAACGACCTGAACGTCGTCGAGGCTTGGAACGAGGTTACGGTCTCGCCGGGCGTGGTGGTGGCCGTGATCGACGACGGCGTCGAGCTGGCCCACCCCGACCTCAACCTGGTGACCGGCTACGACGGCGACACCGGGGCGGTCGGCGGCGCGCCGCGCGACGCGAACTCGAATCACGGGACGGCCTGTGCCGGCAACGTCGGGGCGGTCCGCAACAACGGGATCGGCGTCTCCGGCACCGCGCCGGGGGTCAAGATCATGCCGGTCCACAACGGCGGGACCGAGGCCACGCTGGCCAACGCGATCGCCGTCGCGGTAAACAACGGTGCGTCGGTGCTGTCCAACTCCTGGGGCTGGGTCGGCGCGCCGAACGCGGCGATCACGACCGCCCTGCAGAACGCGCTGGCCTCGGGCCGGGCAGTGCTGATCGCCGCCGGCAACGGCCCGGACCGCCCGCCCTGGGTCTACGAGACGGCGTTCCCCTGCAACCTGACCGCGCAGATGGACGTGGTCTGCGTCGGCGCATCGAGCCCGACCGACGAGCACAAGAGCGCGTCGTCGTCGGACGGACTGACGAGCTGGGGCTCCAGCTACATCGGCGCCGGGCCGGACGTGGTCGCGCCGGGGCCGTGGAGCTACACCACCGACCGGCTGGGTGCGGTGGGCTACAACGACGACCAGGCCAAGACCGGCGTCGATCCCAACTACGAGTACCAGTTCGGCGGAACTTCGTCCTCGACGCCGAAGGTCGCCGGGATCGTTGCGCTCATGTTGTCGAGGAACCCGGCGCTGACCCCGGCCCAGGTCAAGTCGATCCTGCGGCAGACGGCCGATGACATCGGCACGCCGGGCGACGACGACAAGACCGGCACCGGCCGCGTCGACGCCCAGGCGGCCGTGCTGGCCTCGGGCGGCGGCGGCGGGGGCAATCCGCTGCCGGTACTGACCGGGATCTCGCCGTCGAGCGCGACCGCCGGCTCGCTCGGCTTCACGCTGACGGCGAGCGGCAGCGGCTTCATCAACGGCTCGGTCGTGCGCTGGAACGGGGCCGACCGGCCAACCAGCTTCGTCAGCACGACGCAGCTGACGGCGATCGTCGCCGCGGCCGACATCGCGACGGCCGGGACTGCGCAGGTGACGGTCTTCACGCCGGCGCCCGGTGGCGGGACCTCGGCCGCGCAGACCTTCACGATCACCGGCGGCGGCGGGGGCGGCGGCAATACCGCGACCGCCAGCCACGCCTGGACCAACAACGGCGCGCACCCGGTCAAGGCCCGGGCGCGCTGCGCGTCCGACACGGCCAAGGTGTCGGGGGACTCCGCCGCGCTGACGGTCACGATCACCGGCGGCGGGGGCGGCGGCACGATCACCACGCCACGCACGCCGAGCGGTCCCGCTGCCGGCGTGCCGGCCACGGCCTACGAGTACCGCTCGGGCGGCGCGACCTGCAGTCTCGGGGAGGCGTCGCAGTACCAGTTCGACTGGGGCGACGGGACGATGTCGACCTGGATCACGCCCGCGGGACTGGCGGGCGCGGACGGGTCGCTTGCGGCCGGGGCCGCGGCGTCCTTCGGCTCGGCGATGCCGGTCGAGACGGCGGGCAATCCGCGCGCCGACCTAGAGCAACTCGCGCCGCTGGCGCGGCAGCACGGCCGCGTCCGCGTGATCGTCACGCTGCGCGAGCCGTTCGCACCGGAAGGGCTGATGACACCGGCGTCGGCGATCGCGCAGCAGGACCGGATCGCGCGAACGCAGGACGCGGTGCTGGCGCGACTGGACGGGGAGGCCTACGCGCTCCATCGCCGCTACCGCTCGGTCGCGGCGCTGGCGATGGAAGCCGACGCGCGGACGCTCGAGCGGCTCGCCGCCAGCCCCGAGGTCGCGCGGATCGAGGAGGACCGGCGGCACGAGCTTTTCCTCGAGCAGAGCGTGCCGTTGATCGGGGCGCCGGCGGCCTGGACGGCCGGCCACACCGGCGCCGGGCAGGCGGTCGCGATCCTCGACACCGGCGTCGAGCGGAACCACCCGTTCCTGGCCGGCAAGGTGATCGCCGAGGCCTGCTTCTCGACGACCGACACCGCCCCCCCGTACCCCACGACCACCGCCTGTCCCAACGGTCAGTCGACGCAGACCGGCACCGGCGCGGCGACGCCCTGCAACGCGGAGAACTGCGACCACGGCACCCACTGCGCCGGGATCGCCGCGGGCAAGGGGGCCGCCTTCTCCGGCGTCGCCAAGGAGGCGTCGATCGTCGCGGTCCAGGTCTTCTCCGTGCTCAACGGCGGCGGTGCGACCAGCTACACCAGCGACGATATCGCGGCGCTGGACTGGGTCTACCAGCAGCGCAACAGCTTCGGCGTCCCGGTTGCCTCGATCAACATGAGCCTGGGCGGTGGGCAGTTCAAGAGCGCCTGCGACGGCGACTTCCCAGCGATGAAGCAGGCGATCGACAACCTGCGCTCGGTCGGAATCGCGACCGTGATCGCCTCCGGCAACAACGGCTGGGCCGACTCGATCGCGCACCCGGCCTGCATCTCGAGCGGCGTGGCGATCGGCTCGACGACGAAGTTCGATGGTATCTCCAGCTTCTCGAACTCGTCCTCGTTGCTCAAGCTGCTCGCCCCGGGGTCGGACATCAACTCGTCGGTCACCGGGGGCGCCTTCGAGGAGAAGAGTGGGACCTCGATGGCCACGCCGCACGTCGCGGGGGCCTGGGCGGTGCTCAAGTCGAAGAAGCCCTCGGCCACGGTCGACGAGGTGCTCGCGGCCTTCACCAGCACGGGGCTCTCGATCACCGACGGGCGCAACGGGCTCGCCCGCCCGCGGATCCGCGTCGACCAGGCTGCGGCCGCGCTCTCCGGCGGCGGCGGCGGGGGGGGCGGGGACGCGGTGGCGCAGCACGGCTGGGCCGCAGGGGGCAGCTTCCAGGTCAAGGTGCGCGCGCGTTGCGCGGTGACGCAGGGCGTCGTCTCCGACTGGTCGGTGCCGCTCACCGTCTCGATCACCCAGGCGGCGGAGACGGTCTCCGCGCCGACCGCGCTGTCCGGTCCGCTGACTGGCGAGCCGGGACAGTCACTGACCTACACCACGGGCGGGGCCACCTCGAGCCAGGGGAACCCGGTGCAGTACGAGTTCGACTGGCTCGACGGGACGACCAGCGGCTGGCTGCCGGCCGGGACGACGACCGCCTCGCACGCCTGGAGCGCGGCCGGAACCTGGGGGGTCCGGACGCGGGCCCGCTCGGCGACCAACACCGCGATCGAGTCGGGCTGGTCGGCGACGCTGCCGGTCAGCATCCGGCTGACGACGGGGCCGGACCTGGTCGGGTCGTGGAGCGGCGCCAAGCAGACCTGCAAGACCAAGAAGGGGGTCACCAACTGCACGATCACCGGGAAGTACACGGTGACCAACAACGGGACGGTGAACTCGGGTTCGACGCAGGCCTGGGTCATCCTGTCGACGGACAACGCGCTGTCGGAGGACGACGCGCTGATCAAGACCTTCTCCGTCACGCCGCTCAAGCCGCGCGCAAAGAAGGCGCTCAAGCTCAGCTTCAAGGTGCCCACCGGGTACACCGCGGCCGGGCTCTACCTGCTGGCGTACGTCGACCCGTCGAACACCGTCGCCGAGACGAACGAGTCGAACAACCTCGCGAACGGCGGTGTGATGCGGTAGCGGACGCGACCGGCGGGGGCGGGCCGCGACCGGGCCCGCTCCCGTCGGTCTGCTGCGGGCGCCTCAGTAGTTCTCGGCGTAGATCTCGTAGAACGCCCGCGCGTGCTTGCAGCACGGGCAGACCTTGGGCGGCTCGGTCCCCTCGTGGACGTAGCCGCACTCGCGGCACTTCCAGCGCTGCGGCGCCGTGCGCAGGAAGACCGTCCCCTCCTGCACGCGTGCGGCGAGCCGGCGGTAGCGCGTCTCGTGCCAGGCCTCGACCTGGCTGACCTCGCGGAAGGTCGTGGCGACCGCGGCGAACCCCTCGCGCTCGGCGACGTCGGCGAAGGCGGGGTAGAGCAGGGTCCACTCCTCGTTCTCGCCCGCGGCCGCGGCCAGCAGGTTCTCGGCCGTGGTGCCGACGCGGCCGGCGGGGAAGGTCGCGGTGATCTCGAGCGGCTCGCCCCCCTTCAGGTAGTCGAAGAAGAGGCGGGCGTGGACCCGCTCGTTGTCGGCGGTCTCGAGGAAGATCGCGCCGATCTGCTCGAAGCCTTCCTTGATCGCGGCCTTGGCGAACATCGTGTAGCGGTTCCTCGCCTGCGACTCGCCGGCGAAGGCCTTGAGCAGGTTCTTCTCGGTCTCGGTGCCGCGGATCTCGGCCATG
>JALOKP010000068.1 GCA_025456425.1 Acidobacteriota bacterium | reverse complement strand
GGTGCTCGAGTCGCCGGGCTCGCGGCGGCTGGTCGGGACCGTCTCGAAGCGCGACATCCTCGGCGTCTACTCGCTCGAGGTCCTGCACCGGCGCTCGCTCCTGGCGCGGCTCGAGGCGACCGAGGAGGACCAGACCAAGCCGACCTACGTCGAGCTGCCGGAGGACCACGAGGTGGCCGAGGTCGAGGTCCCGGCGCACCTGATCGGGCTGACCTTCGACGACGCGCGGCTGCGCGAGCGGTTCGGGGTCTCGGTGCTGGTGCTGAGCCGCCGCGAGGGGGGGCGCACGGTCCGGCTGCTGCCGCAGGCGACGACGCGCCTCTTCGCCGGCGACCGGCTCTACGTCTTCGGGACGCACGAGGCGCTGCGCCGCTTCAAGCGCGAGGACTCGCGGATCTGAGGCGCGTCAGACCCCGTCGGGCTGCAGCGCCCCGGCGGCGGCGGCCCGGGCCGCGAGGGCCGCGGCCAGCGCGCGCGCGGTCGCGGCCGGGAGGTCGACGACCTCCGTGCCCCGCGCCGGGCCGGCGCCCGCCGTCGCGACCTCGAGCGTGGCGATCGCGAGCCGCCGCTGGAACGGGCTCGCCTCGACCGCGACCCACTGGATCTTGGCCTCCGGCACGATCCAGACCGTTCGCCGCCAGACCCCGCCGGAGGCCAGCCAGAACTCCCCGGCCCGGGCCCAGCGCAGCGCGCGCCAGCGCAGCCAGGCCCAGAGCGCGGCCAGGACGAGGAGCGGCGGGAGGATCCACCACGGCCAGCGCCCGAACGAGATCCCGGCCAGCAGGAAGACGAGCAGGATCAGCCGCGCCGCCCGCAGGAAGCCGCGGCGGATCGCGTGGCGGCTGACCGGCTGCCAGGCGGCGGCGTCGAGGTCGAGGCCCGGGAAGAAATGCCGCGCGAACGCCGCCCGCTCGCGGGCGTCGAGCAGCGGCACGACGATCGACGCACCCCCGGCCTCTTTGTCGACGAACGAGCCGGCGGTCTCGGCGAAGACGGTCCAGTAGCCCAGAGCGCGGCGCGGCCAGTTGGCGACCAGCCGCAGCGCCTGCACGCGCCGCAGGGGGATCACGCTCTCGTAGCGCGTGATCAGGCCGTACGAGCGGAGCAGCCGCCCGTCTCCCGCCTCGGCCAGCGTGAAACCGGCGTATTTCACCACCGTGAAGAGGATCGACAGGATCCAGCCGCCGGCGACGAGGAGCGCCAGCGCCAGCAGCGCGGCGGCAGCGGCGGCCCAGGCTCCGAGGCCGCCCAGCGCGCGCGCTGCGTCGACGCCCGCGCGGGCGTTGACGCCCGAGTAACCGCCCACGACGAAGTAGAGGCTGGCCAGTCCGCCCAGGATCGCGCCGGCGCGGTTCTGGGTCGCGCCGAGCAGGAGCAGGTCACCCAGCGTCGCCTGCCAGAGCGGGACGCGGGGCGCGGCCGGCGCCGCCGCGGCTTGCGGCTCCGCGGCCGTCGCGGCCTGCCGCGAGGCCAGCGCCGCCTTGAGCCGCTCCGCGGCGGCGCGCGAGAGCACCGACAGCTCCGCCTCCGAGCCGCTGCCGGAGGCGGTCTCGATCTTCACGTCCACTACGCCGGTCAGCCGGCCCAGCAGCGACTGCTTCAGGTCGATGTTCTGGATCCGGTCGACCGGGATCGTGCGGGCCTGGCGGAAGACGACCCCGCGCCGCAGGTAGAGCGTCCCCTCCCAGACCGCGTAGCGCAGCGTGAAGTAACGCAGCAGCGCGACCAGCACGCCGACGCCGCCGAGCGCCGCGAAGTACAGGTCGTCGAATCGCTCCCCCCCTCCCAGGAAGCGCGCGGCGACGATCGCGACCAGGACGTAGGCGAACTGCCCGAACAGCCGCAGCAACTCGGCCAGCACCGTCAGCGGGTGCAGCCGGTGCCAGGCCTCGGGCGGGACGGCGCGCTCGCTCACGGGCGGGAGCGGAGGCCGAGCAGCGCGTCGCGCAGCGCCTCGGCGGTCTCCGGCGCCAGTCCCGGGATCGACTCCACGGCGCCCTCCGACCCGGCGGTGTAGATCGAGACCTGCGCCAGGCCGTAGGCCCGGTCGAGCGGCCCGGAGTGGACGTCGACGTGCTGGATCCGGACCCGAGGCACGGTCCGCGCCAGCCGCCAGAAGACGCCGTGCTCTACCGACAGCTCGTCCGGCGCCAGGGCGTAGCGCCAGGCCGCAAAGCGCCGGCCCGCGAGCCACCAGCTCCAGGCCAGCCAGAGCGAGGCCACCACCACCCCCGCCAGCCACCAGGGGAACGGCAGCGCAAACCCCTCCTGCAGCGCGCGGGCCAGCGTGGCCGCGACGATCGCGACGATCGGTGTCGCGATCAGGCTGCCGATCCGCCAGACCGAGCGGATGCCGGGGTGAAGGCCGAGCCAGCAGGGCGAGTCGGGCGGGCCAGCGGGGAGAAGGGGCGCCGCGTCGGGAAGCCGGGGGGGCTCGGCCGGGGGCAGGGGTTCGTCCATCATCGTTCCATTCTACGGAGATCCAGCCGGTCCGGTTCCGCCGCCCGGTCCCGTGGCCCGGACCCGGTGGCAGCGGCCCGGCGCGCGGAATACGCTCTCCCGCCCCCCTCCCCGCGGCTTCGCCCCGCGGGCCACACGGAACCGACTCGATGAATCGACCGACCGTCCCGCTCCGCGCCGCCGTCCTGCTGCTCTTCGCCGCCCTCGTCGCCGCTCCGGCCCTCGCCGACGAGGGGATGTGGCTGCTCAACAACTTCCCGTCGAAGACCGTCGGAGCGAAGTACGGCTTCGCTCCCGACCAGGTCTGGCTCGACGAGACGCGCCTGTCCGCGGTGCGCCTCGCCGGCGGCTGCTCGGGCAGCTTCGTCTCGCCGAACGGCCTCGTGATGACCAACTACCACTGCGTCGTCGGCTGCGTGCAGGACGTGACCACGCCGGAGCGGCCGGTCTTCTCGAAGGGCTTCACGGCGAAGGCGGCGGCCGACGAGGTCCAGTGCCCGGGGGTCGAGATCAACCAGCTGATCGAGATCACCGACGTCACGCAGAAGGTCCTGGACGCGACCCGCGGCACGAGCGGCGCGGCCTTCGCCGATGCCCAGCGCGCGGCGATCGCGACGATCACCAAGGCCTGCGCCACCGGCCCCGACGTGCGCTGCGACGTCGTCAACCTCTACCACGGCGGGCAGTACGACCTGTACAAGTACCGCCGCTTCCAGGACGTGCGGCTGGTCTTCGCGCCGGAGTACGACACCGGCTTCTTCGGCGGCGACCCGGACAACTTCAACTTCCCGCGCTGGAACCTCGACGCCTCGTTCCTGCGGGTCTACCAGGATGGCAAGCCGCTGGCCACGCCGCACCACTTCCGCTTCTCGAAGACCGGGGCGAGGGAAGGGGACCTGGTCTTCGTGGCCGGCCACCCCGGCAGCACCTCGCGCCTCAACACCGTCGCCGAGCTGGTCTATGAGCGCGACTCCTACTACCCGCAGATGATGATGCGGATGTCGGAGATGCGCGGGATGCTGCGGGAGTTCGAGAAGCGCGGCCCGGAGCACAAGCGCTACGGCGAGAGCTCGCGGACCTTCGTCGAGAACGCGATCAAGTCGAGCAAGGGACAGTGGGACACGCTGCTCGACCCGGCCTTCATGGCCCGCAAGACGGCCGACGAAACCGCCGTGCGCGAGGCGGTGATGGCCGACCCGGGGCTGGCCGCGAAGTACGGCGACGCCTGGGACAGGATCGCCGAGGCGCAGGCGATCAAGCGCCGGATCGGCCCGCGCTACTCCGCGCTCGAGGGCGGGCGGCGGACGTTCGGCTCGTCGCTCTTCGGCTACGCGCGGCGGCTGGCCCGGGCGGCCGAGGAGCTGCCGCTCCCCAACGAGAAGCGGCTGAAGGAGTACTCCGACGCCGCGCTGCCCGGCCTGAAGCAGCAGCTCGCGGCGCGCTCGCCGATCTTCAAGCCGCTCGAGATCGAGATGATGGCGCTCTCGCTGACCTTCCTCCGCGAGCAGTTCGGCACCGACGACCCGACCGTCAAGTCGATCCTGGGGACGAAGTCGCCGGAGGAGCTGGCGACCGAGCTGGTCAACGGCACCACGCTCGAGGACCCGGCCGTCCGGACGAAGCTGCTGGAGGGGGGCAAGGCCGCGATCGACGCCTCGACCGACCCGATGATCCTGTTCGCGAAGAAGGTCGACCCCGAGGCGCGCGCGATCCGGAGCCGGTACGAGGCCGAAGTCGAGGCGGTCGAGGACCAGTACGGCGAGGAGGTCGCCCAGGCCTGGTTCGCGGTGCGCGGCAAGGACTCCTACCCCGACGCGACCTTCTCGCTGCGCCTGACCTACGGTACGGTGGCCGGCTGGGAGCAGGACGGTCGGACGATCGCCCCCTTCACGACGCTGGGCGGGATGTTCGAGCGCGCCACCGGGGCCGACCCCTACGACCTGCCGCCGAGCTGGTTCGCGGCAAAGGACAAGCTGGACCTCGAGACCCCCTTCAATCTCGTCGCGACGACCGACATCATCGGCGGCAACTCCGGCTCGCCGATGATCGACAGGAACCGACAGGTCGTCGGGCTGGTCTTCGACGGCAACATCCACTCGCTCGGCGGGGAGTACTGGTTCGACCTCTCGAAGAACCGGACGATCGCCGTGCACTCCGCCGCGATGCTCGAGGCCCTCGGCAAGGTCTACGGCGGCCAGCGGATCGTGGACGAGCTGACCGCCCCGAAATGAGCCTCCGATGAAGCTCCGCACGCGCCTGCTGCTGGCCCTGCTCGCCGTCTCCGTCGTGCCGGTGGGGTTGGTGACGTTCCTCTCGTACCGCTCGTCGCTCGCGGCCTTCCGCGAGACGGTCGAGGCCGAGGGGCGGGCGACGGCGGCGGAGATGGCGCGGCGGATGGGGGCGGTCGAGGCCGACCTGTCGCGTCGGGTGGAAGGGCTGGGGCGGCGCGGCGGGGTGCCGCTCCTGGCCTCCGGCGAGGGCGCGCCGGTCGCGGCGGCGCCCGGCCCGGCGGGCGAGCAGCTGCTGGCCGAGCTGGAGCGCGAGCTGGGCGCGGCGACGGCGCTGCTCGAACGGGTCGAGATCGCCGCGCCGGAGCCGGTGCCCGGGGCGGAAGGGGCGGTCCCTCCGGCGGCGCCCGTGGTGATCGACCTGGGCGAGGTGATGAAGCACGCCGGGGGGTTCGTCCCCGACGTGATCGTCGACGGTACGAACGTCACCTACGGGGCGCTCGAACGGTTGCCTCCCGAGGTCCGGCGCGCGATCGACGAGCAGCGCCGGGCGGAGGCCGCCGCCGCGGTGGCCGGCGTGCCCCCGGTCCCGCCGGTCCCGCCGCCCGCCCCGGTCGCCCCCTCGGGCCGCGAGCTCAAGTTCCGGATCCGGCGCCCGGGCGGGGCCGAGGCCGATCTCAAGGCGCGGCTCTCGATCCCGCGCCTGCTCGGGACGGTCCTCGGCAACACCCGGCGCGAGGCGGGGGAGATCCCGTTCGCGGTCGGCGCCGACGGCCGGCTCTACACGCCGGATCCGCGCCAGGAGCCGGTGCTGCGCGCGCTGCGCGTCGCCGAGCGGGTGCAGCCCGGCAAGACGGTCGACGTGCTGGCCGACGGCGAAACCTGGGTGATCGTCGCCGAGCGCGACGAGGCGGCCGGCGTCCTGTTCGGCCTGGCCCGGCCGGTCGGCGAGTCGCTGCGCGCGATGCAGGTCTCGCTGGTCCGCAACCTCGGGATCGGGCTGGGGGTGATCGGCCTCGCGGCGGGCCTGGTTTTCCCGCTCTCGCGCCGGATGACGCGGCCGGTCGTCGCGCTGACCGACGGCGTGCGCCGGATCGCCGCGGGCGACCTGTCGGCGCGCGTCGACGTGCGGGCCGGCGGCGAAATCGGCGAGTTGGGGCGCGCCGTCAACCAGATGGCCGCGGACCTGGAGCGCCAGCGCGCGCAGGTCGTCGAGCAGGAACGGATCCGGCGCGAGCTCGAGGTCTGCCGCCAGATCCAGGTCGAGATGCTGCCCAAGCAGCCGCTGCGCGTCGGGCTCTCCGAGGTCAAGGGGGTCTCGATCCCGGCGCGCGAGGTCGGGGGCGACTTCTTCAACTACTTCGCCCTCTCCGACGGTTCGCTGGCCCTGCTGGTCGGGGACGTCTCGGGCAAGGGGGTCGGGGCGGCGCTGCTGATGGCTAACGCGCAGGCCGCCCTGAGGGCGCTCCTGCCGCTGGAGCCGAGCCTGGCGCGGCTGGTGATCGACCTCGACCGCGAGGTCGCGGCCAACACCCCCTCCGAGGTCTTCCTGACGCTCTTCGCGGCCGTGCTCGAGGCCGACGGGCGGGCCCTGCGCTGGGTCAACGCCGGCCACAACCCGCCCTTCGTCGTGCGCGCGGGCGGCGGGGTGGAGCGGCTCGAGGCGACCGGCGTGCCACTCGGCATGTTCGACGGGATGCACCACGACGAGCAGCGCACGCCGGTCGCGCCCGGCGACCTGCTCTTCTTCTACACCGACGGGATCGTCGAGGCCTTCGACCCCCAGGGCGAGCAGTACGGCACCGAGCGGCTCGAGGAGCTGCTCGCTACGGTGAAGCGCTCCGGCGTCGACGCCGTGCTGGCACGGGTCGACGACGCCGTCCGCGCCTTCCGCGCCGGCACCGAGCCGTCCGACGACGCGACGATGATGGTGCTGCGGGTCGGGTGAGCGCGGCCGGGCGGCCCGGGAGTGCCAGGGAATGCCGGCAACCTGCGGGCTTGACACGCGCATGGGTGCGCGCGTAAACAGCCCTGCGATGAGGGCCCGGCCGAGGGCATGGCATGCGGGTACCGGCAGCCTTCCAGGACCCCGGACGGCGCTGGCCTGGCCGCTCCTGTGCTGGACTCTCGCGGTCCCTCCTGCTGCCTGCGCGCACGCTCCTGCTCCGCGCATCGAAGTCGCCTGCCAGGAAAGCTACACGGTCCACGATCCGCGTCCGATCCCAAGGATCGAGCACGCCCGCCCGATTACGATCGAGTTCCTGAACCAGGAGTACGGCCCGCTTCCGCCGTGCGTGCTCCGGGTGCTCGAACCGCTCCTGGAAACCGGCACGGCCCGGATCAAGGAGGAACACGAGGACGATCCCCGGTTCTCCGAGCGCACGTGGAAGATCGCCGTCGGCGAGGAAGCCTACGAGGTCAAGGAGAAGCTCTTCGAGGGAGAGCCGATCCGCTTCTCCGTGAGCGGCCGGTTCTACTTCGATCCGCTGAACTATCGCACCTCTTCCACGCCGCTCTGCCTCACGTTCGATATCGGGTCCTTTGAGCATCGGGCGGTGCTCTTCACCTGCGACGCGGCGACGGTCGAGCGAGTGGAGATGGCAATCCGGACGAGGACCTTCTACAAGGATGAAGACGGGCTGCGCCTGATCCGGGACGAGTCGGGCGAGCTCATTCCGCTGAATCGCCCGAACGGCGTTGCCGGGGGCATCATGGGTGGTTGCATCGACTGTCTCCACCTCACCTTTGCGGATGCCTTCGTATACACAGCCGACATCTCGCGCGATTCGGACGGAATGGGCCTCGTGCACGGCGAATACAACGACGCGATCGTCGGCATCCTGGAGGAGATCGCTCGGAGGCGAGGCGTCACGCTGCACTGGCGCAGATGACCCTGGCTTCAGGTCCGATCGATTGCAGTACGAAGTCGCCAGACCATGCAGAGATCCGGGTCTGCCGCAGCGCGGATCGGGTCCCTTTACCTCCACGCGGCGCCGGCGGTAGGATCTCGGCGATCAGCAGGGGGCTCCGGGATGCGAGGTCCTTACGGCGTGGGTACCGTCCTGGCGCTGCTCGTGCTGGGCGCGATGGGGGAGTCGGTCGCGGACCGCTGGGACTGGCCGCTCGGCGTCAACCCCAAGTCGGATGGCCGGCTGCGATCGCTTCACGAAGCGCTCGCGCTCGACGCCTGCTCGCCGGCGACGCAGGTCCCGGTCAGCGACGCGCACTGGCGGGACGAGGGGTTCCACCTCTACCTGAAGTCCGGCACGCTCTACCTCTGTCCGGCGATCGAGGGCGTGCCGGTGCTGGCCAGCTTCCACGGCGAGGCGGTCGTGAGCTACCAGCCGTCGAGCCGCGGCGCCCGGCGCCAGCTCGAGCACTGGATCGGCCGCGCCGAGGTCGGTCCCGAACGCGTCACGGAGGCCCACTTCTTCACGCTGCGCGGCCAGGACCTCGCCGGCCAGCTCGGGCTGACGGTTCCGGCCGAGCCCTCCCGCGGCGCGCCGCCGGAGAGCGACCCCGGACGCCGCGTTTTCCGGCGGCTCGGCACACGGCTCGCCTTCGCCTTCCTCAACCGCGACACGCAGGCCGCCGGGACGGCGTGGATCGCCTTTCCACTCGAGTCGCTGCGACCGGTCGGCAACGGTGACGCCATGGCGGTCTTCTCGATCGATCCGCAGGCGCAACAGGAGGTTGCGCTCGCGATCGCCGGCCACGCCACGCGGATGCCGCCCGCCGACTACCGCACGAGCGTCCTTCCGATCGCCGAGGAGCACGCCGCCGGGCGCCGCTTCCGCCCGACGGCCCGGGGGCTGGGCTACCGCACCGAGGTCCGGGTCCGTCCCCGATACGAGGGAACGACCGTCCGCGCCACGGTCCGGTTCCGCCCGGAGGCCGCCGCCGGCGCGCTCCGGCTGCGCTTCGCGACGCGGATGCAGGTCTCCGCGGTGACCGACGAGCGCGGCGCGCCGCTGCCGTTCCTGCAATGGGCCTTCAAGGAGATGGACCCGGCGCTCGACGAGTCGCTCCTGGTGCGCTTCGACCCGCCGCTCCAACCCGGCCAGGAAACCCGGATCGAGATCGCCTCGCGCGGCCCGCTGATCGAGAGCGTCGGAACCTACTACAAGGACGTCCTCGGCTTCGTCACCAGCCCCTACGAGATCGTCACCGGGGGCACGACCCGCGCCTTGCTGGATGAAGACGCCTGGTACCCCGCCCTCGACGATCCCGCGGGTGCGATCCACGAGGTCGTCCTGTGCGCCAAGGGGAAGCTGCGGGGTTACGGCTCCGGCCTGCTCGTCCGGTCCTGGAGCGAGGGCGACGATCGCTGCTCGGAGTTCCGCACCGAGCGGCCGGTCCCGCGCACCACGTTCTACGTCGGCCAGTTCCGCGACCATCTGGTCGAGGCGGACGGAATCGCGCTCGAGGTCTACACCGACACCGCCGACGTCGACTCGATGCGCAACATCGAGTACGCCGCAAACGAGCTCGGGAACGCGCTGCGCGTCTACCGTCAGCTCTTCACGCCGCTCGACATCACGCGCTTCCGCGCCGTCAGCACGCCGACCTTCCACGGCCGAGGCTTCGCCGGGATCCTGCTGCTGAGCGGCTACGGCGGGTTCCGCGGCGACACCTCCGGGGCCGACACCTTCCGCGCGCACGAGGTCGCCCACCAGTGGTGGGGGAACCTGGTGGACGTGCAAGACTGGCCGCAGGACCGCTGGCTGGAGGAGTCGATCGCCGAGTACGCGGCGATGGAGTACTACCGGATCCGGTTCGAGAAGCCGACGCTCGTCGCCGAGGCGATCGATCGCAGCTGGTACCTGCCGGAGACGAAGGGCGACCCGCTGATTCGCAAGCGGCTGACCGGCGAGAGCGAGCAGATCCGGACCTACCAGGCCGCACCGATCAGCATGGGAGGTCCGAACGTCTACACCAAGGGCGCGCTGGTGGTCCACATGCTGCGCTACCTGTTCCGGGCGAAACAGGGGAACGACGGGCAGTTCTGGGAGCTGCTGCGGGGGATCCTGGTGAAGTACCGGGACCAGCGGATCTCGACCGCGATCTTCATCGCCGAGGCCGAGAAGCGGCTGGGCGAGCCGATCCCGTGGTTCTGGGAGCAGTGGCTCTACGGGACCGCCGTGCCGCGCATCGAGTGGAGCCACAGCGTCGTCGAGCAGCAGGGCTCGTGGCTGGTCACCGTCCAGGCGAAGCAGGTCGACACGAGCTTCCGGCTGACGATCCCGGTCTACTTCCACTTCGGAGGCGACCGGCACGCCAGCGTCCCGCTCTGGATGAACGGCCCCGAGGCCCGGGCGGAGATCCGGCTGCCCGAGAAGCCGCGGAGCGTGACCCTGAACGACTTCTACGAGGCGCTGGTCGTCGTTCGCTGAAGGGTGCGGGCGGCCGGCTGCCACCGCGCCAGCCGCAGGCTGTTGGTCACGACGCTGACCGAGCTGACCGCCATCGCCGCGCCGGCCAGCACCGGGCTGAGCAGGATCCCGAAGGCGGGGTAGAGCGCGCCGGCCGCGACCGGGATCCCGACCACGTTGTAGACGAAGGCCCAGAAGAGGTTCTGCTTCATCGTCCGCATCGTGCGCCGCGACAACTCGACCGCGTCAGGGACTCCGGAGAGGTCGCGCCGCATCAGCGTCAGGTCGCTGGCTTCGAGCGCGACCCCCGCGCCCGCACCGACCGCGATCCCGACGTCGGCCTGGGCCAGCGCCGGCGCGTCGTTGATCCCGTCGCCGGCCATCGCGACGACGCGCCCGGCCTGCTGCAGCCGCCGGACCTGCTCGACCTTCCCCTGGGGGAGCACGCCGGCCAGGACCTCCGTTTCCGCCAGCCCGACCTGCCGCGCCACCGCGTGTGCCGCCCGCGGCGCGTCGCCGGTCACCATCAGCGGCGCCAGCCCCAGCCCGCGCAGCCGCGCCACGACGGCGCGCGCGTCGGGGCGCGGCGGGTCGGCCGCCGCGACGAGGCCCGCCGCGACGCCGTCGACCGCGACGAAGATCACGCTCCGCCCTTCGGACTCCAGGCGCTCGGCGTCGGCGGCCAGCGGCCCGGCGTCGACGCCGAGCGAGGCCATGAACGCGGCGCTCCCGGCCGCGACGAGGTGTCCGTCGACCCGTCCCGACGCCCCGCGCCCGGGGACGGCCGCGAACTCCTCGACCGGGTCGAGCGGCAGGCCGCGCTCGCGCGCGGCGGCGGCGATCGCCGCCGCCAGCGGGTGCTCGGACGCGCGCTCGAGCGAGGCCGTCCGCCGCAGCAGCGCGTCGTCGTCGCCGTCCCGCGCGACGATCCCGGTCACGCGCGGCGCCCCCGCCGTCAGCGTCCCCGTCTTGTCGAGCACGATGGTGTCGACGCTCCCCGCGCGCTGCAGCGCCTCGCCCCCCTTGATCAGCAGGCCGAGCTGCGCCCCCTTGCCGGTCGCAACCATCACCGCGGTGGGCACGGCCAGCCCCATCGCGCAGGGGCAGGCGATGATCAGCACCGACACCGCGGCCGCCAGCCCGCGGACCAGCGCCCCCTCGCCCGCGAGCGCCAGCCAGGCCAGGAAGGTCAGCGCCGCGATCCCGATCACGACCGGCACGAAGACCGCGCTGACCCGGTCGGCCAGGCCCTGGATCGGGGCCCGCGTCGACTGCGCCGAGCGCATCAGCTCGACGATCCGCGCCAGCACCGACTCGGCTCCGAGGGTGGTCGCGCGCAGCGTCAGCGCGCCGTTCCCATTGACCGTCCCGCCGATCACGGCGTCCCCCGCACCCTTGGCCACCGGCACCGACTCGCCGGTGACCAGCGCCTCGTCTACGGCCGACGCGCCGACGAGCACGATCCCGTCGACCGCGATCCGCTCGCCGGGCCGGACCAGCACCGTGTCGCCGGGCCGGACCTGCCCCACCTCCAGTTCGACCTCGGCGCCGTCGCGCTCGACCCGTGCGCGCGGCGGCTGCAGCTCGGCCAGCGCGCGCAGCGCGGCCGAGGTGCGGCGCTTCGCCCGCGCCTCCAGCGCGTTTCCGAGCAGCACCAGGGCGACGATCATCGTCACCGCCTCGTAGTAGACCTCGGGCGCGACGCCGTGCCGCAGGAAGAAGCCGGGGGCGAGCGTCGCCGCCACCGAGAAGGCGAAGGCGGCGCCGGTCCCGACGGCGATCAGCGTGCTCATGTCGGCCGAGCGGCGCCGCGCGCCGGCCCAGGCCCGCGCGTAGAAGCGGCCGCCGGCCCAGGCCATCGTGGCCAGCGTCAGCGCGATCAGCGCGCCGCCCAGCGCTGCGGCCGGCAGGCGGTAGGCCCAGGGGAAGGCCGCGCGCAGCGGCGGGTCGAGCCAGCGCATCGCGGCCCGCATCAAGGGGTCCGAGGCCGCGGCGTGGTGGTCTCCCGCGAGCGCCGCCATCAGCGGCATCGAGAGCAGCATCGCCAGCAGGCTGGCCGCCGCGGCGAAGGCGGCGCGCCGGGCCAGCGCCCGCGACTCGGCCGCGCGCTCGGCGTCCTGGCGGGCCTGCTCCTCGATCGCGGTGACGCGCGGGTCGGGCAACGAGGCCTCGTACCCCAGTGCGCGCACCGCCGCGGCGAGCTGGGCCGGCGAGACGACCGCGGGGTCGTAGCTCACCGCGGCCTGTCCGGTCACCAGGTTGACGCTGGCGTCGCCCACCCCCGGCAGCGCGGCGAGCGCCTTCTGCACGCGCCCCTGGCAGGCCGCGCAGTGCATCCCTGCGACCCCCAGCGTGACCTGGAGCACCGGCTACCCTCGCGCGCCGCCCTCGGCCACGCGCAGGCCGCGCGCGAAGGCGACGAGTTCCCCGATGGTACGCCCGGCGTGGAGGTTCGGCTCGGACGGGAGGTGCGCCCCCTCGAGCGCGCGGCCGCCGACCACGACCGCCGTCCCCAGCGGCGCGACCTCGCGCGCGAGCGCGGCGAGCTGCACGCCGAAGGCGGCGAGGTCGCGCGGCGCGGAGACGGAGACGAAGGCCAGCGCGGGCCGCAGCTCGCGCACCGCGCGCTCGAGGCCGGCCAGCGGCAGGTCGGGCCCCAGGTTGGCGACCTCGAACCCCTCGGCGGTCAGCGCCAGGCTGGCCGCCAGGGGCGCCAGCCGGTAGGGATCACCGGGCGCCCCGCCGCCGGCGACGCGCGCGCCGAACGGCGCCGGGAGCAGCGCGCGCAGCGTGGCCAGCGCCGCCGCGCACAGCTCGGTGGCGCGGTGCTCGAGCCAGATCCCGTCGGGGGAGTCGAGCCACAGCTCGCCGATCCGGCGCATCGCGTCGGCGACGACGACGTCGACGATCGCCGCGATCCCGGTCCCGCGCAGGTAGAGCGCCTGGAGCAGGCCTCGCGCCTCGGGCCCGCGCCCGTCGCGCAGCAGCTCGAAGAACCGGTCCGCGTCGCTTGTCGTGGGCGGCCGACTGGCCAGCGACGACAGCTCGGGGAGCCCGAGCAGCTCGGGGCGCACGACCGTCAGTTGCGCCTCGCGGATGTACCGGACCGCCTCCGGCAGCGCGATCCGCCGGTGGCCTCCGGCGGTGCGCGACGCGAGCAGCGCACCGTCGTCGGCCCAGCGCTTGACCGACGACTCGCTCACGCCGATCGCAAGGGCTAGCTCCCGGGTCGTGAGCAGGGCGGGGGCCGTCACCGTGGCCGCCGAGGGGAGATGATCGATTTGGCCGGATGCCGGCGGCCGGGAAAGGCAAACATGAGGGGATTATCGAGCCGGGAGCGGCGGCTGTCCAACCCTTCTGCCCCAAGAGAATCGGTCTTGACACCGGCGGAGGAGCGCCGTACCATCCTGTCAGCGTGAACGATTTGACCGATTATTCGGCTCGATCGTCCGCTCCTCCCTCGGCGCCGGCCCCCCTCCGGCGCCCCTGCTCCCGGCCCCGCTCCCGGCACACCCCCGGGGGCGGGGCCGCTTGCTTCCGGGCGGCTCCCGCTGCTCCGCGGGCCTCAGCCCAGCGCGACCTCCCGCGCCGGCTCCCGCAGGTTGTAACGCGAGGCCATCGCCGCCCCGTACGCCCCGGCGAAGCCGATCAGCAGCAGGTCGCCCGGCCGCGGCTCGGGCAGCCAGCGGTCTCGCCCCAGCACGTCGCCGCTCTCGCAGATCGGGCCGACGACCTGGACGAAGGCATCGGGTGGATCACCCAGCCGCGAGAGGTTGACGATCGGGTGCCAGGCCCCGTACAGCGCGGGGCGGATCAGCGAGTTCATCCCCGTCGCGACCCCGACGAGCAGCGCGTCCCCCTTGCGCCGGACCTGCGTCACCGGCGCCAGCAGCACGCCGGCCTCGGCGACCAGGAACCGCCCCGGCTCCATCCGCAGCCGGACCGGGCCGAGCGCCGCGGCAAGCGGGTGCAGGCTCGCCTCGAGCGCGTCCAGGTCGAGCGGCCGCTGTCCCGGCCGCTCGGGGACCCCCAGTCCGCCCCCCAGGTCGATCCACGCCAGGTCGGGACCGACCGCCTCGGCCAGCGCGGCCAGCGCGCGCCCGACGCCGGCCCACGCCGCGGCGTCGAGGATCCCGCTGCCGAGGTGGGCGTGCAGCCCGCGCACGCGCACGCCGGCCGCCGCGGCCGCCTCGAGGAAGGCCGCCGTGTCCCCCGCCGGGTGGCCGAACTTCGAGCGCGAGCCGCCGGTCGTGACCTTCGCGTGGTGGCCGAGCCCCCAGCCCGGGTCGATCCGCAGCGCGACCTCGGCGCCACGCCACAGGGACGGGGCCGCGGCAAACAGGTGCGGCCCGTCGAGCGTCAGCTCGGCCCCCGCCTCGCGCGCCGCGGCGTACTCCTCGACGGGGCAGAAGTTCGGCGTGAAGAGCAGCGGTACGGCGTCCCCCAGCACGTCGCGCGCGCGCCGCACCTCGTCGATCGAGACGCACTCGATCCCCAGCCCCTCGGACGCGACCGCCTCGAGGATCGCGGGGAAGGGGTTGGCCTTCATCGCGTAGTAGAAGCGGTCGACCGAGCGCAGCGTCCCCGTCAGCTGCCGCGCCCGCTCGCGCACGGTCGGCAGGTGATAGGCGTAGCGGGCGCGCCCGTCGACGGCCAGCGCCAGCAGCGCCTCCCGCTCGCGCCTCCACCAGGCCTCGCGTGGCAGCTCGTCCACGCCGCCGCGCAGCCGGATCCAGGCCGGGCCCAGCCGCGGGTCCTCGGCGCGGTCGGCGAAGAGCGCGGCGTGCAGCCGGCGCACCAGCACCGCGCCGTCGTCCTCGTCGACGACGAACGACAGGTTGAGGTCCTCGGACGAGTTGCTGACCAGGTGGACCGGGCGGTCCTGGAACGCGCCGAGCGCACCCCCCAGCTCGCCCAGCACCGAGCGGATCCGCCGCCCGACGATCGAGACGACCGCGCAGGGGTGGATCACGCGGACCTCGCCCAGGTCGCGCAGCCGGTCGACGAGCGCCGCGAAGGGCGCGCCCTCGACCCCGCCCGGCACGCGGTCGAGCGTCACGCTGACCGCGGCCTCGGAGGTCCCCACCAGGTCGACCGAGAAGCCGAGCTGCTCGAACGGCGCGAAGAGCCGCGCCAGGAAGCCCGAGGCGTCCCACATCGCGACGGTCGAGATCGTCAGCAGCGTCGTGCCGCGGCGGTGCGTGACGGCGGTGACGGCGGGGTGGTCCTCGCGGGCGGCCTCGATCAGGGTCCGGGGGAGGGCCGGGTCGGGAGTGCAGCGGATCGCGACCGGGATCCCCGCGCACGCGACCGGTTCGAGGCAGGGCGGGTGCAGCACCCTGGCGCCGAGCGTCGCCAGCTCGCGCGCCTCGCGGTAGCCGACGCGGTGCAGCAGCCGCGCCTCGGGGACCTCGCGCGGGTCGGCGGTGAAGAGCCCGGGGACGTCGGTCCAGATCTCCAGCCGCTCGGCGCCGGCGAGCGCGGCGAAGAGCGCGCCCGAGGTGTCCGAGCCGCCGCGGCCGAGCAGGCAGGTGTCGCCTTCCGGCGTGCGGGCGATGAACCCCTGCGTGATCGCGACGGCTGCGCCCGCCGACGCCGCCTCGAGCCGGGCCGGATCGTGCGCGGCCGGTACGGCCGCCTCCAGGTAGCGCCGCGCGTCGAGGTCGCGCGGCCGCGGCGCCGAGACCAGCAGCTCGCGCGCGTCGATCCATCGCGCCGCGACGCCGCGCGCCTCGAGCAGCGCCGCGCCCAGCCGCGTCGAGGCCAGTTCCCCCAGCGCCAGCACCTTGGCCGTCAGCCGCGGCGGGGCCTCGCCCGTCAGCCGCACGCCGGCCAGCCAGCGCGCCAGCTCGTCCCACAGCGCGTCGACCTCGGGCGGCGGCGCGACCCCGCCCGCGTGCGCCAGCCCCTCGTGCGCCGCGCGCAGTGCCTCGAGCTCGGTCTCGCCGCCGCGGGCCCCGCCGGCGGCCGCGGCCAGCGCCTGCTCGAGCCGGTTGGTCGCCCCGGCGAGCGCCGAGCAGACGAGGAGCGCGCGCCGCCCGGCGGCCGCGTGCCCCCGCGCCTCGGCGGCGATCGTGTCCCAGTGCTCCGCGGCCGCGACCGAGGTCCCGCCGAACTTCAGCACGACCCACGGCCGGCTCATCCCGCGATCCGCTCCAGCACCAGCGGCAGCAGCTCCTCGGAGCGTGCGGCGACGTGCGAGAGGGTGGTGCCGGAGCCGGGCGGGGCCGGCGCGGGGTCGACCAGCAGCGCCGGCACGCCGCGCCGGCGCGCGGCCGTCTCCAGGAAGGCGGTCACGCCGACCGAGAGCGAGGTGCCGATGAAGACGATGAAGGCGGCCCGCGCCGCCGCGCCCTCGACGCGGTCGAAGCCGTAGTCGGCGTGTTCGGTGTAGAACTCGTCGAACAGCAGCACGTGCGGGCGCAGCACGCCGCCACAGTCCGGGCAGACCGGGACGCGGGCCGCGGCGATCTCCCGCGCGTAGCGGTCCAGGTCCTCGTCCGACAGCGGCAGCGAGCCGGCCGGCGCGCCGTGCTCGCAGCCGTAGCGCGCGCAGCGCACCCGGTCCGAGGTCCCGTGCACCTTGACCAGCCGCTGCGCCCCGGCCTGTTCGTGCAGCGTGTCGATGTTCTGCGTGACCAGCAGGAAATCGCGCCCTTGCCGCGCCAGCTCGCGGTCGATTGCCGCCAGCGCGCGGTGCGCGTCGTTGGGCTGCCGGCCGCGCAGCGACAGGAAGCGGTGCGCGTACCAGTCCCAGAAGCGCTGCGGGTCGGTCTTGAGCGCGCGGAAGGTCGCGATCTCGATGTCGTC
>JALOKP010000067.1 GCA_025456425.1 Acidobacteriota bacterium | reverse complement strand
CACGCAGTTCGACAAGGCGCTGGCCGGCGACGTGATGTTCGACGGCTCGTCGGTCGAGGGGTTCGTCCGGATCCAGGAGTCCGACATGCTCCTGCACCCCGACCCCGCCTCGCTCCGGATCGTCCCGACCGACGCCGGCGACCGCGTCGCGATGATGATCTGCGACGTCGCGATGCCCGACGGTTCGCCGTTCGCCGGCGACCCCCGAGGCGCGCTGAGGCGCGCGGTCGAGGCGGCGGCGGCACGCGGCTTCACGCCGATGATGGGTCCGGAGGCCGAGTTCTTCCTGTTCCTGCGCCGGCCCGACGGGACCCCCACGACCGAGACCCACGACCAGGGGGCCTACTTCGACCTGGCGCCGGTGGACAAGGGGGAGGAGGCGCGGCGCGACATCGTCAACGTGCTCGAGAAGATGGGGTTCGAGGTCGAGGCCGCGCACCACGAGGTCGCCCCCGGTCAGCACGAGATCGACTTCCGCTACGCCGGCGCGCTCGAGACCGCCGACAACCTCCTGGTTTTCAAGCACGTCGTGAAGCGGATTGCGCTGAAGCACGACCTCTACGCGACCTTCATGCCCAAGCCGCTGTTCGGCGTCAACGGCTCGGGGATGCACACCCACCAGTCGCTGTTCGACGCGCGCGGGAAGAACGCCTTCGACGACCCCTCCGCGCCGTACGGATTGTCCTCGCTCTGCATGCACTACATCGGCGGGATCCTGGCCCACGCCAAGGGGTTCTGCGCGGTGACCAACCCGACCGTCAACTCCTACAAGCGACTGGTCCCGGGGTACGAGGCGCCGACCAACATCGCCTGGTCCGAGCGCAACCGCAGCCCGCTCGCGCGCGTGCCCGACCGCCGCGGGGCGGGGACGCGGGTCGAGGTCCGGATGCCGGACCCGTCGTGCAACCCCTACCTCGCCTTCGCGGTCATGCTCGCCGCCGGGCTCGACGGGATCGAGCGGAAGCTCGACCCCGGGCCGCCGGTCAACGAGGACATCTACCAGATGGGGGACCGCGAGAAGCGGCGGCGGAAGATCGACAACCTGCCGCCCGACCTGTACGAGGCGGTCCGCGCGCTCGAACGCGACGCGATGGTGAAGGCCGCGCTGGGCGAGCACATCGCGCGGCACCTGGTCGAGGCCAAGCTGGCCGACTGGCACGAGTACATCAGCGTGGTGCACCCGTGGGAGGTGGAGCGGTACCTGCTGAAGTACTGA
This sequence comes from Acidobacteriota bacterium, assembly GCA_025456425.1. GTDB lineage: Bacteria > Acidobacteriota > Polarisedimenticolia > J045 > J045 > JALOKP01. The sequence continues at coordinate 15,729 of JALOKP010000067.1, read as the reverse complement.
CCGCGACGCGGGCCGGCACGGAGGCCGGCACGGGTCACGACGGCGTGTACCGCGTCTCGATGAAGCGGGCCAGCGCCGCGACCGAGGCGAACGCCTCGCGCCCGATCTCCTGGGCCTGGATCTTGATGCCGAACTCCTTCTCGAGCGCGACGACCAGCTCGAGCGCGTCGACCGAGTCGAGCCCGAGGCCGTCGCCGAACAGCGGGGCGTCGTCCTCGATCGTGTCGGGGTCCATCCCCTCGAGGTTGAGGCTGCTGACGATCAGGCGCTTGAGCCGCGGGCGCAGCGCGGTGAGGTCGACGGTCGGATCGGACATCGGAAGCGCTCCTGGCCGGGCCGCGTGACGCAGGCCGGCCCCGGCGGAAGCGTAGTGTACCATCCCGCCGCGCAGACGCCCGGCCGAGGAACGCTTCGCCCATGAACGCCACCGCCGCGCCCGCCTCCCCGCCGCCGGCCGCTCCCGCCGGCGGCGGCGATGCGCCGCTGCGCCGGCGACGGCTGCGCGAAGCGCTCCCCGAGCTGCTCTACGAGTTGCGCGTCGAGCAGGGAACGCCCGCGCGCCACGCCGTCGCCGTCGGCCTGGGGACCTTCATCGGCTGTCTCCCGCTCTACGGGCTGCACCTGCCGCTCTGCCTCGGGGCCGCGCACCTCGCGCGCGTCAACAAGCTGCTCTGCTACCTCGCGGCCTACATCAACAACCCGCTGACCGGGCCGTGGATCACGCTGGCCGAGCTGGAGCTGGGGCACTTCCTGCTGCACGGCGAGGGGATCCCGCTCACGCTCGAGGCCGCGCGCGGCGCGAAACTGTGGGAGCTGGGGCTGGACCTCGCGGCCGGCAGCGTCGTGTTCGCCGCCGCCGCCGGCCTGCTGCTGGGCCTCGCCACCTTCGCCTGGCTGCACGCGACGCGCCTGCCGTCCCGCGTCGGCGCGCTGATCGAGAGCGCGGCCCGGCCCTACGTCCGATCGGGGATGCACCACTGGGAATTCGTTCGCGGCAAGCTGCGCTGGGACCCGGTCTTCCTCGCGCTCCTGCGGGAAGGGTTCGTCCCGCCGGGCGGCACGCTGCTGGACGTCGGCTGCGGCCGCGGGATCCTGCTCTCGCTCCTGGCTGCGGCGGAGCGGCAGCACGCGGACGGCGAGTGGCCCGAGGGGTGGCCTGCACCACCGATCGGGCTGGCGCTGGTCGGGATCGAGCCGCGCGGCCGGACCGCCGGGATCGCCGCGCGCGCGCTGGGCGGGCGCGCCGTGATCGAGGTCGGCGACGCGCTCGAGATTCCGCTCGTGCCGTATCGCACGGCGACGCTGTTCGACGTGCTCCACTACCTGCCGCCGGCCGACCAGGAGCGGCTTCTGCGGCGCGTGGTGGCGGGGCTCGAACCGGGCGGGACGCTGATCGTGCGCGAGGCCGACGCGCGGGCCAGCCTGCGCTTCGCGATCACGCGGCTGGCGGAGCGGCTGCGCAGCATCCTGCGCGGCCGGCCGCGCCAGACGCTCGCCTACCGCGGCGCGGCGGAGTGGGCGGCGCTGCTCGTCGGGCTGGGGCTCGAGGTCGACTCCCGGCCGATGTCGGGCGGAGTGCCCTTCGAGAACGTCCTGCTGGTCGGGCGGCGTCCGGGCTGAGTCCCGGCCCGGGACGCGCCGCGGCGGGCGCTCAGGCCTTGCCCTGCAGCCTCCGGCAGCGGCGGATCAGGCTGTCGGTCGAGCTGTCGTGGCCGAGCGCGGGCTCCTCCCGGCTCTCCAGCTCGGGCACGATCCGCTGCGCCAGGACCTTGCCCAGTTCGACCCCCCACTGGTCGAACGGGTTGATCTGCCAGATCGCCCCCTGCGTGAAGACCGAGTGCTCGTAGAGCGCGACGAGCTGGCCCAGCACGCCCGGCGTCAGCCGCTCGGCGAGCAGCAGGTTCGACGGCCGGTTGCCGTCGAAGACGCGGTGCGGGACGAGCGACTCGGGCGTTCCGTCCGCCCGCACCTCGTCCGCGGTCCGGCCGAAGGCCAGCGCTTCGGCCTGCGCGAGCGCGTTCGCGAGCAGGATGTCGTGGTGCCGGCCCAGCGGGTTGAGCGAGCGCGCGAAGGCGATGAAGTCGCAGGGGACCAGCCGCGTCCCCTGGTGGATCAACTGGTAGAACGAGTGCTGCCCGTTGGTCCCGGGCTCGCCCCAGTAGACCGGGCTGGTGCCGGCCGTCACGCGCGTCCCGTCCAGCGTCACGGACTTGCCGTTGCTCTCCATCGTCAGCTGCTGGAGGTAGGCCGGGAAGCGCTTCAGGTACTGGTCGTAGGGGAGCACCGCCACCGTCCCGGCGCCGAAGAAGTCGGCGTACCAGACGGTGAGCAGGCCCATCAGCACGGGCAGGTTGCGCTCGAACGGGGCGGTGCGGAAGTGCTCGTCCATCGCGTGGAAGCCGTCGAGCAGCTCGCGGAAGCGCGCCGGCCCGATCGCCAGCATCGTCGACAGGCCGATCGCCGAGTCCATCGAGTAGCGCCCGCCGACCCAGTCCCAGAAGCCGAACATGTTCCCGGCGTCGATTCCGAACCCCGTCACCTCGGCGGCATTCGTCGAGACGGCGACGAAGTGGCGTGCGACCGCCCGCTCGTCGCCGCCGAGCCCGGCCACCAGCCAGTCCCGCGCGGTCCGCGCGTTGGTCATCGTCTCGAGCGTGGTGAAGGTCTTGGACGAAACGATGAACAGCGTCTCCGCCGGGTCCAGGTCGCGGACCGCCTCGGCCAGATCGGTGCCGTCGACGTTGGAGACGAAGCGGAAGGTCAGCGCGCGGTCGCTGTAGTGGCGCAGGGCCTCGTAGGCCATCACGGGGCCCAGGTCGGAGCCGCCGATCCCGACGTTGACGACGTTCCGGATCGGCTGGCCGGTCGCGCCGGTCCAGGCGCCGCTCCGGACGCGCTCCGCGAAGTCGGCCATCCGGCCCAGCACCTCGTGGACGTCGGGAACGACGTTGCGGCCGTCGACCTCGATCGTCGTCCCGCGCGGCGCGCGGAGCGCGACGTGGAGCACGGCGCGCCCCTCGGTGACGTTGATCTTCTCGCCGCGGAACATCGCGTCGATCCGCGCGGCCAGCCCGGACTCCTCGGCCAGCTGGACCAGCAGCCGCAGCGTCTCGCCCGTGACGCGGTTCTTGGAGTAGTCGAGGAACAGGTCGCCGGCCTCCGCCGTCAGCCGCTCGCTACGCCCCGGATCGTCGCGGAAGAGCGCTCGCAGGTGTCGCTCGCGCAGCTCCGGCCAGTGGGCCTCGAGCGCCTTCCAGGCCGGGAGCGCGGTGGTCGGGAGCGCCGGTCGGCTCATCGTCGTGTCCTCTTCGGCTCCGTGGGGGGCTCAGCGCGCAGCGTCCACCCGGCCCCGGCCATTTTTGCAGAACTGCGGGGGGCTTTCAGGCCGGGCCGGGTCCGCCGTGATAGAGGCGATACTCGCGCGCCAGGCGCCCGATCCGCTCGGCCTCGGCGCGGTTCAGGTGGCTGTCGGCCGGCGAAGCCGGGCCGTTCCCGGCCGCGGCCTCGACCAGCGCCAGATCGGCCGCCGCCGCCTCGCGTTCGAGCCGCGCGTGGGGACCGGTGTCGCCGCTGACGATGATCCGCCCGCCCGGCGCGTCGATCCGCAGGCCGTAGGCCTCCATCAGCTCGCCGGGAGGGTCCGACGACGCGCGGCGGTGCCGCGCCGGGAAGGGGGTCACCGCGAACGGCCCGAGGCGCTCGGTCCGGTCGGCCGCCAGCGTGCGCAGCTCGGGTGTGACGCGCGCCCGCTCGCCCAGCGCTTCGAGGAACAGCGCGACGCCACCGCGCGCGAGCGGGGCGGCGGCGGGAAACAGGAGCGGAACCGGGTCGCGGCGCCGGCCGAGGCGCAGCCACCAAAGCAGAGCGGGAATCCCGGCGGCGTGATCGCCGTGGTCGTGGGTCACGACGATCCCCTCGAGCGAGTCGACCGGGACCGGCAGCGCCGCGAGGTCGCGCGCCGCCCCGTCGCCGGCGTCGACGAGCAGGAAGCGGCGGGCCTGGCGGATCAGCACGGCGATCGAGACCCCGCCGTGCCCCGAGAGCACGGCGAGTTCGAGGTCGCCCCGCAGCCAGCCGGTCACGGGCGGAACCTACCGGAAATCGCGAAGGGGGGGAACGGGCGAAAAGAAGAAACCGGCGCCGGAGGGGAACCCCTCCGAGCGCCGGCGCAAGAGAAAACGGTGCGCGACCGAGGTCGCGCACCGAGCCGTGACGTCAGACCTGGGCGGGAGACGACTGGCGATAGAAACCGAGGATCGCGAACCCCTTGCTGGCCTCGACCGCGGTGAAGTTCTCGTACACGCGGCTCCGCCCGAGATCGAGCACGTAGTCGTGCCCTTCGAAGGCGAACCGGACGAACTTGTCACCGGTCTGAACGGTCTTCCGGCGACCCCTGGTCACCGTCTTCCGTGCCGCGCTCGCTCTGGTCATCGCTTTACGACCCCCTCGGTTGCGGATTCGACTCACCCAGTGTGGAAGTCAGAATGCAAGCTCCCTGCCAGCGGGGGGAGGCTGCCGAGGGAATCATAAGATGATGATAAAAAGGCACTTAATAATCGACCATAGGTGGGGAGGGTCAATCTGACCCATTTTCTCGGCCACCTGCGCCCCTTTGGCGTTGAAAACTGGGTCCCGGTGACCCTATATTGCAGCCCCTTTTCGCCTCTCCCGGGATCGGGGTCCGCCGATGTCCCCACAGGCTCCGGATATTCCAGTCCCCGTCGAGCGCCGGATCGCGGTCGTCGCTCGCGATCCCGCGATTGCCCGCGAGCTCGAACGGCAGTGCCGCCGCATGGGGCACCGCGTCGTCGTCCTTCCGGACCTCGCGGCACTGCCCCGGCTCGACGGCGACGTCGCTCCCGACCTGATGCTGATCGACTACGCGCTGCTCGGCGCGGAACCGGCGCCGCAGCTGGCACCCCTGGCCCGCGGGGATGAAGCCCCCTCGATCGTCCTCGTCGCCGCGCCGGCCGACGCGGCGGCCGCCTGGAACCTCGTCGAGCGAGGCGCGCAGGACGTGGTGCACCGGCCACCGTACCCGCAGGAACTGCGATTGCGGGTCGCGCGCGCGCTCGAGGCCCGCGACCTGGGGATGCACCTCGCGAGTCTCGAGGAGGAGATCGCGGAGCGCTCCCGGCGCTCGTTCTCCGACCGGATCCTGGTCGCCCGCTCGGACGCGATGCGCGCCCTGGTCGAGATGATCGGCCGCGTCGCGCGGATGCGGACCACGGTGCTGGTGCTCGGCGAGAGCGGCGTCGGCAAGGAGCTGGTGGCACGCACCGTGCATTTCCGGTCGCCGCGGCTGGACGGGCCGTTCATCGCGCTGAACTGCGCCGCGCTCCCGCCGCACCTGATCGAATCGGAGCTGTTCGGCCACGAGCGCGGGGCCTTCACCGGCGCGATCAGCCGGCGCGCCGGGAAGTTCGAGCTGGCGCACCGGGGCACGCTGTTCCTCGACGAGATCGGCGAGACCGACATGCCGACGCAGGCCAAGCTGCTGCGCGTCCTCGAGCAGCAGGAGTTCATGCGGGTCGGCGGCTCGCGGCCGGTGCGGGTCGACGTCCGTCTCGTCGCCGCGACCAACGCCGACCTCGAGCGGCTGGTCCGCGAGGGGCGGTTCCGCGAGGACCTCTACTATCGGCTGAAGGTCCTGACGCTCCAGGTCCCTCCGCTGCGCGAGCGGCGGGAGGACATTCCCGACCTGGCCGAGACGTTCCTGGTCCAGGTCTGCCGCAACAACCACCTCCGGCCGCGGCGGCTCACCGCCGCAGCGCTCGCCGCGCTCTGCCGGTACCCGTGGCCGGGGAACGTCCGGGAGCTGATGAACACCCTCGAGGCCGTGGTCGTGAGCACCCCTGCCGAGACCCTCGACGCGGAGCACCTGCCGCCCCCGGTCCGCGTCGGGATCTCCGCGTCCGGCGTGCGTTCTCACGCGATCGCCGGGTCCTCGCTGAAGGACGTGGAGGCGGAGACGATCCGCCAGACCCTGGCCGCGATGCAGGGGTCGCGCACCCGTGCCGCGGAAGCGCTTGGGATCGGGCTGCGCACGCTGCGCCGCCGGATCCAGGAGCTGGGACTCGACCGCGAGCTGCCACCGCGGCCCGGTCGCCCCAGGCGCAACGACGCGAGCTGAGCCGCACTGCGTCACCGGCGACGCGTGGCGCGATGCGCTCGCACCGCTCTGCACGCGCACTTTTTTCGCGCCTAGCCCTTGACAGTCGCGCTGCAGGCGCGCACAAAGGCGTCAAGGTGCACGCCGATGCGGGGACGCCCGCATGGAGCGGGAGGGCAGGTGCCCCCCGCGGAGGCACGAAGCATGGCGACTCGCAAGAAGGCCACGAAGAAGGCCACCCGCAAGAAGGCTGTTCGCAAGGCGGTGCGCCGCAAGGCCACGCGCAAGAAGGCCGTCCGCAAGGCCGTGCGCCGCAAGGCCGTCCGCAAGGCCGTCCGCCGCAAGGCCGTCCGCAAGGCCGTCCGCCGCAAGGCCGTCCGCAAGGCCGTGCGCCGCAAGGCCGTCCGCAAGGCCGTCCGCCGCAAGGCGGTCCGCAAGGCTGTCCGCCGCAAGGTGGTCCGCAAGGCGGTGGTCCGCAAGGCCGTCCGCAAGGCGGCCGTCCGCAAGGCGGTGGTCCGCAAGGCCGTCCGCAGGGCGGTGGTCCGCAAGGCGGTGGTCCGCAAGGCGATCCTCAACGCGCTGACCGAGGGATAGGCCTCGCGGTTGGCGCCCCGGCGGCGCGGGCGAAGCGGGCGACGAGATCGCCGTTCGCGGAGCGCGTCGGGCGGGGCGAGTGAGTCGGTAACAGGCCTTCGAAGGAATGGCCCCCCGTTCGCGGGGGGCTTTTTTTTCGACGGCCACGCGCGGACGGGGGGGCCGGCGCGCTCTGCCGCTGCGAAGCACCCCCGTCGGCGTCCTGGATCTTCGCGGTCGCAAAAAAAAGGGGGCGGTGGGCTCTTGACAGCCGCGAACACTGGCAAGCATATATTCCTCAAGGTGTGCACCCCTGCAGGGACGCCTGCAGGAACCCGGAGGGCGATCGGCGCCCTCAAGGAGGCTAGGAACCATGGCAGTCCGCAAGAAGGCAACCAAGAAGGCCACCCGCAAGGCGAAGGTCAAGAAGGCCACGCGCAAGGCGAAGGCCAAGAAGGCCACCAAGAAGGCGACCCGCAAGGCGAAGGCCAAGAAGGCCACCAAGAAGGTTACGCGCAAGGCGAAGGTAAAGAAGGCCACGCGTAAGGCGAAGGCCAAGAAGGCTACCAAGAAGGCCACCAAGAAGGCCACAAAGAAGATGGCGCGCAAGACGGCCAAGCCGCTGATCGAGGCGCCGCCCGTTTTCTAAAGAGATCTACTAAAAGCATCCTTCGAAGGAAAGCCCCCCGGTCTCGGGGGGCTTTTTTTTGCGCTCCGCGGAGCTCCGGAGCGCGCTTCAGGCAAGCGGGCGGCGCGGCGCCGTCAGATCGCGGTGTCCTGGTAGCGCCCGAAGACGGACGCCAGCCGACCTGCAATTTCGCCGACCGTCGCGTAGGCCCCGACCGCCTCGAGGATCGCCGCGACCAGATTGTCCCCGCCCCGCGCGGCGCGCTCGACGCCGTCCATCGCGCGCGACCAGGCGGACGCGTCGCGCGTCGCGCGCACCTGGCGCGTGCGCTCGACCTGCCGCGCTCGAACCTGGTCCGGGACCCGCTGGACCGGGATCCGCTGCTCCTCTTCGTCGCGGAAGCGGTTGACGCCGACCACGACCTGGTCGCCCGACTCGATCGCCCGCTGGGTGCGGTAGGCGGCGTCGGCGATCTCGCGCTGGGGGAAGCCGGCCTCGATCGCCGGCACCGCCCCCCCGAACTCGTCGATCCGGGCCAGCAGGGCGCGGGCCTCGGCCTCGAGCCGGTCGGTCAGGGCCTCGACGACGTACGAGCCGGCGAGCGGGTCGACCGTGTCCCCCACCCCGGTCTCGTGGGCCAGGACCTGCTGGGTCCGCAGTGCGATCGTGACCGCGCGCTGGGTCGGGAGCCCGAGCGCCTCGTCCATCGAGTTGGTGTGGAGCGACTGGCAGCCCCCGAGCACGGCCGCCAGGGCCTCGAAGGCGGTCCGCATCACGTTGTTGTCGGGCTGCTGGGCGGTCAGCGAGGAGCCGGCGGTCTGGGCGTGGAACCGCAGCTTGCCCAGGTTGCGGTCCTTCGCCCCGAAGCGCTCGACCACGATCCGGGCCCAGAGCCGGCGGGCGGCGCGGAACTTGGCGACCTCTTCCAGGAGGTCGATCTGGGCGTTGAAGAAGAACGACAGCCGGGGGGCGAAGCTCTCGAGCGGCAGCCCGGCGGAGAGCGCCGCCTCGACATAGGCGATCGCGTCGGCCAGGGTGAAGGCGATCTCCTGGGCGGCGGTCGAGCCGGCCTCGCGGATGTGGTAGCCGCTGATCGAGATCGTGTTCCAGGCCGGGGTGTGGGCCGCGCACCAGGCGAAGGTGTCGGTGATCAGCCGGAGCGACGGCCGCGGCGGGAAGATGTAGGTCCCGCGGGCGATGTACTCCTTCAGGACGTCGTTCTGGATCGTCCCCCGCAGCGCCTTCGGCTCGACCCCCTGCCGGCGCCCGACGGCGACGTACATCGCCAGCAGGATCGCCGCCGGGGCGTTGATCGTCATCGAGGTGCTGACCTTGTCGAGCGGGATCCCGTCGAGCAGGACCTCCATGTCGGCGAGCGAGTCGATCGCCACCCCGACCTTCCCGACCTCCCCCTCGGCGACCGGGTCGTCCGAGTCGTAGCCCATCTGCGTGGGCAGGTCGAACGCGACCGAGAGGCCGGTCTGCCCCTGCGAGAGCAGGTAGCGGTAGCGGGCGTTCGACTCCTCGGCCGTCCCGAACCCGGCGTACTGCCGCATCGTCCAGAACTGGCCCCGGTACATCGTGGGCTGCACGCCGCGGGTGAACGGGTACTCCCCCGGGAAGCCGAGCGCCTCGAGGTAGTCCCCGCCCGCGAGATCGGCCGGGGTGTAGAGCCGCTGGATCTCGGCGCCGGAGCTGGTCTCGAAGCGCTCGCGGCGCTCTGCGGCCCGGGCCAGCGCCTTCGCGACGGTGGTCGCATTCCAGCGCGCGGCCTCGCGCGCGATCCGGTCCTCGCTGCTCATGGTGTTCCCCTGGCTCGTCGGCGCGCGCGGGAAGCCGACCCTCGCGTCCCGGGTGGGGCGACGAGTATGCCCCGGCCGGCCCCCCGCGGGAACCGGCAGCGGCGGAGGTAGGATGCCCGGCATGAGCGCGCTGCCCGATCGTACGCTGGCGTGGGGAGCAACCCGGCTCCCAGTGCCGGAGCGCTGGCGCGAGTGGCGCTGGCTCGAGCCGGCGCGTGACGCCGCTGCCGATTCCGCCGCGCCCGGCACGCTCGACGCCGCAATCCGCGCCGCCGCGGCTCGGGCCGCGCGGGCGGTGGGTCCGTCGCAACGCCTCGCCCTCATCGTGCCCGACCGGACGCGCCCCCTGCCGCTCCCGTCGCTCCTGCCGCGGGCGCTCGACGCGCTGGCCGAGGCGGGGGTGCCGGGTGAACGGATCGGCCTGGTCCCGGCCTCGGGGATCCACCGCCCGATGACCCGACCGGAGTTGGCCGACTGGATCGGTCCCGGCGCGGCCGCGCGCGTCGCCGCGCTACCCCACGACGCCGACGCGCCGGCCGTGCCGCTGGGGACGACGCCGTCCGGGATCGCGGTGGCGGCGCACCCGGCCGTTGCCCGCGCGGGAGCCGCGCTGGCGCTCGGGCGGATCGTCTTTCACTACCTCGCGGGGTACGGCGGCGGGCGGAAGCTGCTGGTCCCGGGCGTCGCCGCGCGCGACACGATCGTCGCGGTGCACCGGCGCTGCCTTTCCCCGCAGCCGGGCGGGGGGCGGCACCCGCTGGCCCGCGCGGGCGTGCTCGAGGGGAACCCGGTCCACGAGGCGGCGGTCGAGGCGGCGCGCCTCTTCCCGCCCACGACGATGCTCCACCTCGCGGTCGACCCCGGCGAGGCGCCGTGGGCGGAGGCGGGCGACCCGTTCGAGGACCACGCGCGCGCCGCCGAGCGCTACGCCTCCACCCACCGCGTCAGGCTCCCGGCGCCGCTCGACGCGATCGTCGTGTCCGCCGGCGGCGCCCCCGCGGACCGCGACCTGGTCCAGGCGCACAAGGCGCTCGACGCGGTCGCTCCCGTCGTGCGCGACGGCGGACTCGTGGTTCTCGTCGCGGCCTGCGGCGACGGCGTCGGCAACCGCGAACTGGCGGAGGGGCTGCGGCTCGGGCCGCAGGCCGCGATCGAAACCGCGCTGCGCCGCGAGTTCCGCGTCGGCCTGCACACCGCGCTCGCGCTGACGGAGAAGACGCGCCGCCTTCGCGTCCTGGCCCTGACCGAGCTGCCCGACGAGCTGCTGGCCGCGGCCGGGATGGAGCGGGTCGCGTCGCTCGACGACGCGGCGCGGGTGCTCGACGCGGCGGTCGGGGAGGGGGCGGAGGGGGCGGTGGCGGGGCGGGGGGGGGCGCTGCTGTACGAGGTCGCCAACCGCTGACCCCACGGTGGCCGCGAGCGTGTTGGTGCGCTCGGCGAAACAGGCCGTCCGGCGGGCGTTTCCGGCGATTCAGAGAGCACGGAACGGGGGGCCTCCCCGGGCGCGGGGCGGCAGCCCCGGCCCCGCCGGCCCCGGGGGGCGGGGTGCACCCCGCGCCACCAACACTCTTGTGGCCACCGTGGGTAGTCGGCCCCCCGCCCCGCGAGTATGCTCTTCCGGCCCTGCCGGGGGTCCCCAGGCTGCCCGGCCACCGACGCCAACTTCCTCCCCGGAAAGCAGAACCATGAGCCACGACGACGCCACGCACGCCGACCTCCCCGACGGTGGCGAGCGCGCGGAATCCCCCGCGCTTCCCGTCCCGCCCGCGCCCGAAGGCCACGACGCTCCGCCGGCGATCCCGGCGCCCGAGCCCTGCGCCGCGCTTCCCGCCCCTCCCGAGGTCGCGGAGCTGCCGCCGCCCGTTCCTGCGGCGCCGCTCAGCGCCCCGCTCCCGGAGACCGGCCCTGTTCCCGGCGAGGAGTGGGGCTGGGTCGACGAGCAGGACGTGGTGCACCAGAAGGACGGCGCGCTGTTCAAGGGGCGGCCGCTCGGGCCGTTGAAGGGACGCAGCAAGCGGACCGCCTTCGCGTTCTACGTGGAGCGTTTCCAGAAGCTGGAGGCAAAGACCGCGGAACTGGAGCGGGAGGTCGGGGCCGCGGCCAACAAGGGGCGCTTCTCCGAGCGGACCGAGCGGCTGGCCGACCAGGTCCGGACCGCCGACGCGCTGGGCGACTTCGACGCGCTGCTCGCGCGGCTCGAGGCGCTGCGCCACGAGGTCCTCGGCTTCCAGGCCGCGCAACGGGCCCGCAAGGAAGAGTTGATCGCGGTCGCCGAATCGCTCATGAACCTGACCTCCTGGACCCAGACCGCCGACAAGATGAAGAAGCTCCAGGAGCAGTGGAAGGGGCTGGGCTCGGCCTCGCGTGAGGACGACGAGCTGCTGTGGAAGCGGTTCCGCGGCGCCCTCGACGCCTTCTTCCAGCGGCGCGACGAGAACCGCACGCAGCAGTCGCACGAGCGCAGCGAGGCGCGGCGCAAGAAGGAAGAGCTGTGCGTGCGGGCCGAGGCGCTGGTCGAGTCGACCGAGCACGAGAAGACGGCGCACGCGATGGAAGAGATGATGGCCGAGTGGAAGGCCGCCGGTTGGGCCGGGCGCGACGTCGAGGATTCGCTCTGGGAGCGGTTCCGCACCGCGCGCGGAGCCTTCTTCGAGCGCCGCCGCACCGCGCAGCACCAGGCCTCTCACGACCGCGAGGCCCACAAGCAGCGCAAGATCGCGCTCTGCGAGGCGGCGGAGGCGCTGATCGCCTCCCCCGACGTGTTCGGCGCCTGCGAGCAGGCCAAGCAGCTCCAGTCCGAGTGGAAGTCCGTCGGGGCGGTGCCGCGGGCCCTCTCCGACCAGCTCTGGGAGCGCTTCCGCGGGGCCTGCGACAAGGTCTTCTCGCGGGCCCAGGACGAGCGCAAGCACCGCCGCACCGAGTGGAGCCACCACAAGCAGGAGTCGGTCTCGCGCAAGCGCGAGCAGGCCGAGGCGCTGCGCGAGTCGATCGCCCGCGACCTGGGACACATCGATCGCTGGCGGCAGGCGCTGGCCGGGCTGAAGGACGGCGGGCGGGCGGAGGAGATGCGCCTCGGCCTCGACGAGAAGATCCAGGGGGTCGAGGAGCGCCTGGCTCAGAAGCGCACCCGCCTGGCCGAACTCGAGCTCGAGATCAAGAACGCCCCGTGAGACCGGGCCTGGCGCGGGCCGTGACGCGGGCGGCGCTTGGGTTGGCGCTGCTGGCGGGCGCAGCGGGGGGCCCCGCGGCCCGGGCCGGCGACGAGCACGACCACGGTCCCGGCGAGGAGATGGCCGAATCCGCGGCCTGGCAGACCCCCGCCGAGCGCTCCGAGTTCCAGTCCACCCCGTCCTACGACGAGACGATCGCCTTCCTCCGGCGGCTCGAGGCGAAGTCGCCCGCGCTGCGCCTCGGGTTCTACGGCAGCTCGGGCGAGGGGCGCCCGCTGCCGTTCGTCGTCGTCTCCCGCGAGGGGGCGTTCACGCCGCAGGCCGCTAAGGCGCAGGAGAAGCCGGTCGTGCTGGTCGTCGCCGGGATCCACGCCGGCGAGATCGACGGCAAGGACGCGCTGCTGATGATCCTGCGCGACATCGCGCTGGGCGAGGCCCCGGAGCTGCTGGACGCGGCGACGCTGCTGGTCGTTCCGATCTTCAACGTCGACGGGCACGAGCGGGTCTCGCCCTACAACCGGCCCAACCAGGACGGGCCGCGGCAGGGGATGGGGTTCCGGACCACGGCCAGCGGCCTCGACCTCAACCGCGACCACATCAAGCTGGAGAGCCCCGAGGCGCGCGCGCTGGTCGGGCTCTTCAACGCCTGGCGGCCGCACCTGCACGTCGACACCCACGTCACGGACGGGGTCGACCTGGAGTGGACGCTGACCTTCGCGCTGGCCGAGGCCCCGCAGGCCGCACCGTCGATCCAGGAGTGGTGGTCCTACAACCTGCCGCCGGTGGCCTCGATGATGGCGCGCGGAGGGCACCGGATCGGGCCGTACGTCGACCTGAAGGACGGGACCGACCCGACCAAGGGGTTCGAGTCGTGGGTCGGCGAGCCGCGTCAGTCGACCGGCTACTTCAACCTGCGCAACCGCCCGACGCTGCTGGTCGAGATGCACTCCTACAAGCCCTACCAGCAGCGGGTCGACGCGCTGCGCGACTTCCTCGTGCTGCTGGTACGGCAGGTCGGGTACTCGGGGCAGGCGCTTCGGGTGGCGGTGGCCGCGGCGGAGCAGCGGACCGTGGCGGCGGGGCAGCCCGGGGCCGGGCCTTCCGAGCTCGTGCTGGAGTGGACGCTCGACGAGCAGTCCACGCCGGTGCGAGTGCCGTTCTTCGACTTCACGGTCGTCGAGTCGGTGCCGCTGGGCCGCAAGGTCCTGCAGTACGACCGCTCGAGGACGGTCCCGCTGGATGTTCCCTGGTCGCACCGCGCGCGCGTCAAGACCGCGGTCCCCCGGCCGCGCGGCTACCTCGTCCAGCCCGGCTGGCCGCTGATCGAGGAGACGCTGCGGGCCCACGGGCTCGAGGTGCGGCGGCTCGACGCGCCCGCGGAACTGGCCGTCGAGACGCTGCGCCTGTCCGAGCCGAAGTTCGAGAGCCGCTCGTACCAGGGGCGGGTCCGGGCCACCTACCGCGTGACGCGCGAGCGCACGACGCGGCGGGTCCCGGCCGGCACGCTGTTCGTCCCGGCCGCGCAGCCCGACTTCGAGGTCGCCGCGCAGTTGCTGGAGCCGGAGTCGGCCGATTCGCTCGCGGCCTGGGGGATGCTCAACTCGGTCTTCGAGCGCAAGGAGTACATCGACCCCTCGGTGCTGCACCGGCTGGCCACGGAGCTGCTGAAGGACCCGCAGGTCGCGGCCGAGTGGGAGGCGGCGCGGGCTAGCGATCCCGCGCTCGCGGGCGACGGGACCGCGCGCTACCTCTGGTGGTATCGGCGCACGCCGCACTGGGACGAAACGGTGGGGCTGATGCCGGTCTACCGGCTGACGGGGCCGATCGAGGTCCCTTCCTCGCCGCTGCGCTGAGGCCCCGATAGAATCGCCCGCTTCAGCGACCGGCGGCGGCGGACACCCGGCGCGACCCGGACGGAGCGCACCCGTGACGGAACTCAAGGAGAAGCTGACCTCACTGCGGATCGAGAAGGGGGCCGGACCGGCCGCCCCGCGCCGCTTCCGGCGCTGGCCGCTGTGGGTCCTCGTCGCGGTCGTCGCGGCTGGGGCGCTCTTCGCGCTGTCCGGTAAGTTTCGCGGTCCGGTCGAGGTCACGACGACCACGCCGACCGTGATCACCCTGGAGCAGCTCGCCGCGGGGCAGCCGATCCTCACCGCGTCCGGCTACCTCGTGCCGCGCCGCCGCGCGATCGTCTCCTCCAAGATCCAGGGGCGGCTGTCGGAGCTGCGCGTCGAGGAGGGAAGCCGCGTCGCGGAAGGGGAAGTGATCGCACGGCTCGAGAGCCGCGACTTCGAGGCCCAGGTCGCGCGGGCCCGCGCCGGGATCCAGCGGACGGAAGCCGCGATCCAGCGCGCCTCGGCCGATCTCACCGAGTTCGAGCGCCAGCTGCGCAAGGCGACGCAGCTCGTGACCGAAGGGGTCGCCGCAGTCGACGACCAGGAGGCCGCCGCCTCGCGGGTCGCGATCGCGCGCGCGGCGCTCGACCAGGCCCGGGCCGAGCTGGCGGTGTCGCGGGGGGACCTCGCGCTGGCCGAGGCGAACCTGTCGAACACGGTCATCCGCGCGCCGTTCGCGGGGACGGTCGTCCGCAAGATGGCGGAGGTGGGCGAGAGCGTCGCGCCGATCCCGCCGGGCGTGAACATCTCGACCGCCTCCGGCGCGATCGTCGCGCTGGCCGACCTCGACACGCTCGAGGCCGAGGTCGACGTCGGCGAGGCCAACGTCGCCAAGCTGAGCGTCGAGCAGCCGGCGCACGTCGCGGTCGAGGCCTTCCCGGACCGGAAGTACCGGGGCGTGCTGCGTCAGATCATCCCCTCTGCCGACCGGACCAAGGCAACGGTGCTGGTGCGCGTCACGCTGGTCGACAAGGACCGCGACCTCAAGCCCGAGATGAGCGCGCGCGCCGACTTCCTCTCGCAGCGCGCGGAGAGCGCGCCGCTGCCGACGAAGCCGGAGATCCTCGTCCCGGCCGACGCGCTGGTGCGGGCCGGCGACGCGGTCTCGGTCTTCGTGGTCGAGGAGGCCGGGGGCCGCCGGACGCTGCGCCCGGTCCCGGTCACGACCGGCGAGACGCGACCCGCGGGCATCGTCGTGACGGCGGGCCTGGCGGGCGACGAGACGATCGTGCTGCGGCCGGCGACGACGCTGAAGCCCGGCCAGGCGGTCTCGGTCAAGGGCCGGTGAGGCGATGGCGAAGGCGGCCGAGGTCGAGGTCCGGGACGTCCGCAAGGTCTACCGGCGCGACGCCGAGGAGATCCTCGTCCTCGACGGGCTGACACTCGACGTGCCGAAGGGGGAATTCGTCGCGCTGATGGGCCCCTCGGGTTCGGGCAAGACGACCCTGCTCAACCTGATCGCCGGGATCGACCGCCCGACCTCGGGCACCGTGACCGTCGGCGCGACCGACGTGACCAGCCTGAGCGAGGGCGAGCTGGCCCGCTTCCG
>JALOKP010000176.1 GCA_025456425.1 Acidobacteriota bacterium | reverse complement strand
GTCGCGCCAGTTCACGGCGGCCAGGACCAGGACATTGAGCCGCAGCGACGGGTCGGGCGGAGAAACGAGCAGGTCGCCGAGCAGGTGGTTCGCCAGCCGAACCCGGCCGATCGAGCTGGCGGCGACGGCGAAGGCCAGCACGGCGCGCTGCACCGCCGGATCGGACCGGCGTCCCGCGGCGGCCACCTGGCGCAGCGCGAACAGGCAGGCCAGGCCGGGGCCGATCTCGCCCTTCTCCCAGTGGGCCCGGCCGCGCGCGAGCAGTTTCTCGGGATCGGTCTCCTTCGGGGCCTCGGCCGCGAGCGACTCGAGCTCGAGCAGATCGGGGACGACCTCGAGCGGCAGGCGGTAGAGGCGGAGCAGAGCGTAGAAGCGGCGGACGCCCGGCTCCTGCGTGCCGGCCTCGATCTTGAGCAGCGTGACCGGCGGGATTCGCTCCCCGATCTCTGTGCTGCGGGCCGTGACCTCGCGGACGGACCAGCCGAGCTCCTCGCGCCGGGTGCGGAGCATCCGGGCCAGGGTCGGGGAGGGCTTCAGCGCGTGGCGGGGCATGGCCGGACTCCTCAGGCACCGAGTTTACACCGACGATGCCAAAATATGCCTAATGAACCTTCATGTAAATGATTACATTAGTACCATTGCGAGTCAGATTTTCTCATTCGCCTTATTTGCTGTCGTTTTCTGCGTAACAGACGACAAGATCAACAGTTGATGATGATCCTAAAATACGCTACTGTTGTTATGCCTCGGCCCCAGCCCACAGCTACGTATCGGTTCGGGCAGCGCAGGCGGCGAGGAAAGGAGCGTCGCAATGAAGAACCTGACCCTGGTGCCGTTCATAGTCGCCGTCCTCTCTGGCTCGTTTGCGTTGACGGACGAGAATCCCTGCTCCCCCTCGGACAACTGCACGGTGATTGCGACCTGTTGCCACTCATGCAACCACTGCACGGGGAATACGGCCTGTACATGCACGTATGTATGCGGAGGCGGGCGAGCCAGCTGTGACTGCAACTGCCTCGGATCTGGCTACATTGGCGCCGGACCACAGCTCGTCCTCTCGGTGTCGCTCACAGCGCTCAACGCGGGTTTCAAGGTCGGTGGAACCGGGCTGACCCTCGGGGACATCGGTGAGTTTCTCGAAGAAAGGCTCAACTGGAATGTCAACGTCGATTCTGGTATCGCGACGACTCCTGTACCCGTTGGCGGCTGGGGAAGTTCCTCGATCACGCTTCAGGCGGCTCTCGAGGCCTTCGCTGACGACCTGAACGTGGGCATCGCATTCAGCGATGCTACGAAGACAATCACTTTCACTGCACCGTAGCATGAACTGAAGAGAGGAAAGGCAGGGTGTCAGCTCCACGATAGGGAGGATCACATGCTGACCAGCAGAACGCGGAGCTTCCTTGTAACACTTGGGATCATCGCGCTCTTCGGAGCCGCAGACTCTCAAGCGACGGCTGTCAAGGACATCATCGTGAACGCGGTGGATCCAGGACATGCGAACACCACTATTGTGCGTTGGTTCGACGAACTGACCCCGGAACAGCAGGTTGCGTTCGATTCGAGCTTCAATGCAGGCGACGGCTACTACATCGCGCCCACCGCAACGGTCACGTGGACCGAGAATGGAACCCTGTATGTGAAGACCACGACGATCTTCATCGTTCCGTTGAACGGAGGCCAGACGGTCGTTCCGATGGCAGTCACCTGCACTCACTCGGGCTGTACCGGTGAGTGTACTACATCGGGTTGCAACAAAGGAACGGATTCGAATGGCAAGCCCGAGTGCAGTGGAGTCTCATGCAAGAACGGCGTTGTCACCTGTTCGCAGAATCCGAATTGCTCGAAGACGGAAAGCACGGCCGCGTCTGCTTTCCTGCTATTCGGCACGATCTGAGCACGGCGGCGTCGTCGTCGTTTCGGTGTCGTCGGACGTGAGCTGTACTTAGCGGAGGAGTCGCGGATACCCCGAGGTCTGCGGATAGCCGGTATTGGCCGCGTTTCCCCACCGGCTGAGAGTATCACCGGCCGGGACGGGGGGCTGACAGGAGGCTGCGCGCGCGTCAGCGGGGGGGAGTGGCCCGACGGATCCTCACGGGAGCGGCCCCTGCCGGCCGAGCTCGGGCTTCAGCGGCCGGAGCCGCCGCAGCAGGGCGCAGAGCTCCCGGCGCGAGGCCTCGCCTCAGTCGCTGGACCAGTCGGGGTCGGGCTCGAACAGCGCCGCCGGAGTCCGCCGCGGCGGAGCCACGGGCGGCGGCCGGGCCGACAGCCCGAGGCACTCCAGGATCGCCCCGGCCGTGTCGGGCGGATGAATCGCGGCCAGGATTCTCATCGGTCCGTGGCACCGCGGGCACTCCAGGACATCCACGGCGAAGACCCGCCGCATCAGCTCCGGTACGTTCGCAAGCGGTTCATGGCTCTGTCTCCCGGATCGAGGCAAGGCGGCTGACCCCGCGGTCGTTCGCCGGGTACATTGTCCCCCCGGCCCGCGGCCGTCAAGCGGTCCTTCCGCCTCGACACGCCGGCCGATGCCGCCTCTCTCGCGATCCGGAATCGGCGGCCTGCTGCGGTGCTGCGCAGCTTCCGGGCCGTTCACGCTGGTGTCACGTAACCGGAGTCAGGTTACGTGACACTAGGGACAGGCCTGCGTCGAGCTCTCGATTTCCGCGTCCCGCGCACCGACCTGGGAAGCGCGCAGCGTGTCGTAGGTCAGCGGACCCGTCGGCGTGACGGCGCGCACGAGAAGCCACAGCGCCTCGCCCGCGTCCGGCCGGCCGGAGAACTCGAGGACGAGCAGCGGATGGTCATCGGCCAGGCAGAGATCGACGGCGGCCGCGAAGTCCCCGTCCGCCTCGCGCAGGGCGGTCACCGATCCTTGGACGACATCGTACGCGAGCGCCGGCTCGACAAGGGTCCACGAGAGCGAGGCCGCGTTCACGGAGAGCGCCGGAATCACGCACGCGGGCAGCGGAGGCGGGGTGTCCTGGCCCGTCCACGCCGCAACGAATCGATCGTGGTCGGTGCAGTCGACGTCTCCGTCGCGATCGAAATCCCCCGGACCGCAGACCGCAGGAGCGGTACCTCCGATGCCGGTGTAGCAGCCCTCGAAGCTCGCGGCGTCGGATGCATCGACGTCGCCGTCGGCGTCGAAGTCTCCCATCCGCCGGCCGGAGATCAGAAGCTCGACGGTGTCGAGGACGCCCCGGGGGGTTCCCGCGGTGGGGACGAACTGGCAGAACCCCTCGTAGCCGGCTGCCCAGCCGCGCGCTGGCCGAGCTGCCGATCGTGCGCTATGCGGAGCCGAACTTCGTCGACATCTTCCTCGAGACGCCTGCCGCCGGGCCCGAGCTGCCACCCGCCCCACGCAAGCCGTCGCTCGGGGTGATCACGGGGATCGAGACGCCGCCCGGCATGAAGCTCCGCGCGTCGTGGGAGAACGCGCCGCTCGACTCGTCCTGGCAGGACCGGCTCGAAGGCTCCTTCGAGGTCGACTGGGCCGGCTGGATGGCCGGGCGCGAGGACACGGGCTCGCGGACGGAGCCGGTCGTGACGGAGTACCGCGCCCACTCCGGCCGCCGCTCTGCCTACATGACGGCCGCCGATCTGGCGGGCCGCCAGCCTCCCGGGCCCTATCCCGAGAACGCGAACGCCTATCTCTTCAGCCCGCCCTTCGACCTCTCGGACGCAGAAGACGCGTTCGTCGAGCTGTGGACCTGGGCGCAGCTCGAGGATCCGCGGACCGAGCCGCGCGTGGTCTACGACTACGGCCGCGCGCTGCTCTTCGACCAGGCGGAAGGCGTGTTCGTGATGGCGATACCGCTGGCCCCGGGAATCGATTCGGGCGACATGACCCGCCATCCCGGAACCGATCGCGGCTGGCGCCGCCTGCTCTTCCGAGTGCCGGCAGCGCTGCGCGTGAAGCCGCTCCAGCTCGTGATCCAGTTCGTGAGCGACGGCAGCGGCGCCGCGGAAGGTCTCTACGTCGACGACGTCCGGGTGCTGGTCTCGCGTGGCAAGCCGGGGCTCCTGCCCGCGCAGGACCCGCTGGTGCGCGGACAGTACGTCCTCGCCTCCCACGTGCAGATCGCAGGGTGGCCGGCCGCCTCGGATCCGGCCGTGCGCGCCGCGGCCGGCTGGACGGCCGGTCCCGCCTTCGGTGACCTGCGCGTCGCGCTCCTCGACGACGGCGTCGAGAGCGGCCACCCGGACCTGGCGCTGGTGGAATGGGACGGCACGGAGGAGGCGCTGCCTCCCGGCGAGCCGCTCGCCCCCGAGGACCGCCACGGCACCGCCTGCGCCGGCCTGCTCGGCGCCGTCGCGAACAACCAGGTGGGAATCGCCGGCGTCGCCGCGGGAGTCCCGATCCTGCCGTTGCGCCGCGGAGCCGACGACGCGTCGATCGCGCTCGCCATCGACGAGGCGGTGCGTCGGCGCGCGCGGATCCTGGTGCTGCCGTGGGGCTGGAGCTCTGCGTCCTCGTCGACGATCGAGCGCGCGCTCCGCGACGCGATCGAGGCGGGGACGACCGTCGTCGCGGCGGCTGGAGACTCGGACGGGCGCGTTCCCGACGCCGGGCGCGTCGACTTCCCCTGCGCACTCGCGGCGTCGACACCGCTGGTCTGCATCGGCGCGGCAAGCCCCGCCGGCGAACCGAAGAGCGTCGCCACCAGCGACGGCCAGCCGTGGTGGAGCTCCAGGACCGGCGACCGCGAGCCGGCGCTGCTGGCGCCCGGAACCTGGCTCCTGGCAACCGACCGGCGGCAGGTTCCCGGCTACAACGACGGCGCGGAGGGGCTCCCCGTCGGCTGGACCGCGCGTTTCGGCGGGACCGGTGCCGCGGCCTGCGTCGTGGCCGGCGTCGCCGCGCTGGCCCTGGCGAGAGACCCGCTGCTCACGCCTGCCGAGCTGAAATCTCTGCTGCTGCGCACGGCGGGCGAAGCGCGCTCCGCGTCGGGGCGGCGCGGGGATCGCGTGGTCGACGCGGAGGCCGCGGTGCGGGCGGCGATCGATAGCGCGGAGCGGAGGAAGCCGCCGGATGGCCGCCCCGCTTCGCCGGGAAAACCCGCTGCCGGCCATTGAGCGGCTTCGCGTCGGCACGCACCGCAGGAACCGGGGCGCGCACGCTTGCCGGTTCCGCGGGCGCGTCTACACTGCGGATTCTCCAGGGAGGGCTTTCGATGCCGCTGAACCACTACGTCACTCTCGGCCGCTCCGGACTCGCCGTCAGCCCGTTCTGCCTGGGCGCGATGACCTTCGGCGAGGACTGGGGCTGGGGCGCCAGCGCGACCGATTCCAAGACGATCATCGACCGCTACATCGACGCCGGCGGCAACTTCATCGACACCGCCAACTTCTACACCAAGGGCCACTCCGAGGCGATCCTGGGCGAGCACGTCGGACGCCACCCCGCCAAGCGGCGCCGGCTCGTGCTGGCGACCAAGTTCTTCTCCAGCCTGTTCCCGGGCGATCCCAACGCCGGCGGCACGAGCCGCAAGGCGATCGTCGCTGCGTGCGAGGACTCGCTGCGGCGCCTGCACACCGACTACATCGACCTGTACTGGATGCACTGCTGGGAC
>JALOKP010000066.1 GCA_025456425.1 Acidobacteriota bacterium | reverse complement strand
GGCGCGGGTCGCCGGGCGTCACCGTCTCGAGGCTGTTCCAGGTCTGTCCGCCGTCGGCCGAGCGGTAGAAGTAGACCTGGCAGCCGGTGAAGAAGCAGGCGGCCAGTGTCGTGGTGTAGGCGAACGCGCCGGTGGGCGACCAGTCGACCGCCGGGTCGCCCGCGGTGTTCCCCAGCGGCAGGAAGACGCGGGTCCACGTGCTGCCGCCGTCCGTCGACCACCACATCCCCTGGCCCGAACCGGGACCGTTCGTGCCGGCGATCACCTTGCTCGGGTCGGTCGGGTGGAACTTGATCGCCGACTCGGCGGCACCGGTGGGGGAGGTCAGCCGCACCTCGCCGTCCTTCAGCACGACCTCGAAGCGCGCGCCGTTCCAGGTCACCTCGCGATAGAGCCGACCGTCGACGAGGTACCCGCCGTAGGCGGCGCGGAAGCGGTGGAGCGTATGGCGCGGGTACTGCGCTTCACCGGTGCGCGGCGTCTCGGGCACCGCCTGGCGCAGCCGCACGCGGTAGAAGGCCGGGATCGCGACCTGCTGGTCGCGCTCGCCCGGCGGCAGGATCGCCAGGTCCTCGAGCGTCAACTCGTAGTTGCGGTCGTCCCACGGCCCCAGCGCCAGGAGCGCGGCGTAATCGACGCGCGCGTCGGCGCCGCGGGAGCGGTCGACGGCGACGGTGCGGGCCGGATCGACAAAGGCCTGCTGGGCCGCCGCCGGGAGGGCCGGGAGCAGAACGAGCGCGGCGAGCAGCAGGCCGCGGCCGGCGGCCGAAGCGGGGCGCGGCGCGCGGCCGGGCGGGTGGGTCGGGGTCGCGGCGCGGGGGAGAGTCGTCACTGGCATGGCCTTCCTGCGCGGGTCCGGGCCCGAAGTCGCCGATCGTGCCCGGCATAGGAGAGTCCTGCAAGCCGTAAGCCGCAGACCGCAAAGGTACGGCTGCGGGACCCGGCCCGCAGCCAGCCGCGGAACTCCGGCCGCAGAAACCGGTCAGTAGAGGGTGACCGTCGTCCCCTTCCCGACGACGCTCTCCGCGCCCGGACCCCGGGCCGAAGGAGGCCCCGATGCGACACCCGCTCCTCCTCCCCCTCGCCGTCGTCGCTCTGGCCCTGGCCGCGTGCGCGTCCGCCCCCCCGGCTCCCGAATCGTCCGGAGGAGTCGCGGGGGGGGTCGCCGGCGGATCCGTCGGCGGCGTCGGGCGCGACGCGCCGACGCTCTACGACACCGTCTCGATCCGCGCCGAGGCGGCCAAGGCCTCGCTGACGCGCGAGACGTTCACCGTGATCCTCGCCCCTGGCGAGGGAAGCCCCGGTCTCGAGACCGAGAACTACGCGCACCGCGACGACGCCGATTTCCACTCGGTCCTGCGCGATCCGCTCTCGACCTTCTCGATCGACGTCGACACCGCCTCGTACGCCCGCGTGCGGCGCTACCTGGCCGAGGGGGCGCGGCCGCCGGCCGACGCGGTCCGGATCGAGGAGCTGCTCAACTACTTCGTCTACGACGACCCGCTCCCGGCGGCGGGCGAGCCGTTCTCGGTCACGACCGAGGTCGCGGCCTGCCCCTGGAACGCCGCGCACCGCCTGCTGCGGATCGCGCTGCGCGCGGTCCCGGTCCAGTTCGCGGGGCGCCGCCCCGGCCACTACGTCTTCCTGGTCGACGTCTCCGGCTCGATGGACCAGCCCGACAAGCTGCCGCTGGTCCAGCAGGCGCTGAAGCTGCTGGCCGGGCAGCTCACCGGCCAGGACCTGGTGTCGATCGTCGCCTACGCCGGCGCGGCGGGGGTCGTGCTGCCCCCCACCGCGGCCGCCGACCGGAGCGCGCTGGAGTCCGCGATCGAGAACCTGCAGGCCGGCGGCTCGACCGCCGGCGGCGAGGGGATCCTGCTGGCGTACGCGCTGGCCCGCGAACGCTTCATCCCGGGCGGGATCAACCGCGTGATCCTCGCCACCGACGGCGACTTCAACGTCGGCGTCAGCAGCGAGGGGGAGCTGACGCGGCTGATCGAGGAGCAGGCGAAGAGCGGCGTCTTCCTGACGGTCCTGGGCTTCGGTACCGGCAACCTGCAGGACGCCAAGATGGAAGCGCTGGCCGACCGCGGCAACGGGCAGTTCGCCTACATCGACTCGCCGCTCGAGGCCCGGCGCGCGCTGGTCGAGCAGGCGGGCGGAACGCTCGTCACCGTCGCCAAGGACGTCAAGATCCAGGTCGAGTTCAACCCGGCCGAGGTCGCGGCCTACCGGCTGATCGGTTACGAGAACCGCCTGCTGGCCGCCGAGGACTTCCGCGACGACACGAAGGACGCGGGCGAGATCGGCGCCGGCCACTCGGTCGTCGCGCTCTACGAGATCGTGCCGCCCGCCGCGGCCCAGGCCGTCGAGCGGCCGGTCGACCCGCTGCGCTACCAGGCGCTGAAGCCGTCCGAGGCCAGCGCCAGCGGCGAGCTGGGGACCGTCAAGCTGCGCTTCAAGGCCCCCGACGGCGACACGAGCGTCGAGCGCGCCTTCGTCGTGATGGACACCGGCCGCGGGCCCGGCGAGGCGACGAGCGAGCTGAAGTTCGCAGCCTCCGTCGCGGCCTTCGGGATGGTGCTGCGCGACTCGCCGCACCGCGGCGGCGCGTCGATCGAGCTGGTCCGGTCGCTCGCCTCGGCCGGGCTGGCCTACGATCCCGACGGCCAGCGCGCGGGATTCCTGCAGCTCGTCGACCAGGCGGGGGCGGCGATCGGGACGCCGGTCGCGGGGAGGTAGGGCCACGGGAGGGATCGAGTAGACTCCCCCCCGCGATGACCTCCCCGCCCCGCACCCGCCTGGCGCGCATCATGGCCACGGTCGGCCCGGCGTCGTTCGACGCGCGGACCGTGCGTGCGATGGTCGACGCCGGGATGGATGTGGCGCGGCTCAACATGAGCCACGGCGACGACGCTTGGCACGCCCAGGCGGCGCGGCTGGTGCGCGCCGCGTCGCGCGGGGCCAGGCGCCCGATCGGCCTGATGGTCGACCTGCAGGGGCCGAAGCTCCGGCTCGGACGCTTCGCCTCGCCCCTGCCGGTGCAGCCCGGCGACCGCGTCACGCTGACCGTCGACGCGCGCGAGGCGCACCCCGCGGCCGGGATCCTGCCGGTCGACTGGCGCCCCCTGGTCGCCGAAGCCGAGCCCGGCCACGAGCTGCTGCTGGGCGACGGCACGGTGCGGCTGCGGGTCGAGAAGGTCCACGGCGCGCGGGTCGAGGCGCGGGTGCTGGAGGGGGAGGCGATCGAGCCTCGAACCGGTCTCTTCCTGCCGCAGGCCACGCCGCAGTCGACCGCACTCTCGCGCAAGGACCGCCGCGACCTCGCGCTGGCGGTCAAGCTCAAGGCCGACTTCGTGGCGCTGTCGTTCGTGCGCCGCGCGCAGGACGTGATCGACACGCGGCGGGCGATCGAGCGGCTGGGAGGCGACCAGCTCGTGATCGCCAAGATCGAGACGCGGCAGGCGCTGGAGAACCTGGACGAGATCCTGGTCGCCTGCGACGGCGTGCTGGTCGCGCGCGGCGACCTGGGGGTGACTCTCCCGCCCGAGCGGGTGCCGGTCGAGCAGAAGCGGATCCTCTACCGCGCCGCTGCCGCGGGGAAGCCGACGATCATCGCGACCCAGATGCTGGAGTCGATGCGCCACGCCTCGCGGCCGACGCGGGCCGAGGCCTCGGACGTCGCGAACGCGGTCCTGGACGGGTCCTGGGCAGTGATGCTCACCGCCGAGACCGCCAGCGGCGAGCACCCGGTGGAAGCGGTCGCGATGATGGCGCGGATCGTCGGCGAGGCCGAGCAGATCCAGCGCTCGCCGCGCCGGCTCTCGGCGCGGCACGGCGTGACGGTCTCGGAAGGGCTGGCCGAGGCGGGGGTCGCGCTGGCGCTCGACATCGGCGCGCGGCGGCTGGTCGCGCTGACCCGCTCGGGCGCGACGGCGCGCCTTCTGGCCCGTTTCCCGCTGGCCGGGGGGTTCGTGGCCTACACCCCCTCGCCCCGCACGCTGACCCGTCTCACCTTGATGCGCGGCGCGATCCCGCGGCCGCTCCCCGCGCAGCGCGATCCGGAGCGGGCGCTGGCCCGGGTCGAGGCCGACCTGCGGCACCGCGGGGAAGTCGCGCGGGGCGACGTCTTCGTCGCGCTCTCGGGCTCGGCCCGCGACCCGCACGGAAGCACGTCGCGGCTTGTCGTGGTCAGGGTGCGGTAGCCCGCGGACGCCCCACCGCGGCACGGTCACCGCACGAGCGCAAGTTCCGGGTGGGAGGCGGCCCGCCGTCGGCGTACACAATGCGGCGTAGTTCGCGACGGTGAGGGCGGGGACAGGGCATGCTCGATCGGGCAACCCGCCTTCGCCGTCGTTCTTTTCGTTCCGGGCTAGTCCCCGGCCTGGGGGCCGCGGCCCGGCAACTCGACGACCATCCGCAGTCCGCCGTCCGGTGGCAGCTCCGCCCAGATCGACCCGCCGTGCCGCTCGACGATCTGCCGGCAGAGCGGCAGCCCCAGGCCGGTCCCGGTCGGCGCGTCTTCCACGCTGATCCGACCCCGGAAGAACGGATCGAAGACCCGCTCCAGGTCGTTCGGCTCGATCCCGGGACCCCAGTCGCGCACCGCGAGGCGAGCCCCGTCCGGCGACGGGCGGAGCGTCACGCGCACGCCGCGCGTCGAGTCGCCGTGCTGCGCGGCGTTCAGGATCAGCTGCCGCAGCAGGCGCCGGAGCTGGGCGGGATCGATCCAGGCCTCGACCGGCTGCGCCGGCAGGTCGGTCTCGATCGGGCCGCACTCCCCGCCGAGCGAGTCCACCGCCTCGCGCACGACACCGGCCAGGTCGGCCGGGCGCGGCGACACGACGGCGCGGCCGGAGTCCATCTGCGCGACCTCCAGCAGCCCCTCGACCAGCGCACCCAGGCGGCGCGACTCGGCCAGCGCGATCGAGCAGAACTCGTGGCGCAGGTCGGCCGGCAGCGACGGGTCGAGCATCGTCTCGACGAAGCCCTGGATCGAGGCCAGGGGGGTGCGCAGTTCGTGGCTGACCTGGGCCATGAAATCGGTGCGGCGACGGTCGGGCTCGGCGCGCGCGGTCAGGTCGCGCACCAGCAGCGCGCTGGCCAGCGGCGCGCCGTGGGGCGAGCGCACGCGGAACAGCCGCAGCAGCAGCGCGCGCGGGCCGCCGTCGAGCTCGATGCGTGCGGACAGTGTGGAGTTCGGCAGCCCGCCGGCGAGGAACGCCAGCCACGCGCCGCGCACCGCCGAAGGGAGCGGCAGCTCGGCCAGCGAGCGGCCGTGGGCCGCGCTCGGATTCAGGCCGAACAGCGCGAGCGCCGCCTCGTTGGCCAGCGCCAGGCGCTCGCTGTCGTCGACCACCAGCACCCCGTCGTCGAGCATCGCGGCCGCCGCGCGCAGGACCTCGCGCTCGCGGGTCGCGATCTCGGTCTTCAGCGCGAGCTCGAGCTGCAGCCGCTGGCGCTCGGTCTGGTCGGACAGGACGACCAGCCGCTCGGAACCGGCGGGAGCCTCCGGCAGCAGGCGAGCCCGCAGCTCGCACGGGAATGCCGTGCCCTCGCGGGAGTAGGCCGTCAGCTCGAGCGAGCCGGTACCGGTCCGCACCGCGTCGAGCACGCGCGCCCCGTCGGCCAGCGCGGCGCAGGGGCCCGCGACCAGCGAGACCAGGCGCCCGCGCGCGTCCGGCGCGGGGCAGGCGAAACGGCGCTCGAAGGCGCGGTTCGCCCAGGCGATCCGGCCTCCCGCGTCGGCGAGCAGGACCGGGTCGGGCAGCGCGTCGAGCGCGTGCGCCAGCAGCGCGAGCGGGCCCGGGTCGGGCGCGAACTGGGGGGGCGGCAACGGCGTCGCGCCGCGGCGCGGCTCGCGCGCGGAGTCGGTCCCCGCGGCGCTGGATTGGAAGTCGATCAGGCCGGTTCCCACGCGTCGTGTCCCCGCGGCCGTCAGTCCGCTCCCCGTACCAAGCAAGTCGCGTTCCACGCGCTACATGCGAACAAATGCGGGCGTTTACGAACCCAAAGAAGCAATCGTGAACGTCCGGATCCGCCGCGCGACCTCGCCCGCACCGCAGCGGTGCCCCGCTCCGGCACGCCCCTCCGTCCCAGGCTGGCACACCGTCCGCAGGAATCCATATTCGACCGGGAGGGCGGCCGGGGCGCCGCCCGGGAGCCGGGACGATGAGCGACGCGATGCCGAGGGAATCGGGGGGCGGGGTGGGAACCGGGATCGGAGTGGGGGCGGGTGCGCTCGGCGCGGAGTTCTCCGCCGGGGCTGCCCGGATCCTTGTCGTCGACGACGAGCCCGCGATTCGCCGCCTGCTCGGCTTCAACCTGCAGCGCCGCGGCTTCCGCGTCGAGGAGGCCGAGTCGGGCGAGGCGGCGCTGGCGGTGCTCGAGCGCCGGCCGTGCGATCTGGTGCTGCTCGACATGGCGCTGCCGGGGATCGGCGGGATGGAGGTGCTGCGCCGGATCCGCCAGTCGGGCGCGGGCGTGCCGGTGATCGTGCTGACCGCCCACGGCTCGGTCGAGAACGCCGTCGAGGCGATGAAGCTGGGGGCCTTCGACTTCCTCTCCAAGCCGATCGAGACCGAGCGGCTGGCGATCGCGGTCGGGCACGGGATCGAGCTGGGGCGGCTCTCGCGCACGGTCAGCGACCTGCGCCAGCGGCTGTCGTCGCGGCGCGCCTTCGCCCAGGTCGTCGGCGCCGACGGTGCGCTGCGCGAGACGGTGCTGCTGATCGAGAAGGTCACGCCGACCGACCTGACGGTCCTGCTGCAGGGCGAGTCGGGGACCGGCAAGGAGCTGTTCGCACGCGCGATCCACGACGAGGGGCCGCGGCGCGACCGGCCGTTCGTTGCGATCAACGGCGCGGCGCTGGCCGAGACGCTGCTGGAGAGCGAGCTGTTCGGTCACGAGCGCGGCGCCTTCACCGGCGCCGACCGGCTGCGCCGCGGCAAGTTCGAGCTGGCCGACGGCGGGACGCTGTTCCTGGACGAGATCGGCGAGATTTCGCCCGTGCTGCAGGTCAAGCTGCTGCGCGCGCTGCAGGAGCGCGTGATCACGCGCGTCGGGGGCGCGGAGGCGATCCCCGTCGACGTGCGGATCATCGCCGCCACCAACCGCGACCTGGCGGAGCTGGTGCGCGAAGGGCGCTTCCGGGAGGACCTCTACTACCGGCTGTCGGTCTTCCCGGTGACGATCCCGCCGCTGCGCCGGAGGCGCAGCGACATCGCGGC
This sequence comes from Acidobacteriota bacterium, assembly GCA_025456425.1. Taxonomy (GTDB): domain Bacteria; phylum Acidobacteriota; class Polarisedimenticolia; order J045; family J045; genus JALOKP01. Next base: position 32,795 of record JALOKP010000066.1, on the reverse strand, counting down.
GCTGGCGCGGCACGTGCTGCAGGAGATCCGCCCCGAGCAGTCGCCGGCCGTGCACCCCGCGGTGATGGAGCGGCTCGAGGCATACGCCTGGCCGGGGAACGTGCGCGAGCTTCAGAACGTGCTGCGGCGCGCCGTCGTGCTGGCGGGAGAGGAGGCGATCCGGACCGAGCACCTGCCGCCGGCCCTGCTGGGAGCTGCGGGAGGCGAAGCCGGCGAGGCGGCGGAGCGCGCCGCACCCGGGGCGCGGGACGAGCACGACCCGCACGCACTGACGACGCTCGAGGAACTGGAGCGCCACCACATCCAGCGCGCGATCGCGGCCTGCGGCGGCAACCTCAGCCAGGCGGCGCGCGTGCTCGGGATCGGCCGCACCACGCTCTATCGCAAGCTCGAGCAGTACGGGGAGCCGGTCCCGGCGTAGGGGCCGGCCTCCGTGCCGGCCCGCCACGCCGCCCAAGAAACTCCAGGTGGCTGGCCTGCGTCGGACGCCGTACGGTCCTGCACGCGCGAGTGGCCACGCCCTCGTCGCCGAGGAAACCCGCTCCCCATGGGCCCACCTGCATCCGTCCGGATCCTGTCGCTGCTGAGCGCGCTGGCCGCGGCACCCGTACTGGCGGACGGTACGCCGGCCGAGGTCCGGATGACCCGGCCCGAGTCGGCCGCCGAATCGGCGATCGCGATCGACCCGGCGCAGCCGCAGCGCGTCGTGGCCGGGACGATGGGCCCGCTGCAGCAGGTCCGGATGCACCGCTCCGGCGACGGAGGCGCGACCTGGAGCCAGGTCGAGCTGCCGCTGGGGAACACCTGCTGCCACCCCGCCGTCGCCTGGTCCAGCGACGGGCGCTTCACCTACGCCGCGGCCCTGGCCCACTGCGCGACCTTCCGCTGCGAGCTGCTCTTCTACCGCTCCGGCGACGGCGGCGCGAGCTGGACCGACCTGGAGCGCGACACCCCCGGCAACCCGCGGCGCACCGTCTCGTTTTCGGCCGACCGCGAGGCGCTCCACGTCGACGCCTCGCCGGCCTCCCCCTACCGCGACCGGATCTACCTCCCCTACCACTCCGCGAACGTGATGCAGCTCGCGCGCTCGGCGAGCTTCGGAAGCGCCTGGAGCGCGGTCAGCTTGTCGCCCGCGGCCGATGAGCTGGGGCTGGGGGGCGACGTCGCAACCAACCGCGCCGGCACCGTCTACTACGCCTGGCCGGCGTTCAACAGCCGCACGATCCGGCTGCGGAAGTCGATCGACGGCGGCGCGAGCTTCGGCGCCTCCACGGTCGTGGCGGCGACCGAGGCCGCGTTCAGCTTCGCGATCCCGGCCCAGCCGGGGCGAAGGGTCCGGATGGCCGTCTCCGCCGCCGCCGACCTGACGGCGGGGCCACACGCCGACGCGGTCTACCTGGCCTGGAGCGACACGACCGGGCCGGTCCAGGAGGATCCCGTCGCGAATCACGCGCGGATCCGGGTCGCCGCGTCGCACGACGGCGGGGCGAGCTGGATCCTGACGACGCCGCACCGGACCGACGACGCGGCCACGGTGGACCGTTTCCATCCGGCGCTGGCCGTGAGTCCCGACGGGACGCTCCACCTGACCTTCTACGACACGCGCCAGGTCGCGGACCGCTCGGGGGTCGATCTCTACTACAGCTTCTCGACCGATGGCGCGCGGACCTGGTCGCAGGCCCGCCGGATCACCACGGTCAGCTCGCCGTTCATCAACGACCTGTTCCAGCTTGGCGACTACAACGGGCTCGACGCGGTCGGCGGCAACCTGCTCGCGAGCTTCTCCGACAACCGCAGCGAGAGCGGCGGGAGCGGCGACTCGGTCGACGTCTACGTCGCGCGCATCGCCCCCGGCGGCGGCGCGGCCGGCGTGGGGCGGCTCTACGGCGACCGCGGGCTGCCCGGGCCGCCGCTCACCGTTGCGCGCGGCGTCCAGGCCGGCGATCTCGACCTGGCCTGGGCCGGGGCCTGCGCGGGCGCGTCCGACTACGCGGTCTACGAGGGGACGCTGGGGGAGCCGCGCAGCAAGACCCCGCTGCGCTGCAGCACCGGCGGCGCGACCGCCGCGACGATCACGCCGTCGTCCGGGGCGCGCTTCTTTCTCGTCGTGCCGCGGAGCACCTCCGCCGAGGGATCGTATGGGCACACCAGCGACGGCGCGGAGCGCCCGGCCGATCCGGGCGCGTGCCTGCCGCAGTCGATTGCGGTCTGCCCGTAGCGTCAGATCGCGGTCCAGCGGGGTGCGATCGGCTTCGGCCCTGTTCAATTCGTCCCGCGAGCGTCCGTCGCCCGCGTGCTGCGCACGCGATGCGGGCCTGGGGGATTCCCTGATGGCGCGGAGTCCGGCGATACGGTATGAAGATCGCGCGAATCGTTCTGGGATAGCCCCGGGCCTGCGGTTCACATCGTCTGTTTCACGGAGAAGGAAGAAGGAGGAGACCGCATGAACCGTCTCATGACACGCTTGACCCTGGCAGCGCTCGCGACTGCCGTCGCGCTCGGCGGCATCGCGCCGTCGGCCGCGCAGACCGTGCAGTTCACCCCGCTGGGCGTCGAGTGCGGCCCGGCGTTCTTCCCCAGGCTGTGCGTCGTCGACATGTCCGGCGACGGCCAGACGCTCCTGTTCCAGGATCGCCTCTGGACCGCCGACGGCCAGGTCCTGATGATCGGTGCGCCGCCCAGTGGCTACTACGAGGTCACGGCACTCTCGGACGACGGCTCCACCGTCGTCGGCAACATCTACGTGACCGACGGCCCGCTCGCGCCGCACCTCGAGGCTGCGATCTGGCTGGGTGGGAGCGACTGGCGCTCGCTCGGCTACCTCCCGGGCTCGGGCCCGTGCGGCGACAATCTGACCTCCGCCTTCGACGTCAGCGGTGACGGCAGCAAGGTCGTGGGCCTGGCTTGGCTCGAGCCGGACTGCGCCACCACCGCGCACGGCTTCCAGTGGACCGAGGAGACCGGGATGGAAGACCTCGGCGCGATCGTCGACGGCCGGGCGAGCCGCGGCAACGCGATCTCCGCCGACGGCAACGTGATCGCCGGCTGGAGCGACGCTCCGTTCGGCACCCGGCTGGGCGCGCAGATCCGAAACGGCGGCGCCTGGGAGTGGATCACCCCCGATGGTGAGCCGATCCAGGCGGGCGAGGCGCTCGCGGTCAACTCGGACGGCAGCATCCTCGTCGGCGGCGGCTACTTTGACAACTCCGTGATGAGCCCGGGGGCCCCGGCCTACGAGCCCTGGCTGTGGAGCGAGGCCACCGGCCTGATCCACCTGGGCGGCGTCAAGGGGCTGCGCGGCGCGGTCATCGACGGCCAGCATTACGCCAACGACGTCAGCGACGACGGAAGCGTGGTCATCGGCTTCGACACGCTCTTCAACCTCGGGGAGCGCTGGGCCTTCATCTGGACGAAGACCGGCGGCATCCGGATGCTGCAGGACTACGTCCGCCAGTTCACCGACGCCGCGACCAAGGCGAAGATCTGCACCGCCCAGCGCGGCCCGTACCAGCCGTGCAGCAAGTGGGACTTCGCGACCCCCAGCGCGATCTCGAACGACGGCAAGATCATCGTCGGCACCGGCCGCAACCCGGCCGGTAACTGGGAAGCGTTCAAGATCACGCTCCCGTAGGGACCGGCCTCCGTGCCGGCCCGCTCTCGTGCCGGCCCGATCAACCCCGGGGACGCCACGGCGTTCCCGGGGTTTTTTCGTTCCGGTCAGTGCATCGCCGGAACGAGCGGCCGCTCGGCGACGATCTCAGCCTCGACTTCCGCCAGCAGCGCGATCCGCCGCTCGACCTTTGCGGCCGGCAGGGCCATCGTCGCCAGGTCGCGGAAGGTCTCCCAGTGCCGGCCCTCCGACTGCGCCAGCACGCGGTAGAAGCGGCCGAGCGCTTCGCGGTCAGGGATCTCCGCGGGCAGCGCGCGCCCGGCGTCGAGCAGCGCCGCCGCCAGCAGCCGGAAGCGCTCGCACGAGCGCGCCTCGACGAACGCGTTGATCAGCAGCAGGTCGCCGTAGGCCCCCAGCCCCTCCGCCGTGCGGAAGCCGCGCTGGCGCAGCTCGTGGACGTAACGGTCGGGGCGCGGCCGGGCCAGCGCGCCGCCGCGCGCCTCGATCAGGTCGAGCACCTGCCGGAAGTGGTGCAACTCCTCGTGCGCCAGCGCCATCATCGGACGGACCAGCTCGGGCCGGTCGGGGAAGCGCCCGATCAGGGCGAGCGCGGAGGACGCGGCCTTCTGTTCGCAGAGCGCGTGGTCGACCAGCAGCTCGTCCAGGTGGGTCAGCGCGACGGCGGTCCAGCGCGGGTCGGTCGGGCGGACCAGGGGGAGGCCGTCCAGCGGATCGGTCCAGGGGAGGTCGGGGGCGGCGGATTCCATCCGGGATACACTCCGCGCGGAGCTTAGCCGATGACGAACGATCCGACCGCGCCCCCGGCGGCTGCCGAATCGAGCTCGGGCGCCGGGCCCGGCGCGGCGGCGGCCGCGGTCACGCGTCCCCGTCCCGACGGCCTCCCTCCCGGCACCGTGAGCTGGGTCGAGGTCGACCTCGACGCGATCCGCGCCAACGTCCGGGCTTTCGTGGGGCGCCTCGCGCCGGGCGCGAAGCTGGTCGCGGTCGTCAAGTCCGACGCCTACGGCCACGGGATGGCGCTGGTCGCGCCGGCGGCGCTGGAGGCCGGCGCCTCGTGGCTGGCGGTCGGCGGATTGGCCGAGGCGATCGCGCTGCGCGCGCAGCTCGGGCCGGCGGTCCCGATCGTGTGCCTGAACCACGTGCCCGGGCCCGACGCCGGCGAGGCGGTGGCGCACGACGTGCGGCTGACGATCTACGGGCCGGAGGCGCTGGCCGCGCTGTCGGCCGTGGCGACGCGGCTCGGCCGCCCGGCGCGCGTGCACGTGAAGGTGGAGACCGGCACGCACCGCCAGGGACTGGCCGCGCGCGAAGCGCTGGCGCTGGCCCGGCAGGCGGCGGCGGCGCCGGGAGTCGTCGTCGAGGGGCTGTCGACGCACTTCGCCGACATCGAGGACACCACCGACCATGGCTACGCGGAGAAGCAGCTCGCCGCGTTCCAGTCGGCGGTCGAGCTGTTCCGCGAGGCGGGCGCGGTCCCGCCGCTGCTCCACACGGCATGCTCGGCGGCGACGATCCTGTTCCAGCGGACGCACTTCGATCTCGCGCGTGCGGGGATCGGGATCTACGGGCTCTGGCCGTCGCGCGAGACCTACGTCTCGGCGCGCGAGCGCGGCGTGGCGCCGTCGTTCGCGTTGACCCCCGCGCTGGCCTGGAAGTGCGCCGTGGCGCAGGTCAAGGACGTGCCGGCCGGGGCGTATGTCGGCTACGGCCGCACCTGGCGCGCGACGCGCCCGTCGCGGATCGCGGTCCTGCCGGTCGGCTACTACGAGGGCTACCCGCGCGCGGCATCGGGCCGCGCCCACGCGCTGATCGCTGGCCAGCGCGTCGAGATCGTCGGCCGGATCTGCATGAACATGATGATGGCCGACGTGACCGACCTGCCGGCCGTGCAGGCCGGGGACGAAGCGGTGCTGATCGGCGTGTCGGGCGAGGAGAAGATCCGCGCCGAGGACGTCGCCGGCTGGGCCGGGACGATCCACTACGAGCTCGTCTCGAGGATCCACCCGGCGCTGCCGCGTGTGGGGAAGGGGTAGGCGGAAGGGGCCGCTCCTTACACAGTCCATCTATCGGTAAACACCTCCTCCCGCTGCCCTCCAGGCAGCGAGCGGCGCATCCTCCCGCGCACCGCGAAAATTCGAACCGAGTCGACACCGCGGTGCTACGATGGCGCCGCCACGAGACGCAGCTCGATCCCTCGGTTCGCTCGTCTCAAGCAACACGGCCTCCCCAAGGCGGCCCTTGAGAAGAAGGGCGGAGCCGGTCCGGTCGAGTCGCCGTCCCGACAACGGACGCTGTCTACAGGGGAGGGCAGCCGTGCGCACCAACGCCGTCGTCCGCCGTCTCGTACCGTTCGCCGCCCTGGTCCTGATCCCGCTCGCCGCGGCCGCGGTGCCGGGCATGCCGCCCGACCTGGTCGATGTGCGCGTCTCGGTCAGGCCGCTCGACCTGACGCGGCCCCCGACGACGGCCGAGCTGATGGCCGCCGGCCAGCTCGGCGGGCCGCTGCACCCGACCCGCGACCTGCCCGACAAGGCGCGCGAGCGGCGTGCGAACCTCGACTTCGGTCGCGCGATCCAGGCCTGGAACGACCACGCGTACCCGCACGCGGTGACGCTCTTCCGGCAGCACATCAGGCGCTTTCCCGATAGCCCCTGGGTGGCTGAGGCGAAGCTGCACATCGGCTGCGACGCGCAGTACCAGGGTCGGTACCGCGAGGCGCGCGTGGTGTTCGAGGGGTTGATCAGCGAGCACAAGGACAGTGCACACCCCGGCGCGGTCATGCTCGTGAACAAGACGCGCCTGCGGCTGGGCGGGCTCGAGGTGCTGCAGTACGACTTCGCCGCGGCGAGCGAGCAGTTCCGCATCCTGAAGGCCGAGAGCCCCGACTGGCGGCACCGGACCTATGCCTCGCACTGGATTCGGCAACTCTCGCAGTATCGCGCCAACGAGCGCACGCTGCTCACCTGCGGCACCGACGCGCTGGCCCGGCTGCTGAATGCGCGAGGGCAGGACGTTCCCGCCCATGCCCTGTGGCAGGAGCTGCCCGCCGCGGAGAGCGGCCAGAGCATCGAGGACCTGATCCTGCTCGCGAGCCGCCACGGGCAGGCGATCCAGGCGCGGCGCATGAGTCCCGCCGATCTCGCGCGCGTACCGCTCCCGGCGATCGTTCAACTGGCGGGGTCCGCGTCAGGGAAGAGCGGCCACTACTGGGTGGTCGAGGAGGCGCGGGGCGACCTGCTGCGCCTGTTCGATCCCCAGAGCGGGCGCCGATTCCGGCAGTCGACGGCCGAGTTCGCGCGGGAGTGGGGGGGCGTTGCGCTCGTGGCGTCGGATCACGCCGACCTTCCGGGAGCGCCGCTCGACCCGCGCGACCAGACCGGGACGCGCGGCGGCTGCTGTGGCGCGCCGGCGCGTGAACACGATCTCGGCGATCCTGATCCAGACGTCGACAATGACTGCGCCGCTCCTCGGTGGCGCGTCAACGTCATCAACCTGAACCTCTACGCCTCCGACACGCCGCTCTCCGGCTCTCCTACAACTCGCAGTCCGCGATCGCCTACCACGAGCCGTTCGGACCGAAGTGGCAGTTCAACTACTCGACCTACATGGTCATCGACACGGGTGGGGTGGTGACGGTCTTCATGCCCGACGGGCGGCGGGACCTGTACACGCCCGACGGCCTGGGTGGGTTCACGCCACCGCCCACGGTGTACGACGAACTCGTTCCCGTCGGCCTGGACAGGTACGAGTTGCGCCGGCTCGACGGCACGGTGCACGTCTACTCGATGCCACGCGTCGCAGGCGGTGGCCTCGTCACGCAGTACTTTCTGGAGGCGCTGCGCGACGCTCGCGGGCTGGCGCTCACGTTCTCCTACGATACCGAAGGGCGGCTCGTCTCGATCACCGATGCTCCGGGTCGGGTCACGACGCTGGCGTACAACGCCGCGAGCCTCGTGTCACGCGTCGCCGACCCCTTTGGCCGTGCCGCCGACTTCGAGTACGACGCGGACGGCAACCTCGCCCGCATCACCGACATGGGCGGCTACTCGTCGACCTTCACCTATGACGCCGATCGGTACATCACCAGTATCGACGGCGCCCGTGGCCGGTGGCAGTTCCGCACGGAGCCGGCCGACGGCATCGCGAGGTGGTCGGACGCCTATCCCCCACCCGGCGAACCGATGTGGGCGAACTACCGGATCACCACCACGAACCCGCTCGGGGACTCGTTCGAGTACTTCTACTACGGTGGCTGCGACGAATACGGGTGCGCCGGGCACAGCTGGTACGTCGGCCCGCGCGACTATATCCCGTGGCGGTCTCTGGAGATCAACACGTACACATCCAGGGTTCCGAGGACGGACTACGTGCCGATCATGACAGCGGGCGGTCGCGGAGCCATCGCGGAGATCCGCTCCCCCGAAGGCCGTCGCACGAACTTCACCTACGACCCCGCCGGCAACATCGAGTCGATCACGGACGGCGCCGGGCACCAGTCGAATTACATCTACGGGCCGCGTGGGCGGATCCTGTCCGCGACGAGTCCGTCCGGGGTGGTGACGACGTATTCCTACGCCCCTAACGGGCTCGACGTCGTCGCGCGGACCGACGAGCTCGGCACGACGTCCTTCACCTACAACGCCGCGCGTGAGTTGACGTCGATCACCGACCGGTTGAACCGGACTCGGAGTTTCACGTACAACGGTCACGGCCAACGAGTCTCGGTCCAGGACGGGGCCGGTGTCACGACGGAATTCACCTACGGTGGCGGGCGCGGCCCTGAAACGGCGACCCGCGCCGGGCAGGTCCTGTTCCGAAGAACCCACGACGCGTCAGGCAGAATCGCGACCCACACCGAGGCGACGGGGCTCACGGTGTCGGTCGAGCGCGACAACCTCGACCGGATCACGCGACTCACGTTCCCCGACGGGCTCTTCAGGCGGTTCACCTACGCGGGCTGCTGTCTCACGCCGCTGGTCTCGCGAACCGAACGCTCCGGGCGCACGACGCGCTATGTCTACGACGCCCTGCAGAGGCTCGTCGAGATCCGGTATCCCGATGATGCGGTCGTACGGCTGCGGTACGACAGGAACGGCAACCTGACCGGCGTGGTGGACCGCGCCGGGAGGATCACCCAGTACGAACACGACCTCGATAACCTCCTGACGCGACGGATCTTCGCCGATGGGGGAGCGGAGTCGTACCGGAGGGACGCGGACGGTCTGATCAGCGAGGTGAGCAACGCCCGGGGACAGATCCGAACCTACACCTACAGCGCGCTCCACCGGGTGACGCGAATGTCCACCGCGGGCGAGCAGGACATTCTCTACACGTACGACGCCTTCGGTCGCGCCACCAGCCGCCAGGACGCAGTCGGCCTCACCCGCTTCGTCACCGACGCCGAGTCCCAGTTGCGGGAGATCGACGGTCCCTGGGAGGACGACACGGTCCGGGTCACATATGACGCCACGGGACGCCGGACGCGCATCGCCGTGGACGGCGGCACGCCGACGGACTACACGTACGACCTCCATGGACGGATGGCAACCGTGACTGGCGCGGGCGGCGTGTTTACGTACGCCTTCGACGGAGCCAGCCCGCACCCCGAGTCGGTGACCGGACCGCAAGGCGTCACGACGACATTCGACTACGACCCACTGGACCGGCTCACCGAGATCCTGAACCGGCGGTCTGATCTCTCGTTGATCGCGCGGTACGGCTACGCCCACGACGCCGACGGTCGGCGCACGACGATCGACGTCGACGACGCTCTCTCCGCGAGTCCGCCGCCGGGCAGGATGACAGTCTCCGAGTTCAACGGCGTCGACCAGATCCTGTCGTCCACGAATCCCATGCGGTCATACACCTACGACGCCGACGGGAACCAGACCCGCGCGTACGTCCCATCCGGGGAACCGGCGACTGCCGCTTACGATCCGTGGCATCGGCTCGCGACCATCGAATATGCCGACGCGGGCGGGCACCTCCGGCGGACGGACTACACCTACGACGCGAATGGCCTGCTCGCCCGCCTCGTCGAGCGTGACGACAACGTGGTCAGTCTGGACAGGCGGTTTGTCCGCTTCGCGGGACTGGTGCTTCAGGAGCGCGACGGCGGCAACGGGGTCATGGCGGAAATGACCTGGGGGCGCGAGTTCGGAGGCGGGAGCGGCGGACTGCTGTCCCGCTCGAGTGCCGGCTCCTCGTATTCGTATGTCTATGACGGACGCGGCAACGTTGTCGCGGTCGTGGACGAGAGCAGCACGCTCGTCGCCGCCTATCGCTATGACCCCTTCGGAAACGTGCGCGCCAGTCTCGGCCCCGTCTCCGACGAGTGGCGGTTCTCGACGAAGCCGTACGACGAGCGGACCGGCCTCTCGGACTTCGGATTCCGCCACTACGCGCCGCAGCTTGGACGTTGGCTGACTCGCGATCCCGCCAGCGAGCGCGACGGCCCGCAGCTCTACACGTTCGTTGGCAACGATCCCGTCAACCGGGTGGACCCGTGGGGACTTCAGGGGGGCGCCCCGGGCGCGGACGATCCGTTTCCGCCCGGGACCAGCGTCGGGCCCATCGAACAGCCCGGCGGCGAGAACCTCTGGGCGGGCCGGGATGACGCAGGCAATTGGTGGACGAGGGTCTGCGACGGTGGGGCGTGCGAGACGTACATCTGCGACCCCCAAGGGACCGAGTGGTACGGCAACCTCGCCATGGACTACGGCTGCGCCCCGGGGCCCTGCACGCCGCAGCAGCGCGTGACGCTCACCAACGAGATCAACGACCCCGGTATCTCGCTGGGAACACCGACGATCGGCACGTGCCTCGACGCCGACTGCACCGTCATCGCGTGGTTCTGACCCCGTCGGGCGAGGGAGGGGGCAACATGAAGTACGCATCGATCGCACGCTGGACCACACCGTTGGCCCTCGTCATCCTCTGCGCAGCCGGCTCTACCCACTCCGCCCAAGAGACCTGCGTTTACGATGACGCCGGGCGCATTCTGCGCGTCCTGTACGACGACGGCTCGGCCGTGGATTACAGCTACGATCTGGTGGGCAACCGGCTGATCGAGCGGATCACCGTTCCCGGTTCCCCGGTCAATGCGCCTCCCAGCGCCCCATCGAGCCCGGGCATCCCGGATGGCGCAACGGACGTCAGCACCATGCCGACGCTGACCTGGACCGGCGGCGACCCCGACGCGGGCGACGAAGTCGTGTATTCGCTCTACCTCGGTCCACCTGATGAGATGACGCTCATCTACTCCGGCCGCACGACCAGCTTCAGCGTGGCACACGGGCTGAGGTCGCTGACCGCATACGCGTGGCGCATTGTCGCGCGTGACAGCCGCGGCGCGACGACGACCGGGCCGACCTGGGGATTTACGACCGGGAACGCGCCTCCTGTGGCGGACTTCGATGCGATCCCCACGGCGGGCTGGGCGCCACTGACGGTGGCCTTCTTCGACCTCGCAGCAGCCCCGGACGACGCGGTCGTCGGTTGGGAATGGGACTTCGAGGCCGACGGGACGTTCGACTCTTCGGAGCGCAACCCGACCCACGTCTATCCGTCGTCGGGGACATACTCCGTCACGCTGCGCGTGACCGACGCACACGGCGCAACGGGGACGCGAACGCGGATCGCCTTCATCAGGGTCGATGCCGACATCGACCAGGACGGCTACATCGACGCACTCGACAACTGTCCGTCGGCCTGGAATCCGGACCAGTCGGACGTGGATGGCGACGGCTCGGGCGACGCCTGCGACCCCGACGCGGACGGCGACGGCCTCGCAAACGCGGGCGACAATTGCCCGCTCGATGTGAACCCCGGGCAGGCCGACGTGGACGGTGACGGCCTCGGCGACGCCTGCACGGTGAACACGTGCGTCGTGACGAGCGCCGAGCTGCAAGCTGCGATCGACGCGGCTCGGCTCGATGGGCGGAACAACGTGATTCAGCTGGTCCGGGGGACGTTTGGCACGTCGGGGAACGGCGGGGTGCCCTTCGGCGAGGGCCTCGGTTACCTCGGAGACCCGTACGCGACGGTGCTCCGTGGCGGCTACGCGCCCGGGTGTGGGTCCCGAGTCGCCGATCCGCTCGCGACGCTGATCGACGGCGAGGGAGCCAGTCTGACTCTGAGCCTTTCTTCGAGCTCGCTGTCGCCGTTCGCAACGCTGCGTCTGGAAAGCGTAACGATCCGTGGCGGCTTCAGTACCTACGGTGCAGCCGGCGCCGCGCTGGGCGCCACGAATGGCGCGGTAGAGGTCGTGCAAAGCGTCGTTGTGGATAACCACAGCGAGGCAAATTCCGGGGGGCTCGCGGTCACCCTGGATCACGGCACGCTGAGGCTCGACCGGCTGCGAGTGGAAGGCAACACCGCCGGCACGCGCGCGGGCCTCGCGGCCGAGGTGTACGACGGGGAGATCCTCGTGACGAACTGCACCCTCGCCGGCAACGTAGCGGCCGGTTACTCCGGCGGTGGGAGCATCGCCGTCGGGCGCGGCCACGCCCGGCTCGTCAACAACACAGTCGCGGGGAATAGCGCGAATGACTACTTCGGTTTCGGCGCGGGGCTCTACGTGACCGTCGGCAGTTCGGCCACAGCGAGCCTCGACAACAACATTCTCTGGGGCAACGTCTCCAGGTGGGGTGGGGACCTGTATGCACTCAACGGCAACGGCGGGTCGCTGAGCCTCAATCACAATGACGCCGGCCAGGTCGTCGTCGAGGGCACGCCGGCCCTCGAGACCGGGAACATCGCCGCCGATCCCGTCTTCGTCGATGCGGAAGGCGGGAACTTCCACCTCGCGGCCGAGTCCCCGTGCATCGATGCGGGGGATGAGTTCGCCGCGGGTCTGCCCGCGACTGACGTTGACGGCGACGCCCGCGTGCAGGGCGCGAACGTCGACATCGGTGCCGACGAGTACTACCTGGCCGGTCCGGCCTATGCGATCTCCGGACAGGTCCTCGAAAGCGGAGCGGGGCTCGCCGGCATCCTGGTACGGCTGAGCGGCGGCCGCGCCGCGGAGCGGGTGACGGATTCGACTGGCAGCTACCGATTCCCCTGGCTCACGCCGGGCGACTACGTCGTCACCCCGGCCGACCCGTTCTACTCCTTCACCCCGCCCCAGCGCGCGCTGACGATCGTCGCCACCGACGTGGGCGGGCAGGAGTTCACGGCTGAGCTCGTCGATACCGACGACGACGGCCTTCCGGACAAGACCGACAACTGCCCCACCGTCCCGAATCCCGACCAGCTCGACGCAGACCTTGACGGGTACGGGGACGTCTGCGACGTCCCGGGCTCCATCTCGGGGCGGGTGACGAACGCCGTCACAGGGCTTCCCGTGGAAGGGGCGACGGTCCAGGCCGGCGGCTACTGGTACGCGAGTGCCGACCCGGCCGGCGACTACACTATTGCGGGGATCGACAACGGCGAGTACTCCGTGTTCGCGTACGCAGCGAACTACTTGTACCAGTACCACCCTGGCTACGTCCTCGTGATCCCGGGCCAGGACACCCCGGGGATCGACTTCGCGCTCGTTCCGGACGCCGACGGCGACGGGATCGGCGATACCGCCGACAACTGCCCGTCCGCGAGCAACTACGACCAGGCCGACCTCGACGCCGACGGGACCGGCGACCCTTGCGACGACGATGTGGAAGGGGACGGCGTTGCGAACGTCGTGGACAACTGCGTCCGCGACGCGAATACCGGGCAGGAGGATACAGACGGCGACGGCTACGGCGACGCCTGCACGCTCGTCCACTGCGTGGCGACGAGCGCCGAGCTCAACACCGCGCTCGCGGCGGCGACGGCGAACGGCGTCAATGACGTCGTGCGGCTCGTCACGGGCGCCTACACGCTGGGCGGCAACGACGGCCTGGGATTCTCGTACTACTCCTACGAGCCCTACGGCCTGCTGCTCCGGGGCGGCTACGCGCCGGGCTGTGCCACGCGGGTGCTCGACCCGGCGAATACCGTGCTCGACGGCGAGGCGCTCGGGACCGTGATCTCGCTGATGCAGTTCGGGGAGTTTCCTCTCGTCGACCTGCTCGTCGAGGGGCTGACGGTCCGGAATGGCGCCTCCTACGGCGACCCCGGTCTCGCGCTGACGGTCTCGCGGGGTCGCGCCGCCGTCCGGCAGGCTGTCGTGGAAGGACACCGGTCCGACGGCGAGGGGGCGGGCCTAGCCGCCACCGTGCAGGGCGGGACCCTGGCCGTCGAGCGCTCCACCTTCCGGAACAACACCGGGGCCGTGAATGGCGCCGGGATGCGGATCACGCTGGTCGGCGGCGACGTGCTGCTCGCCGACAACGTCACCGCGGCGAACTCGGGCTACTTGAACGGCGGCGGGATCCATGCGCAGGTCCATGCCGGGCGCCTGCGCGTGGTGAACGACACGATCAGCGGCAACGGGGCCGACCCGTCCTACGGCTACGGGTTCGGGCTGCATGTTCAGACCGGTGCCGAGGCGGCCGTCGTTGAGGTCCACAACACGATCGCCTGGGGCAACACGGGCTGGGACGCGGACGACATCTCGCTGGCGAACGCCTCGGGCGGTGCGATCACGATCGCCCACTGTGACGTTGGCTCCCTGTACAGCGAAGGCGATACGCCCGCGGTGTCTTCGATGATCTCGGCGGATCCGCGGTTCGTCAGCGCAGCGACGGGCGACTATCACCTCCTGGGTGAGTCACCATGCATCGACGCCGGCAGTGCGGCTGCGCCCGGCATCCCCGCACTGGACTTCGAGGGAGACGATCGGGTTCAGGGCTACACGGCGGACATCGGAGCGGACGAGTACTTCGCCCCCGGGACGACCCACGCGATCGCCGGCCAGGTACTCCACGAGAGCGTCGGCGTTCCCGGCGTTCTGGTGGTGCTGAACGGAGCTGCGTCGAGGACGAAGGTCACCGACAGCACCGGCTCCTACCGCCTGACCTGGCTGCCTCCGGGGAACTACATCGTCACGCCGACGCAGAGCTACACGACCTTCGTCCCGCCGCAGCGCGCCGTGACGGTCGTCAACGCGGACGTCCTCGGGCAGGACTTTGTGGCGCAGTGGATCGACACCGACGACGACGGCGTGCGCGACGGCGTCGACAACTGCGTGGCGACGCCGAACGCCGACCAGCTGGATCAGGACGGAGACCGGTTCGGCGACGCGTGCGACTGCGCGCCATCCAATCCCTACGACCCGCCGCCGCCCATCGGGAACACGCTGATCGTCTCGCATCTGGTAGGAACGGACGCTACGATCCAGTGGAGCGACGACGGGATCGGTGGCCCGTTTGGAGTGTACCGCGGCCAACGAACGCCCCCGGCCGCCTTCACCTACAACCACGCCTGCTTCGGGGAGTTGACGTACTCCACCGCCGTCACGGACGGCGAACTCCCGGCGGAGACGGAATCGTTCTACTACCTCGTGAGCCGGATCGGGTGCGCCGAGTCGAGCCTGGGTACGGACAGCGCGGGGAGCCAGAGGCCGAACACGGCCCCTTGTCCGTAGCGAGGAGAGGAGCGGGCCCCGGAAGTACTCGGGGCCCGCCGCGGCGCCACCCCCCCAGCGGCGGGCCGGCCACGAGTTGCGCGATTCCCCCAGGACTGGCAATAACCTCCCCATGCGCTGGGCCTCCGCCCTCTCCGAACGCCCCGACCTGGGCCAGGCCGCGGCCGAAGCGGCGGCCGAGGTCAAGGCCGCGCTCGGCGGGGCGGCGCCCGAACTGGTCCTGGTCTTCGTCTCCTCCGCCCACGCCGGCGCCTATGCGCGCGTTCCAGCGACCTTCGCCGCGTTCTTCCCCGGCGCGACGGTCCTGGGCTGCAGCGGAGGCGGCGTGATCGGTGATGGGCGCGAGGTCGAGGCCGCGCCGGCGCTGTCGGTCACCGCCGCCGTGCTGCCGGGCGTGACCGTCACGCCGATCCGGATCCCCTCCGGCCGCGTGCTGCCGCCCGCCTCCGACGCCGACGACTGGCACGCGCTGATCGGCGTGGCTCCCGCCGACCGACCGCACTTCCTGCTGCTTCCCGATCCCTTCACCTCCGAGGCCGAGGACCTGGTGCGTGGCCTCGACGCCGCCTACCCCGCGGGCCGCAAGCTGGGCGGTCTCGCCAGCGGCGGCGAGGCGCCGGGGCAGAACGCGCTCTTCCTCGACCAGGAGCACTTCCGGACCGGGACCGTCGGCGTCGCGCTGCACGGCAACATCGCGGTCGACACGATCGTCGCGCAGGGCTGCCGGCCGCTCGGGGACCCGATGGCGATCACCGAGTGCGAGGACAACGTCGTCTACGAGCTGGGCGGCTCGGCGCCGATGAAGGTGCTGGGCGAGATTTTCGAGGGGGCGGAAGAGCGCGACCAGTCCCTGATGCGCCACTCGCTCTTCGTCGGGCTCGAGATGCGCGAGGGGCAGACGCCGTTCCGCGACGGCGAGCTGCTGGTCCGCAACATCGTCGGCGCCGACCAGGAGTCGGGGGCGCTGGCGATCGGCGCCTACCCGCGCGCGCAGCAGGTGCTGCAGTTCGTGCTGCGCGATGCGGAGGCCGCACGCGCTGACCTCGACGAGCAGCTCGGGCGGTACGCGCGCGGCGTTGCAGCGGAGCCGGCGGGGCGGCCGGGGCCGGCGGGGGCGCTGCTGTTCTCCTGCCTGGGGCGCGGGCAGCAGCTCTTCGGGGAGCCCGACCACGACAGCCGGCGGCTGTTCGAGCACCTCGGGCGCATGCCGCTGGGCGGTTTCTTCTGCAACGGCGAGATCGGGCAGGTCGGCGGGGAGACCTTCCTGCACGGCTACACGAGCTGCTTCGGCGTGTTCCGGCCGCTGCCCTGAGCGGAGCGGCGCAGTCCGCGGGGGCCGGGCCCGCTGCCGAGTCCGCTCCGGGACCCGCTCCGTCCTCCGGATCCGCGCCCGGTTCCGACGCCGGTCCCGCTTCCGGTTCCGCCGCTCCCGAAAGAGAGCCGGGTCGAATGCACAACTGAAGGAACGGAGCCGCCTTGTGTGCACCACCCGTAGCCCGGATTCGTCCAAATCGCTCCCCGGGGTCGGATTCCGCCGGCCGAAACCGCCTCAAATGGCGCGATTTCGCCGCCGGAGCGCTGCGGCGGCACACGCGAGGTGCACTTAGCCCTGCTCCGTTCCTCCGGAGGTGCATTCGGCCCGGCTCTGTTCCCGCGGGTGGCGGCCAGGCCGAGTCCCAGGGGCCCTGGACCGCGCCGCGCCCCTCCCGTCGGTCTCCCGCGCGGCGCCCCTCCCGCCGGCCCCCCGCGCCGCACCCCCCCGGCCGGGCGCCTGGCTACAGGTGCGCGGCGATCGCCGCGATGTGGCGCTCGTCGGTGCCGCAGCAGCCGCCGAGCAGGCGCAGGCCGAAATCCCGCCGCAACCCGGCCATGGCCGCGCCCCACGTTCCCGGCGGGTCGGAGTGCAGCGCGTCCGCGCCGTCGAGCGCCTCCGGCGGCAGCGCCGAGCCGTTCGCCTGCAGTCCGAGCACCCGGTCCAGGGCATGCGGCGCACGCGAACGCACTGCCGCCAGCGCGGCCCGGCACGGGTCGGGGTGGACGCAGTTGATCGTGTACGCGACGGGTGCGGGCCGCGCGTCGCGGTCGATCGCTGCGATCGCGTCGTCCAGCGGCGTTCCGTCCAGCAGCTCGCCGGCCGGCCGGACGATGAAGCTCAGCAGGTAGGGAAGACCCGCCCCGGCCATCGCCCGCGCGAGGCCGCGCGCCTCGGACAGCGCGGGGAGCGTCTGGGCGGTCAGGAGATCCACGCCCGCCCCGGCCAGCTGCCGGGCCTGCCACCCGTGCAGCCCGGCCGCCTCGCGCTCGCCCAGCGCGGCCCACGGGTCGTACGCGTCGCCCGCCGGCCCGAGCAGCCCCGCGACCAGCACGGGCCCGCCGCCCGCCGCGGCGTGCTCGCGGCGCAGCGCCTCGAGGACCGCCACGTTCGCGCGGGAGAGCGCCTCGCCGGAGAGCCCGGCCCGCGCCACCGTGTCGCGGTTCGCCCGCCAGGTCGGCGTCAGCAGCACGATCGGCAGCCCGGCCGAGCGCGCGACCGCGAGGTATCCGCGCCAGATCGGCTCGAGCAGCGCCCGCCCGGCGGGCTCCAGCGCCAACGCCGCGGTCAGCAGCTCGAGGTGGAGCGCTCCCGGCGCGCCGCGTCGCACGCGCTCCACGACCGATCCCTCGGCCAGGAGCGCGGGCGCCGCGTTCAGCAGGTCTAGTGCGCCGCCGGCCACAGCAGCATGAAGGTCGCGCCGGTGACGAGGCCGTAGATCACGCCGTCGAAGCAGTTCTTCAGCGTCACCGACCAGGGCCGCCAGAACCAAATCGAGTCGGGAATGCCGGCCAGCGCGTAGATCGCCACGGCGATCGTCCCGGTGACGCGCATCACGGTGTGGGAATCGGTCGTGAAGCTCAGCGTGTGCCGCGCGATGTAGGCGACGATGAAGCTGACGACGAAGTAGAAGAGGAGCGAGAGCGCCATGTTCCGGCCCATGTTCGGCTGGCCGTTCCGGCCCACCACGAGCAGCCCGACCGGACCGCCCTCGAAGCGCTTCATGAACTCCTTGTCGTCCTTACCCTTCGCGTCCTGCCAATACGGCGTCACGTACTGCCCCGGTGCGATCTTCCCGTCCCCGTAGAGCGCGCGGAACCGCTCCTCGTCGGGGAACTTCCGGAAGTCCTTGTTGTGGTAGCCGAGCAGCATCCAGATCAGCGCACTGACGATCCACACGACCACCGTCGCGACCACGACCGGCAGCCAGAGCGACAGAAACGGCATGGGGGAGTCCTCCTCGCCGCGCACTCTACAACGGTTGGTGGGCCCGGCGGGGGTCGATCTGCGGCCGCGCCGGGGGCGGCTGTGCGGCCGTCCCGGGAACGGCTCAGCGGCGAAGGTCCCCGACCCAGATGTCCGCCTCGCTGTCGGAGACGCTGTAGACCAGCGAGCGGCGATCCGGGGCCAGCGAAACGTGCGGCGCGACGAGGGTGCTCCCGCCAGCCGGCAGGTCCGCGACTGTCGAGCCGTCCCGCGGATCGACGACCCGGAACCGCGACGCACTCCCGGCGAGAATCCGGCCGTCGGGAAGCCAGGTACTGGTCGTGGCCGGAACGTCCAGCGTCGCGAGCGAATGATCGTCGAACGAATAGACCACGAGCCGCCCGTCGGTCCCGACGAGCCGCTGGCCGTCGCGCGACCAGTCGCCGGGGAAGAAGTTCGGGGCGCGGCCCCCGGCGTCGAGCAGCGGCTCTCCCGGCGCCTCGACCGCTTCGGCGTCGACCACGAACAGCCCGGCATCCTGGGCCAGGAACGCGATCCGCCGCCCGTCGGGCGACCAGACCGGCATGCTGGCGCGCCCCTTGGCGCAGCGCGTCACGCGGCGCGGCTCGCCACCCGCCGCGTCGATCACGAAAACCTCGAAAGTCCCGCTGCGGTTGCTGACGAAGGCGATGCGCGAGCCATCGGGCGACCAGCGCGGATCGTGCTCCTCGTAACCGTCGTTGGTCAGGCGCTGCTGCTCGGTCCCGTCGACGGCCATCGTCCAGAGGTCGAAGCGGCTGTCCTGCGCGATGTAAACCACGCGCCGCCCGTCGGGTGAGAGGTCCGGCATCGACTCGACGCGCGAGGTCCCGGAGAGGCGGGCCGGCGGTCCGGTCGGCTGGAAGGTGGCCGGGACGATCGGCAGCCGCACGATCGACGCGGCGATGCGCCAGGAAGTGAAGGCCAGCAGCCGCCCGTCGCGCGAGGCAGCGGGCGACTGCAGCACCTCGTCGGTCGGTGTCACCACGATGTCCGCAGGCCCGGCCTCGCCTCCCGTCTCCGGGTCGAGCGGCACGAACCAGAGGTTGATCACGCCGGTTCGCGGCCCTGCGAAGAACAGGCCCGCGCCGTCGGCGGCCCAATGGACATCGCGCGCTTCGGGGTCGCCGGTCACGATCCGCGTCGGCGCAGCCGTGCCGTCCGCCCGCACGACCCGCAGGCCCGGCGCGTCGCCGCGCGGGACGCGATAGGCGATGAGCCGGCCGTCCGGCGACCAGGCCGGCTGAACACCGCCGTCGGCAGCGACCGTCCGCTCGGAACCGGTTGCGAGGTCGAGCACGCGGATCTCGCTCTCCGACTTGAGCCAGCCCAGCGAGAAGCCGCGGTCGGGCCGCAGCGAGAACGCGAGCTGGCGGCCGTCCGGCGACCAGGCCGGGTGGAACCCGCGCGGCGCGATCCGGCGTGGCGTTCCGCCGCCGGCCGGCACGACGAACAGCCCGCCGCCGCCGCACTCGGAGGCGTAGGCGACCTGATTCCCGTCGGGTGAGAGCGCCGGGTGCGAGTCGACCTGCGGGCAGGCCGCGGTCAGGTTGACGGGGGAGCGCGCCTCGAGCCGGTCGAGGTAGACGTCCATCGCCGCGCCCGAGCCGTGGACGAAGGCGAGTGCCTTCCCGTTGGCGGAGAGCGAGGGATACGACTCGGCGCCCGGCAGGTCGGTCGCGCGCCGCAGGTGCTCGAGGGTGGGACCGCGCGCGGAGCCGGCCCCGCTCGTGGCGTGCCACGCCGCGCGGACCGCGAAGCCGACCGCGCCCACCAGCGCGACCGCCGCGGCCGCGGCCCCGACCCGGCGCAGCGCCCGCCCCAGCGCGCGCTGGCGCTGCCGGCGCACGGCCTCCGGGGCCTCGCCCTGCCGGACGCGCTCCAGGTCGGACGCGAACTCCGCGGCCGACCGGTAGCGCGCGCCCGGGTTCCGGTCCAGCGCGCGGTCGACCACCGCCGCGAGCGCCGCGGGCGTCTCCGGCGCGACCTCGCGCAATCGCGGCGCCGGGACCGTCAGCAGCTGCGACAGCACCGCGCTGGGATGGTCGCCGGGGAAGGGCGGCCTCCCGGCCAGCATCGCGAACAGTACCGCGCCCAGCGCGTAGACGTCGTGCTCCGGCGCCGCCGGCTCGCCCTTCGCCTGCTCGGGCGACATGTACGCCGGCGTCCCCAGCACCGAGGCCGAGCGCGTGATCGAGACCGCGGCGTGGTCGTGGACCAGTCCGAAGTCGGCCAGCCGCGCGCGCCCCTCGCGGTCCAGCAGGATGTTCGAGGGCTTGATGTCGCGGTGGACGAGCCCCGCGCCGTGCGCCGCCGCCAGCGCCCCGGCGACCTGCAGCGCGATGGCCAGCGCCTCGCCCGGGTGCAGCGGGCCGGCGGCGATCCGGCGGTCGAGCCCCTCCCCGTCGACCAGGTCCATCGCGAAGTAGCGCAGCCCCGCCGCATCGCCCGAGGTGATGACGCGCACGATCCCGGGATGGTCGAGCCGCGCCGCGGCGCGGGCTTCGCGAGCAAAGCGCTCGATCTGCTGGGCGTCGAGCGCCGCCGCGGCCGACAGGACCTTGAGCGCGACGCGCCGGCCGAGCGGCTCCTGGACCGCCTCGTAGACGATCCCCATCCCGCCGCGCCCGATTTCGCGTCCGAGCACGAACTCGCCGAGGCGGCCGCCGCCGGGCTGTGGGCTCCCCAGCGCCGCGTCGAGCGCGCCGGCCTCGCGCTCGAGCTGCTCGGCCTCGCCGCGCTCGAGCAGGCCGCGGCCGACCAGGAGGTCGCTCAGCGAGAGGTCGCCGGTCGAACGGGCGCGGTCCTCGTCGAGCCGCTCCAGCACGTCGCGCGGCACGCGTCCCCGCGAGACCAGCAGCTCGGCCAGGATCCGTTCTTCGCGCGACAGCACGGGCCAGAGGATACCGCCCGCCGCGCGCCCCGTCCGGCGCGCGCGGCGCGGCTCAGGCGCGAGCCGCGGCGTCGACACCGCGGCGGAAGATCTCGAGCCCGGCGGGGGCGATCCGGCCGGCCGGGTCGTCGCTCCGCCGCCAGTCCGGATGGTGCCAGGCGTGCAGGAACGCGTCCGGATGCGGCATCAGGCCGAGCACGCGTCCGGTCGGGTCGCAGATCCCGGCCACGCCGCGGGCCGAACCGTTGGGGTTGGCGGGCCAGGCCACGGTCGGGGCGCCGTCCGGGCCGGCGTAGCGCAGCGCGAGCTGGCCGCGCGCCTCGAGCCGGTCCAGCACCGCCTCCGACTCGACGACGAACTTCCCCTCGCCGTGCCGCGCCGGAAGGTCGAAGTTCCCCATCCCCTTCGTCCAGAGGCAGGGGGACGCCGGGTCGGCCGCCATGCGGACCCACGCGTTGCGGTAGCCGAGCCGGTCGTTGTTGGTCAGCGCGGCGCGCGGCACGAAGTCGTGCGGCCCGGCGTCGGGTCCCGGGAGCAGGCCGAGCCGGACCAGCGTCTGGAAGCCGTTGCAGATCCCGATCACCAGCCCGCCGCCCGCCAGGAAGGCCGCGAGGTCGTCGCGCAGGTGGGCGCGGATCCGCGTCGCCAGCACGAAGCCGGCCGCGATGTGGTCGCCGTAGGCGAAGCCGCCCACGACCGCGAGCACGCGGTAGTCGGCGATCCGCCGCGGGTGGCGGCGTGTGAAGAGGTCGGTCAGGTGGACCAGGTCGACCTCGGCGCCACAGCTCCGGAAGGCGTGCCCCGTCTCCGCCTCGCAGTTGAGGCCGAGGCCGGTCGGGATCAGGACCTGCACCGCGCCGCTCATGCCCGCGCCTCGCCGGCGCGCTTCCACGCCGCGGTGAGCTGCGCCAGCGGCGCGTCGACCAGCGCGCGTCCCGCGAGCGTCAGCGTCAGCTGCCGCTCCGGCCGGAACAGCCCGATCGGCGCCGCCGGCTCGTCGCCCAGTGCGGCCAGCAGCTCGCCTAGCCGCTCCGGCGCGCAGGCCAGCAGGAACCGCCCGCCCGATTCGGCGAACAGCCGCGCCTCCCAGCCGGGAGGAGCGCCCGGGCCCGGCTCCACCGGAATCTGCCCCAGGTCGACCGTCAGCCCGGCGTCGGCGGCCCGCGCCATCCGGAACAGCGCCGGGAGCAGCCCGCCCGGCCCCGGCGCGTGCGCCGCGCCGGCGAGGCCGCGCGCGATCGCGTCGGCCACGCGGCGGTAGCGCGCCGCCCAGACCTCGGGCCGGAAGACCGGCACGCGGTAGCTGGCGACGCCGCGCGCCGCGGCCCACTCGCTGCCGCCCAGCTCGTCTCGCGTCTCGCCGACCAGCACCAGCACCTGGTCCTGCGGCCGCGCCTCGAGCGTCGTCGCGCGCCGCGCGTCGGAGACGATCCCGATCGCCGAGACCAGCAGGCTGGGAGGGATGCTGATCCGCCGGCCGCCGACCACGGCGTCGTTCTTCATCGAGTCCTTGCCCGAGATCAGCGGCACGCCGTAGGCGACGCAGATGTCGTGGAGCCCGCGGCAGGCCCGCACCAACTGCGCCAGCTTGTGCTCGGCGTCGGGGTTGGAGGGGCCGGGGAGCGGATCGGGCCAGCAGAAGTTGTCGAGCGCCGCGATCCGCTCCGGGTCGGCGCCGGCGGCGATCACCCGGCGCACTGCGAGGTCGACCCCGGCCTCGGCCATCGCCCGCGCGTCGATGTCCGAGTAGCGCGGGAAGATCCCCTCGGCCAGCGCGTAGCCGGTGGGGCCGTCGTAGTCGACGAACATCACCGAGGCATCGGACGGCACGTCGCGGTGGACGCCGACCCACGGCTTGACCGCCGACAGCGCCTTGACCTCGTGGTCGTAGGTTCGCGCCAGGTCCTCGTTCGAGGCCAGGTTGTGGCGCGCCAGGAGGCCCGCCGCGAGCGCCGCCCCCGCGGCGCCGTCCGCCGGCTCCGGCAGCGCCGCCGGCTCGGGGCCGGACGGCGGCGCGTGGCGCGCGACGAGCTTCATCGGCGGCAGCCCGTCGTGCAGGAAGGCCAGCGGCAGCCAGGCGACCGTCCGCTCGCCGTGCAGCACGTGGAAGATGCCGCTGGCGGTGAACTCGCCCAGGTCGGTCGCCTCGACCTCGCGCCGCCGCGCCAGCTCCAGGAAGGCGTCCAGCTTCTCCGGCGGGACGGCGACCGACATCCGCTCCTGCGCCTCGGAGAGCAGGATCTCCCACGGCGCCAGCCCGTGGTACTTGAGCGGCGCGGCGGCCAGGTCGAGCCGCGCGCCGCCGGGCGCTGACGCCATCTCGCCGATCGACGACGACAACCCGCCCGCGCCGTTGTCGGTGATCGAGCTGTAGAGGTCCAGCGCGCGCGCCTCCAGCAGGAAGTCGAACATCATCTTCTGCGTGATCGGGTCGCCGATCTGGACCGCCTGGACCGGGCTCTCTTCCGTCAGCTCGGCGCTGCTGAAGGTCGCGCCGTGGATCCCGTCCTTCCCGATCCGGCCGCCGACCATCACGATCCGGTCGCCGGGCCGCGCGCCCTTCTCTTCCGCGGGGCGGCCGCCGACCGTCACCGGCATCCGTCCCACGGTGCCGCAGTAGACCAGGGGCTTGCCCAGGTAGCGCTCGTCGAAGAACTCCCAGCCGCGGCCGTAGGGGATTCCCGACTGGTTGCCGCCGTCGATCACGCCGTGGTGCACGCCGTCGCGGATCCGGCGCGGGTGCAGCAGCCCCTTCGGCAGCTCGCGCGGTTGACGCCGACGATCCCGGTGATCGCGCCGCCGTAGGGGTCGAGCGCCGACGGCGAGTTGTGGGTCTCGACCTTGTAGACCAGGTGGTGCCGCTCGGTCGCGGCAATCACGCCGGCGTTATCGACGAAGACCGAGACCAGCCAGCTCTTCCCGTGGCGCGCGCGCAGCTCCGCGTCGATCGTCCCGGTCGCGCCGCGGATGCAGGTCTTGAACAGCGAGCGGATCGTCTCCGGCGCGCGATCGCCCTCGTACTCGATCTCGGCCGCGAAGATCTTGTGCTTGCAGTGCTCGGACCAGGTCTGCGCCAGGCACTCCAGCTCGACGTCGGTCGGCTGCGGCGGCAGGCGCAGCGAGAGCCGCCGCGGGTCGCGGCCGGCTTCGCGGTAGAAGTCGCGGATCGTCCGCATCTCGTCCAGCGACAGCGCCAGCAGGCGCTCGCGCGAGATCGCGGCCAGCCGCTCGTCGCTCACCTCGAGGTCGATCGCCTCGACCGCGTGCGGCGGCGCCTCGACGACGTGCGGGACGGTCAGGTCGGGCGGCGCGGCCAGCCAGTCGCGGTAGTGCTGCACCGAGGTGCGCTCGATCACCTCGTTGGCCAGCAGCTCCCGCGCGATCCGCTGCCCTTCCTCGAGCGAGACGCCGCAGAGCAGATAGAGCCGGCTGGCGTAGACCGCCCCGGCTCCGCCGCTGGCGGCCAGCGGGCGGCCCAGCAGGTCCTCGATCGCGACCCTGGCCGACTTGCCGACCGGGTCGGTCACGCCGGGCCGGTAGCCGACCGACACGACCACGTCGCAAGGCTCGTCGACCAGACGCTCGACCGCGCCGACGCGGACGACCGGCCCGGCGAACTCGTCGGCGACGCGCAGCGCGTCGGCGGCGGGGAGCGCGGGCTCGACGTGGAAGACGTCGCGCGTGCGGACGCGGCCGACGGGGACGTGCAGGTAGTCGCGGATCTTCTTCGCCACCGATTCGCCGAGGCTGTCGACGAAGCCGGGACGGATCCCGATCTCGAGCCGGGTGACCATGCGGGTGTCCTTGCGGAAGGCCCGCCAGTCTACCCGATTTACCGGCCTCGATCGCCGGGCGTCCGTTCGGGAGGGTCCCGGTCAGGCCCCGGCGCGCTGGCTCGCCAGGCGGATGAACTCCTCCTGCGCGGCGCGCCGCGGTTCGCCCGGCGCGGGATGCCGCCGCTCGTAGCGGCCGTCGGGCAGCGCATCCCATGCCGAGCAGTTGTCGAGTTCGTAGACCGCGACGATCCGATCCAGCTCGGCCTGGACCTCGCGGTCGAGGACCGGCGCGATCGTCTCGACCCGGTTCTCGAGGTTGCGCTTCATCCAGTCCGCCGAGCCGGTGTAGTACTCGGGCTGCCCGCCGTTGACGAAGCGGTACAGCCGGCTGTGCTCGAGGAAGCGTCCGACCACGCTGTAGACGCGGATCGTCTCCGAAAGGCCCGGCACGCCGGGCCGCAGGCAGCACAGTCCGCGGACGTTGAGCGTGATCGGCACGCCGGCGCGGGCGGCCTCGTAGAGCGCGCTGATCATCTCGCGGTCCTGCAGCTGGTTCATCTTGGCGTAGATTCCGGACGGGGCGCCCGCCAGCGCGTGCTCGGCCTCGCGCCGGATCAGCTCGATGAAACGCGACCGCATGAACTCGGGCGCGACCAGGAGCCGACGGAACGGTTGCGCGCCGAGCGCGCCGGTCAGCTCGTTGAAGACCGAAGCCGCATCCTCGCAGAGCTCGGGGTGGCAGGTCAGGATCCCGAAGTCCTCGTAGATCCGCGCCGTGCCGGTGTGGTAGTTGCCGGTCCCGATGTGCGCGTAGCGCCGCACCTGGCCGGCCTCCTCGCGCACGACCAGCGCCAGCTTGACGTGCGTCTTGAGCCGCTCGACGCCGTACGCGACGTGGACCCCCTCGTTCTCCAGCAGCTCGCCCCACGCGATGTTGGGGGCCTCGTCGAAGCGGGCCGTGATCTCGACCAGCACCGCGACCTGCTTGCCCCGCCGCGCCGCCTCGGCCAGCGCGCGGACGATCGGCGAGTCGCCGCTGGTGCGGTAGATCGTCAGCTTGATTGCCAGCACCTGCGGGTCGACCGCGGCCGACTCCAGAAAGCGCAGCACGGAACTGTCGAAGCTGTCGTAGGGGTGGTGGAGCAGGATGTCGCCGCTCCTGATCTCCTCGAAGATCGCGCCGGGATCGGATGCGTCGAGCTCGCGCAGGCGCGGGTGGACCTGCGGGACGTGCCGCGGGTAGCGCAGTTCGTCGAGGTCGGGAATCTCCAGCCGCATCAGGTCGGCGAGCCCCAGGAAGTGATCGACGGCATAGACGTCGTCCGGGCCGACCTTGAGCTGGCTAGCCAGCCAGCGCACCGCCGGTTCGGGCATCGCGGCGTCGACTTCCAGCCGCACCGGCCCGGCGAAGCGTCGCGCCTTCAGCTCGTCGGACACGAGCCGGACGATGCTCCCCGGCTCGCGCAGCTCGTCCTCCGCCGCGTCGAGGTCCCGCGCGGCGTCCCCCTCCGCACCGCGCGTCACCCGGAACGCGTGGACGCGCGCGAGCGGGGCGCCGGGGAAGAGCAGGTCGAGGTTCGCCGCGATGACCTGCTCGAGCGGCACCACCCCCGGCCCGCCCGGCCGCGCCATCCAGCGCGGGCGGTTGCCCGGCACCTTCAGCCGCACGAAGCGTTCGCGCCCGCCCTTGCCGTTGCCCAGCGCGATCGCGAGGTTCAGCCCCAGGTTGCTGATGAACGGGAAGGGGTGCTCGGCGTCGACCGCCAGCGGCGTCAGGATCGGCAGGATCCCGGTGCGGAACTGCTCGCGCAGCTGCGCGCGCTCCTCCGGGGCCAGGCTCGCGACGTCGTGGATCGGGACCCCGGCGGCGTCGAGCGCCGGGCGCAGTTCGTCGCGCAGGACACGCTCGAGCGCGCGGACCTGTTGCAGGATCTCCGCGCGGCAGGCCGCGAACTCCTCGAGCGGCAGCCGGCCGTCGAGCGAGCGCTTGCTGCGGCCGCGCTGGACCTGGCGCTTGAGGCCGCTCATGCGCTTCATGAAGAACTCGTCGTGGAGCATCCCCATGATCCCGGCGAACTTGACTCGCTCCAGCAGGGGCAGCGCGGGATCCTCGACCAGCGCCAGCACGCGGCGGGCGAAGGCCAGCCAGCTCAACTCGCGGTTGAAGTAGGTCTCGGGGGAGTTGAGAGCGATCGGCTCGGGGTGCGCGGTGTCCACGGGACGGCCTTCCACGGGCGGCGGCTCGGGCGGAGAGCGGGGGGCCGCCGGAACCCCTGATGCTAGCGCGGGCCCCGGGGGCCGTGTACTAAGGGCTCCGACGACCGTGTGACAAAAGAAGCGGCCGCCCCGCGGCCAGGCCCGGGCCGCGGAGGCCAGCGCCGGTGCCAGGTCGGCGATCGTCGCGCGGTGTTTACGCCGCTGCCGCGAACCCGTCACGGCGGCCGCGTAAGTTCCCGGCCATGAACGGACGACATCGCATCCTGTCCCCCAGCATCGCCGCCGCGCTCGCGCTGGTCGCCGCGATCGGCGGCGCGCCGGCGCACGAGAAGACCCTGCCCCCCCCGGCGGCCCCGATCGCCGGCCCGGGCGCCGTGGGCGAGCGCCCGCCGCGTCCGCTCGCGCCGGCCGGCGTGACGGACCTCGAGTTCCGCGACCTCTACCGGATGCCGGTCGGTCCGCGGGGGCTCGAGTACTCCGACCAGGCCCTCCGGCTCGCGGGTCGTCCGGTGCGGCTGCTGGGCTACATGGCGCGCTCGGATCGCCCGCAGCCCGGTTTCCTGGTGCTCGCGCCGTACCCGTTCGTGCTCCACGAGGACGAGTACGGGATGGCCGACGACCTGCCGCCGACGATCGTCCAGGTCCTGCTTCC
Source organism: Acidobacteriota bacterium (assembly GCA_025456425.1). Classification (GTDB taxonomy): domain Bacteria; phylum Acidobacteriota; class Polarisedimenticolia; order J045; family J045; genus JALOKP01. The sequence goes on along the minus strand of JALOKP010000066.1, from coordinate 4,837 downwards.
CGACCGGCGCACCGAGCCGGTCCCCTACACGCCCGGCCCGCTCCTGTTGACGGGGACGCTCGAGCTCGGCGCCCGACCGATGCCCGACGGCCGCGTCTCCCACGTCCGCCTGCTGCTCGATCCCGCGCCCCCCGGGGCCGCGGCCGAGAGCCCGACGCACGACCACGCACCGCACGATCACGCACCGCACGATCACTCCGCCCACGACCACGCGATCCAGGACCACTGACGACCAACGGGACCGCCGTCCCGCCGACCGGGGCACCCGCGCGGGTGCTCGAAGGGGAGAGACCACAGTGACGAAGGCCATGAAGGGACTCCGGCTCGCCGCGGGCGCCGGCCTGCTCGCCGCCGCGGCCAGCGCCGCGCTCGCCGCGCCGGCCGTGACGCGCCTCACGCCCCCCAGCAACCTCTTCACCGAGAACGACCCGAACCCGCCGTACGTCTCGCGCTTCCTCGTCGGCCAGCGCTTCGACCTCCAGGCCACCGTCTCCCCGGATGCGGGCCAGGCGATCGCCTCGGTCCGTTTCCGGATCGACGGCGCCGAGGTTCCCGGCACCGTGACGCTGACCCCGGCGACGGTCAAGGGCCTGCCGGCGGGAGCGACCGTCGCCACGCTGCGCGCCGTCTCCAGCGAGCTGCCGGGCGCGCACCTGCTCGAGGTGGAAGCGGTCCAGGGGGACGGCCAGGCCGCCGTCCGCCAGGGGAACTTCGAGATCGTCGGGCCGGTCCTGCCGGGCGGCGGCTTCCAGCCGATCGGCGCCACGGGTCCGAGCAACGTCGTCGGCCAGGGCGGCGCGAAGAACGTGATCCTGTTCATCGGCGACGGAATGGGGATCGCACACCGGACCGCGGCCCGCCTGATGAAGTACGGAGCGGCCCAGGGGAAGAGCCGCGGCCTCCTGGCGATGGACCAGCTCCCCTACACCGGGATCGTGATCACCCATTCGCTCAACTCGATCGTGACCGACTCCTCGCCCGGCGCGGCCTGCTACGCCACCGGCAACAAGTCGAACAACAACCAGCAGGGCGTCTTCCCGGACGACACGACCGACAACTTCGACAACCCGCGGGTCGAGCTGATCACCGAGTACCTGTGGCGCACGCGCGGCAAGACCAGCGGGATCGTGACCACCTCGGACGTCTTCGACGCCACGCCGGGGTCCTACGGCAGCCACACCCAGTCGCGCGGGTCCGGCACCGGAATCGTCGACCAGTACTTCGACGAGCGGAACAGCAACGGGATCCGCGTCCTGATGGGCGGCGGCCGGAAGTGGTACCTGCCGGCCGGCACGCCGGGGTCGCAGCGCAGCGCCTCCAACGACTACGTCCTGCCTGCCGACCTGACCGCCGGCTGGGGGGTCCCGGCCGGGACGCTCGACGCCGGCCGCGACCTGATCGCCGACCACCTCGCCGACGGCTGGACCTACGCCGCCAGCGCCTCCGAGCTTTCGGCGGTCGGCGACGGCACGGAGCGCCTGCTGGGCCTCTTCGCGCTCTCCAACATGAACATCGCGCTGGACAAGGTCGCCGGCCGCCGCGGCGACGCGTCGGTCGTCTCCGACTACGGCTTCCCCGACCAGCCGATGCTCGACGAGATGACCGGCAAGGCCCTCGACGTGCTGTCGCGCAACGACAACGGCTTCTTCCTGATGGTCGAGGCGGCCTCGATCGACAAGCAGGCCCACAACATGGACACCGAGCGCTGGGTGCTGGACACGATCGAGTTCGACCGCGCGATCGAAGTCGCGCGCCGCTTCCAGGCCGAGCACCCGGAGACGCTGATCGTCGTGACCGCCGACCACGAGTGCGCCGGCGTCAACATCATCGGCGGCTCGCGCGTCACCAACGCGGACCTGGTCTCCCGCGCCGCGAGCGGTCTGGGGGCCGAGAAGCTGCGCCGGGACGTGGTCGGGACCTACGAGGCGGCCGGCTTCCCGCGCTACACGCTGGCCGACGACGGATATCCCGTCACGACCGACGTCGACAACCGTATGCTGATCGGCTACGCAGCCAACGCCGACCGCTACGAGGACTGGCTCACCAACGCGAAGCCGCTGCGCGACTCGCAGCAGCCGTTCAACAACCAGGCGCCGCTCAACACCTATCCCGGCGGCCCCTTGGCCCGCGACACGGCCGGGAACTTCCTGGTGACGGGGCACCTGAACGACTCGGTTGCGGCGCACACCGCGTCCGACATCCCAGTCTCGGCGAGCGGCCCCGGCGCCGAGCGCTTCACCGGCGTGATGGACAACACCGACATCTTCTTCAAGATGATGGAGTCGGTGCTGAAGACCGGCGCCCCGCCGGCACCGCGGCAGCAGGTGATCCGCGAGCGGGGGCTCAAGCTCAACCGATAGCCGGCGGGTTCGATCCGTACCACGGACGGGGCGGCCTGCGGGCCGCCCCGTTTCATGCGACGGGATGAGCGGGCCGGCACGGAGGCCGGCCCCTACGGTCCGTTCGACGGCGCTTGTTCGATGCGGTGTGTGCGGCGTCGTGCGGTAGGGGCCGCCCTCCGTGGCGGCCCGAAGGACTCCCGTCAGAGCGCCTCGCGGGACATCACCTGTCCGTCGACCCCGACCACGACCTTCTCCACCCGCACATCGCTCCCGACGGCGTCGCGACCCTGGCGCACCGCCTCGGGCAGCGACTGGCAGCACGGGACCTCCATCACGACGACGCTGACACTGGCAACGCCGCTCTGTGCGAACAGCGCGGCGAAGCGCTGCGCGTAGGCGCCGAGGTCGTCGAACTTGGGGCAGCCGATCATCACCGCGCGGCCGTCGAGGAAGTCGCGGTGGAAGTTAGGGACCGCGACCGGCACGCAGTCGGCGGCGACCAGCAGGTCGGCGCCGCGCAGGAAGGGTGCGTGCGGCGGGACCAGCGCGATCTGCACCGGCCAGTGCGCCAGCGCCGAGTCGCCGGAGGCGGCCTTCTCGGCCATCGGCGACGGGCCGGCCGGGCGCGGCGGCGCGCTGGGGAGCGCCTTCAACTCGCGCATCCGGCTGCCGGGGCAGCCGCCGGCGTGGGCCGCCGCCGGGCCCGCGGGTCCGGCCTGCATCGCGCGCATCGCGTCGAGCGGGCCGCTCCCCGCGAACGCCGCCGGCCTCGGTCCGTGCGCTGCGCCCGCGGCGAGGGCCCCGCGGTGCGGCTGCCCGACCAGGTGCGGCGGCATCACGAACTCGTCGGCCTCGCGCTCGACGATCCGGATCGCACCCTTGGGGCAATGCCCCAGGCATGCGCCCAGGCCGTCGCAGAGCGCGTCGGCCGCCAGCTTCGCCTTGCCGTCGACGATCAGGATCGCCCCTTCCTGGCAGGAGGGGACGCAGTCCCCGCAGCCGTCGCACAGTTCCTCGAGGATCTCCACGATCTGGCGGACCGCCACGGCGCCTCCCTTCGACCGGGCAACTCTGACCCGGCGGGCGGCGGCGCGCCTTGATGCAAGTCAACGCCCGGCTCCCGCCCCGGAGGGCGAGTTGGGGACCGGCCCGCACATACCGGTAATGCAATGCAGATAAAGTCCGTTGACGCTTTGGGTTAGTCCGGCTTTTAATCCGCCCACCCTTGGGTCAGCCGCCAGCCCGGCGGGCGACCGCGGTGGGCCGATGGAACCAGCCGAGTTCCTGCGCAGCCACCCCCCGTTCGATCGACTCCGTCCGGAGGACTTCCGGATCGCCGAGGGATCGCTCGAGGTCGCCTACTTTCCGCGCGGCGCGGCGGTACTCGAGCGCGGCGGCCCCCGCAGCGAGCACCTCTACCTGGTCCGCAAGGGCGCAGTCCGGTTCGAGCGCGACGGCGTGCTGGTGCAGGAACTCGAGGAAGGCGATCTCTTCGGCTTCCCCTCCCTGATCGCAAAGGCCGCCCCGCACGTCGACGTCCTCGCCGGCGAGGACCTGCTCGTCTACCGCATTCCGGAAGGGGCTTTCCTGCGGCTGATGAAGCGCGAGGAGTTCGCGTCGTTCTTCCTGCAGGACCTGGCGCAGCGCCTGCGGACCGCGGCCGCCGTCGAGACCCTCCCGGCCGGGCGCGACCTGGCCGCGCCGGCGCAGGCGCTGGTGTCGCGCACGCCGGTCTTCGTCCGGCCCTACGACACGGTCGAGCAGGCGGCGCGCACGATGCGCGACCTGCGGGTCAGCTCGGTCCTGGTCGAGTCCGAACCGCCCGGGATCCTGACCGACCGCGACCTGCGCAGCCGCGTGCTGGCCGAGGGGCGCGGCCCGGAGACACCGGTGTCGGTGGTCATGACCCGGCCGATGAAGACCCTCCCGGCCAACTCGACGCAGCTCGAGGTGCTGGTCTTCATGCTCGAGCACCGCGTGCACCACGTCCCGCTCCTCGCGGGCGAGCGGGTCGTCGGGGTGGTCACCGACACCGATTTCCTGCGCCGCCAGGCCAACAGCCCGACCTCCCTGCTCTCGGGGATCGAGAAGCTGGCGCAGGCCGAGTCGCTGGCGAACTACGCGAGCGAGCTGTCGGGCGTGATCGAGCACCTCGCCTGGGGCGGCCTCGAGGCCGCCGAGATCGGCCGGATCGTCTCGCGCCTCAACGACGCGCTGATCGCGCGCCTGCTGCGGATCGCGGAGGCGCGGCTCGGCCGCCCGCCGTGCCCCTACGCCTTCATCGTCTTCGGGTCGGAAGGACGGATGGAGCAGGCGCTGCTGACCGACCAGGACAACGCGCTGGTCTACCGCGACGACACGCCGGCGGCGGCGGAGTACTTCGGCCAGCTGGCGGCGAGCGTGGTCGACGGGCTGATCGCCGCCTCGTTTCCGCCCTGCAAGGGCGGCTTCATGGCCACGAACTGGCACCGGCCGCTGGCCGAGTGGGAGCGGCT
>JALOKP010000005.1 GCA_025456425.1 Acidobacteriota bacterium | reverse complement strand
CTCGCGCCCGGGCGACATGCGGTGGAACTTCTTCGGCGGGTCCTCGCGGAAGTCCTCGCGCTCGATGTACAGCTCGCGCGAGAAGGGGACCTGGCGCGTCCCCGCGTCCGGATCCTCCGGGTTGTTCGGGACCTCCATGGACTCGACCTGCCCGTCGGGGTAGTTGTCGAGCACCAGCCTGACCGGCCGCAGCACGCCCATCACGCGCGGCGCGCGGCGGTTGAGGTCCTCGCGCAGCGCGTCCTCCAGCAGCGCGACGTCCACGACGCTGTCGCGCTTGGCGACGCCGATCCGGTCGCAGAAGGCGCGGATCGCCTGCGGGGTGAAGCCGCGCCGCCGCATCCCGGCCAGGGTCGGCATCCGCGGGTCGTTCCAGCCGCCGACGATCCCTTCCTGCACCAGTTGCAGCAGCTTGCGCTTGCTCATCACCGTGTAGGTCAGGTTGAGCCGCGCGAACTCGATCTGCTGCGGGTGGCAGGGGGTCTTCAGCTGGTCCAGGCACCAGTCGTAGAGCGGCCGGTGGTCCTCGAACTCCAGCGTGCAGATCGAGTGCGTGATCGCCTCGAGCATGTCCGAGATCGGGTGGGCGTAGTCGTACATCGGGTAGATGCACCACTCGTCGCCGGTCCGGTGGTGGGTCGCGCGCTTGATCCGGTAGAGCACCGGGTCGCGCAGGTTGAGGTTGGGCGAGGCCATGTCGATCTTCGCGCGCAGCGTGCGCGCGCCGTCGGGGAACTCGCCGGCCCGCATCCGTCGGAACAGCTCGAGGCTCTCCTCGATCGAGCGGTTCCGGAACGGGCTCTCGATCCCCGGCTCGGTCAGCGTCCCGCGCGTTCCGCGGACCTCCTCCGCCGACAGGATGATCGAGTCGACGTACTCCTGCTCCTCCTTCTCCGGGTTGGTGTCGTCGAAGCGCAGGTTGCAGGTCCCGCCGAACTGGTTCGCGATCCCGAAGTTCAGGCAGATCGACTTGGCGTGGCCGATGTGCAGGTAGCCGTTCGGCTCGGGAGGGAAGCGGGTCGCGACCCGTCCGTCGTGCTTCCCGCTGGCGCGGTCGGCGAGGACGATCTCGCGGATGAAGTCGACGTTCCCGGAAGGGGCGCTGTCCGCCGTGCTCATGCTGTGAGGCCTCGAATTCTTTGGGAATCCGCCGGGCAGGAAGGCTGCCCGCGAGGCGGCATTCTGCCAGAAGCGCGGCGTCCGGGGGCGGCCGGCCTCCCGTCGCGCGAGGGGCCTGACTTGACGGTTCGGGCGAAGGTACCCGGCGGTTGACCCTGCTGGGGGGTCGTCCAACGGTAGGACATGCGGCTCTGGACCGCAGAATCGGGGTTCGAGTCCCTGCCCCTCAGCCAAGCCCGCCTGCCGCGCCGGCGCTCGCGTCCGCGGCCCCCGGGTCGCCGACGCCCCCTCCCGATCCGCCCCGCGTCCGAATTTGCCCGTTGACCCGCGTTCACCTCCGCGGTACCTAGGGCCTGTGCACCGCGCGCGGCGTCCGCGCGGGGTGCGCACGGGACGAGGAGGCGGCATGCGGGGAGTCGGCAGGCGGTTCGTGTGCGCCGCGGGGGCGGTGCTCGGTTTCGTGTCGATCGCGTGGGGCTCCGGCGGACCGCCGGCCGCGCCTGCGCCCCCTTCGTCGAAGCTGCGCGGCGACCTCGCGCGCACGCTCGAGGCGGCAGCCCCGGACCAGCTGGTCCCGGTCAGCGTCGTCCTCGCCGACCAGCTCGAGCCGACGGCGATCGAGCGCCTCGCCCGGGCCGACGATCCACGCCGCACGATCGTCTCGCGCCTGAAGCAGCACGCCGCGCGGACCCAGGCCCCGCTGCTCGCCGCCGTCGCCGGCTACCAGCGCGAGGGGCTCGCGGCGCGCGTCCGCCCGCTCTGGCTGTCCAGCGTCGTCGGCCTCGACGCCACGCCAGCCGTGATCCGCGCGCTGGCGCAGCGGCCGGAGGTCGCCTGGATCAACCACAACCCCAAGCGCCCGATCTTCGTCGAGGCGCCGCGGCCGGAGGGCCAGCCCGACGGCCCGACCGACTGGGGCGTGGTCAAGATGCGCGCGCCCGAGGTCTGGTCCCAGCTCGGCCTGACCGGCAAGGGGGTCGTGGTCGCCGACATCGACTCCGGCGTCTGCTACGAGCACCCCGACATCGTCGACCACGTCTGGATCAACCCCGGCGAGGACCTCGACGGTGACCGCGTCGTGATGGACCCGACCGACCTGAACGGCGTCGATGACGACGGCAACGGCCGCGTCGACGACCTGATCGGCTGGAACTTCGAGATCAACACGAACGACCCGCGCGACACCGCCTCCGGCCACGGCTCGCACACCGCCGGGACGGTCGCCGGCGACGGGACGCAGGGGACGCAGACCGGCGTCGCGCCCGATGCGCAGATCATGGTGATCAAGGTCGGCCTCAGCCTTTCGGACGAGGTCGACGTCTGGAACGGGATGGAGTACGCCGCCGAGAACGGCGCCGACCTGATCACGATGAGCCTCGGCTGGCAGCACTCCTGGGATCCCGACCGCACGACCTGGCGCCGCAACAGCGAGAACACGATCGCGATGGGGACGATCATGATCGTCGCCGCCGGGAACGAAGGGGGCGGGAACGAGCCGGACAACGTCCGCACCCCCGGCGACGTGCCGTCGGTGATCACCGTCGGCGCGACCGACCCGGACGACGCGGCCGCCTATTTCACTTCGCTCGGCCCCGTGACCTGGGAGGACGTGCCGGGGTTCGGCGACCATCCCTACCCGCCCGGGCTGATCAAGCCCGACGTCTCGGCGCCCGGGACCGACACCGTCTCGTTCAATTTCTGCAACGGCTACACCACGATGTCCGGGACCTCGATGGCCACCCCGCACGTCGCCGGCCTGGCCGCGCTGATGCTGGAAGGGGACCCCTACCTCACGCGCGACGAGATGGCCGCGATCCTCGAAGGGACCGCGATCGACCTGGGAACCCCCGGCAAGGACAACACCTTCGGCGCGGGGCGCGTCGACGCGCTCGCCGCCGCGAACGAGGCCAACGCCAAGCTGCGCTACCTCTCGCACCGGCTCGACGACACGGGGCAGGATCGCGGCAACGGTGACCTCGCGCTCGATCCCGGCGAGGTCGCGACGCTCTTCGTGACCGTCCGCAACACCGACGCGGTCCGCACCTTCACCGGGATCTCGGCCTTCCTGGTCTCCGAGACCCCCGGGGTGAGCGTGCTCGACAACCACGCCGTCTACCCCGACCTGGCCCCGGGCGCGAGCAGCGAGCCGACCGGCCCGGCGTTCGCTGTGCAGGTCCAGGCCCCCTGCTTCACCGACGCCACGCTGCGCCTGGACGTCTACGACGCGAGCGGGCGCCGCTCGCGCAGCCGCTTCGTGCTGCGCGTCGGCTCGCCGGTCCCGACGGTCCTGTTCGCCGACGACGCGGAGCAGGACCGCGGCTGGACCTCCGCCGGCACCGCGACCGACGGCCGCTGGGAGCGCGGTGTGCCGAAGCCGACGATCAGCAACGGCAAGACCGCGAACCCGGGCGAGGACGCGGGCGCGGCCAGCACCCGCGCCTGGGTCACGGGCAACGCCGGCGTCACCGCCCACGACGACGACGTCGACGGTGGCGAAGCCTGGCTGACCTCCCCGGCGCTCGACGCCTCCGCCTACGCCTCGCTGGGACTGACCTACTCGCGCTGGTACTTCCGCGAGGGGATCCCGTCCTACCCGCCGGCGCAGTGGTTCCTGGTCGAGGTCTCCACCAACGACGGGGCCAGTTGGACCGAGGTCGAGCGGGTGATCTCCGCGGCCGCGGCCTGGACGCCGATGTCGTTCGAGCTGGGCGAGTTGATCCCGCTGACCGGCTCGCTGCGCGTGCGGGCCCGCGTCGCCGACACCGGCGGTGCGGACGCGGTGGTGGAGGGCGGCCTCGACGAGATCCGCCTGCAGGGCGACCGGATCGTCTGCGATGCCTGGACGCCGCCCACGCTCGCGCTGCCGCCGCCGGTCGGGAACACGCTGCGCGCCGTCCGCGTCGGCGACTCCGTCCGGCTGACCTGGACCGCGCCCGCACCCGGGGCCGGGCAGGGACCGGCGACGCGGTACGACGTGCTGGGCGCCGACGCCCCGGGCACGCCGATGAGCGCGATCGGCGGCGCGACGCAGCCGGAGTGGTGGGACGCGGGCGCGCGCCTCGACGGGCGGGCGCTGCGGATCTACCGGATCGTGGCCGAGAACAGCAGCGGCCAGGCGCCGGGCGACCTGCCGTAGCGGGCTAGGGGGCCGTCGGGGCCGCGCGCGCCGCTGTGGCTGTGGGCGCGGCCTCGGCGAAGGGCAGGGAGGGGTCGCGGCGCCAGGCCGCGATCCCGCCCGGGAAGAGCTTCGCGTCCCGCACCCCCAGGCCGTAGCGCAGCAGGAACCAGCCGAGCGCTCCGTCGTGGAACGACTCGCCCACGACGACCAGATCGCGCTCCGCGAAGAGCCCGGCCGCGGTCGCCGAGCTCTCGAGCGCGGCGAGGTCGAACGGCGCGGCGGCGCGAGCGCCGCGGTCGGTCGGTCCCGGATCCGGGAGGGGCCAGGACAGGGCGCCGGGGATCCAGCCGTTTGGGACGGCGGCCGTGCCGCCCGCGTCCCGGTCCCGATGGAGCGGGCGTATGTCGACGACCGCCCCCTCGGGCCGGGCCGTCGCTTCGCGGAGATACGGCAGCGTCGCGAGCCCTGGCGGTCGCGCCGGAATCCGCGGCGCGGCGGTTCCTGCGCCTGCGGCGGAGAGGCCGGCGACGGGCGTGGCGTCCGGCGCGCGCCACGCTTCGATCCCGCCGGTGAGCACCGAGCACCGCGTGGCGCCGGCCAGCGTGAGCAGCCAGCAGCCGGCCGCGGCGCGGCGGAACCCGTCGGGTCCGCCCCCGCCGGTCACCACCATCGCCGCGCCGGGATCGAAGCCCGCCGCCTCGAGCGCCGCGGCCAGGCGACGCAGCGCGGCGTCTTCGAAGTCCTCCTCCGCGGGAGCGATTTCGTCCAGAGGTAGCGGCCGCGCCTGGGGGACATGGCCGAGCCGGTAGTCGGCGACCGGCCGGCTGTCGAAGAGGAGCACGCTCCCGCTCGCGAGGTGTGCTTCCAACTGCTCGGGCGTGACCCACAACGGCAGCGCTTCGCCCCCCAGTCCCGCCGCTGGAGGGCCGCCCTTGCCGCAGGCCGCGGCCCCGGCGAGGGCGAGCGCGGCGAGGAAGGCCAGCCTCGCGACCGACCCCCTCCTCGCCCTCCGGTCCCCGATCCGCCCACGCTCCGCCACGCCGCAACGATCGGTCCGCGCCGGGAGCGGGACAAGCCGCGGCTTTGACACCCCGGTGCCGGACGGCTAGCATCTCCGGGCTTTGCGAGGCCCGCGCCGCAGCTCACCGCCGCGCCCTCGCGTCGCCTTGGGGCCGTAGCTCAGCTGGGAGAGCGCCTGACTGGCAGTCAGGAGGTCGACGGTTCGATCCCGTTCGGCTCCACCAAGTCCACAGGGTCCGCCAGGTTCGCCAGTTCCTCCCGGCACGGGGCGCGCGCGATCCGCGCCGCCACCGAGCGACGCCCGCTGAATCCCGGGGCGCTTCGCCCAGCGCGCGATCCGCCGGGGCCGGCGACATCGGGAGCGGATCACTCACCTCGCAGCCGGCCGCGATCCGACAGCCCGCGCTCCGTCGGGCTGCGCGCGGGCGGACGAGTGCCGCCGTCCCGCAGCGGCAACAGAAAAAGCCATTGAAGCATTGACAGCGATAAGTCTGCCTTGTACAATGCGACAGGTTGAGGGTGCGTGCGGAGGTTTCATGCGCGAAACGGGGGTGGAGCGCACCAGCGCAGACGGTCTGCAGGGTTCGCCGGGTCTGCTCGATCCGAGCGGTCCTTCCGGTGCACACGGCTTGGGCCCGCACGGCCTGCACGGCCTGGACCGGCTCGCGACGGCGCTGGCCGCGCGGCTGCACCGCCTCGCGCTGCCGCTTGCGCGTGCCGGTGAGGCCTTTGCCGGTGGGCGCGGCTGGTTCGATCTCGGCTTCGCCCGCGCGGAGGACTTCGCACGCGAGCGCCTCGGTCGCTCCGGCCGCTGGCTCCGCGACCGGGCCGCACTCGGCCGCGCGGTGCGTCGTTGCCGCCGGCTGCGACTGGCCCTCGACGGCGCGGACGGGGGACCGCCTCTCGGCACGGTTGCAGCCGTGCTGATCGCGCGTCATGCCGACCTCGACTCCACCCCCACCTGGATCGGCATCGCGCGCGCCTCGGGAGTGCGCCGCCTCAAGGAGCGGATCCGGGAGTCCCGCGCCTGCCAGGTGGCGTGGCCCGTCCTTCCCGACGGCAGCCCCGACGAAGAACTGCGGCCGCCCGACGAACTGGTCGAGTGGGCTGCAGAGGCCTGCCCGCAGATCCTCGCCGGACCCGCCTTTGCCGAAGCGCTGAAGCGCTCGTGGAATCGCCGCTTCGTGGAGTCGCGCGGCCTGCCGATGTTCGATCCGGGCGTGCCGGCGGAGGTTCCCGACGCTTCTCCGGATCGCATGATGCATCGCGAACCTTTCCCCGTCTCGCCAGCCGAGGACGGACCCGACAGCGACCGCCACGAACCGCGCGCGACGATTCGGCTCGTCCTCCCGGCGCCGGTCGTCGCGGCTTTCCACGAGGTGCGCCAGCTCCACCGCTGCGTCTGCGGGACGCGCGACACGCTCGGCGGCTTTACGGCCGCTCTCGTCGCCGAAGCGCGGGCGGCGGGGCTCGACCCCCACCCGGATCTCGATGGCGCGCTCGAGCTCCTGTGTCGCGTCGACCGGGCCGATCCGGCAGAGCGCGAAGCCGAGTGGGACCGGCGCCGCGGATCCCCGCCCGCCCCGTCCGACCCGCCCTCCGCGGCCTTCCTGCCGTCCGAATGTTCTCCGCCCGACACCGAATCGGCCGACGTGGTCCGTCGGGCGGAGGCCCTGCTCGCCCGCGCCGGGGACCTGTTCGCGCGCGCGGGGGAGGGGGACGCGGCGCAGCTGGCCCGACAGCTCGGCGAGTTGGTCGCCATCGAAGAGGAGATCCGCCGCTCCCTCGGCGACCTGCTGGCGATCATGGCGCGCTCCCGGGCGTGGCCCGTGCTCGGCTTCGACTCCATCCGCCACTACGCCGAGGTCCGGCTGGGGATGTCGCGCAGCGTCGCGGAGGACCTCGCGACACTGGCCCGCGGCCTGGCCCCGCTCTCCATCCTCGATGAGGCCCGCGCCGCGGGACGTCTCTCCAGCCTCGCCGCACTCCGCGTGCTGCGGATCCTCGGCCGCGGCCCGGCGCCGGGGGAGTTGCAGCAGGCGTGGCTCCTGCGCGCGGAGTCGGCGACGATCAAGCGGCTCGACGACGAGCTCCACGCGATCCGCCAGCGCCGTCTCGCCGAGTCCGGCCCGAGCGCCCGGGACGTGCACCCGCTCTCCGACGCCGCGTGGCACCGCTCGCTGGAGCGGCCACCCGGTGCGACCACCGCCCGGATCCGCGCGCTCTCCCGCCTGGCCGACGACCGCGGGGGCCAGGTCGCGGTCCTTCGGCTGGACCTTTCGTTCGGAATCGCGGCCGACTTTCTCGGCGCGCTCGAGGCCGCCGCCCGGCGCGTCCGAATGTTCTCCGCCGACCTCGCCCCCTTCGATGCCCGCTGGCTCGGCCTCTACACCCTGCTCACGACCTACGCCGCCACCCACGACGCGCACCGCGGCCCGCCCGGCGTCTACGCGCGCGACGGCTGGCGTTGCATGGCTCCGGGCTGCACTTCGTCGTCCCGGCTCGAGGACCACCACGTCCTCTATCGGGCCCGGGGCGGGGACGACGAGCCGGACAACCGCGTGACGCTCTGCCGCTTTCACCACCAGCGGGGAGAGCACGGTGGCGGGATGCAGGTACGGGGACGGGCGCCGCTGCGCCTGGACTTCGAACTGGGAGGGCTGCGCTACCGGAACGAAAGGGTCGTCGCGCGTCCCGGCGCGTCCCGGGCCGCGGCCGGTCAGACTCAGCTGCCGTGCTGACCGCTCCGCTCGCGCGCCTCGGCCCGGATCTCCTCGCGCAGCCGCTCGAGGTCGCCGCGCGGCACCTCGTACCGCGCGTGGCAGAAGCCGCAGGTCAGCTCGATCGACGGCTCGTCCGGCTTCTCCTCGATCAGCCGCGTGACCTCGCCCTCGCCCAGCAGCTTGAGCGCCCGCTCGACGCGATCGGCCGAGCAGCCGCAGCGGAACTCCACCGCCTGCCGCGCCAGCAGTTCGTACCCCTCCGGGAACAGCCGTGCCAGCCACGCGTCCGGCCCCAGCCCCTCGCGCAACCGGTCGGTGACCATGCCCAGCTCGCGCACGCGCCCGGAAAGCGCCTCGGCCTCGTCGTCCGGGACTCCCGGAAGCAACTGGATCACGTACCCGCCCGCCTGGCCCACCGTCGCGTCGCCGTTCAGCCGCACCCCGACCCCGACGGCCGACGGCGTCTGCTCCGACTCCAGCAGGTAGCGCGCCAGGTCCTCGCCGATCTCGCCGGAAACCAGGTCCACCACCCCGCGATACGGCTGGCCGGCCCCCAGGTCGCGCGTCACCGCCAGGGCGCCGGCGCTCCCCACGACCGCCCCGACGTTCAGCTTCCCGTCCGGTCGCGACGGCGCGTCGGCCTCGGGGTGCGCGGCCGTTGCCCGGACCCAGCCGGCGGGGGAGGCCGTCGCCAGGATCCGGCCCCCGGGCCCGCCGCCGTCGATCTCCAGCGTCAGCGTCGGCTCGCGGTGCGTCCGCTTCTCGAGCGCCGCGGACAGCAGCAGCGCACCGGTCGCGGCGCGGCCCAGGGCCGCGGTCATCGGCGGGGAGGGGGCGTGGATCCGCCACAGCTCTTCGACGGTCCGGCGCGTGTCGGCGGCCACGACGCGGGCGCGCCCGCCCAGCGCCAGCGCGCGGATCAGTTCGTCGGTGCGGGGGCTCTCGGCCATGCGGGACTCCTCGGCCGGCCGAGTCTGCCGCGCCGTGCCGCGCGCGGCCAGCGAGAGTGCGGTAGCCTCGCCCGATGACCCCGCCCGGTCTCGATCTCGGCTCCCTCGAGCGGCGCCTCGCGCGCGCCCTGGCGGGCCCGCTGCCCGGGGCCGCGGCCCAGTTCGCGATGGCTCCGACCCCGCGGCCCGGCTGGCAGCCCGGGCGGATCCCGGGCGGTCTGCGCGACGCCGCCGCGCTGGCGCTGATCTACCCGCGCGGCGGGGCGCCGCACCTGCTGCTCACCGTGCGCGCCGCCGACCTGCCGCACCACGGCGGCCAGATCTCGCTCCCCGGCGGCGAGCTCGAGCCCGGCGAGTCGTTCGAAGACGCCGCGCTGCGCGAGGCGGAGGAGGAGGTCGGCGTCGATCCCCGCACGGTCCGCCTGCTCGGCCGGCTCTCGCCGATGCACATCCCGGTCAGCGGCTACGCCCTGCACCCGGTCGTCGGGATCGCCGACGGTCCGGGCGCCTGGGCGCCGCACGCCCTCGAGGTCGCGCGCGTGCTGGAGGCGCCGCTCGCCGTCCTGCGCGACCCCGCGCGGCGGCGGCGCGAGCCTCGCCGCCACGAGCAGCGTGACTACGACGTCCCGTTCTACGACGTCGACGGCGAGAAGGTCTGGGGAGCGACCGCGATGGTCCTTGCCGAACTGCTCGCGCTCCTGGACGGGGAGTAACGGCACCATGCGGATCCTGCTCGTCAAGCCCGCGCCCCGGCTGGCTCCGATCCGCGCGCTGCAGCGCTTCCAGCTGCTCGAGCCGCTCGAGCTGGGCTACGTCGCGGCGGCCGTCCCGCCCGGTCACGAGGTCCGCGTGCTCGACCTGCGTCTGGCGCGGTTCCCCGGCCTGGCGTACCGCCGCGCGCTCGCGCGCTTCCGCCCCGATCTCGTCGGCTTCACCGCCTACTCGCACGAAGCCTCGGACGCGAAGCGGCTGGCGCGCGAGGCGCGGGCCGCACGCCCGGCGGCCCGGATCGTGGTCGGCGGCCACCACGCGACCGTCGCCCCCGAAGACTTCCTCGGCGACGACCCGCCGCCGTTCGACGCCGTCGTGCGCGGCGAGGGGTGCACGCCGTTCCGGGCGATCGTCGAGCGCGCCGCGGCCGGCGCCCCCTTCGACGGGATCCCCCAGGTCGCCGTCCCGGGTGCGACCGAGAGCCCCGGCTGGCCGCTCTACCCCGACCCGGCGACCCTGCCGCGGGCGCGGCGCGACCTGTGGGAGGCGCGGCGCTACCACGCCGTCTGGGTCCGCGAGGACGCCCCCGACTGGACCTCGATCGACCCGCCGGTGGCGATGGTCCGCGCCTCCTGGGGCTGCCGGATGAAGTGCACCTTCTGCATCGTCCCGTCGCTCTGCGGCGGCCGGCACCTGCCGCGCCCCGCCGACGACGTGGCCGACGAGATCGCGTCGCTCGAGGCCGGCCACGTCTACTTCTGCGACGACGAGAACTTCATCGACCCGGCCTTCGCGGCCGGCCTGGCCGAGGCGCTGGCGCGGCGCGGGGTGAAGAAGCGCTACTTCGCCTGGGCCCGTTCGACCAGCGTCCTCAAGCACCCCGAGGTCTTCCGCGCCTGGCGCGCGCTCGGCCTCGACGCCGCCTTCATCGGCTTCGAGTTTCCGACCGACGAGCAGCTCAAGCGCGTCGCCAAGGGGGCGACCGTCGCCGACAACGCGCGCGCCCACGACGCGCTGCGCGCCGAGGGGATCGCGGTCCACGCCGGGTTCATGCTGATGCCCGAGAGCGGCGAAGAGGAGTTCCAGCGGCTGGCCGAGTACGTCCGCGCGATGCCGCCCGCGCAGCTCTCGTTCACGGTCTGCACGCCGTCCCCCGGCACCCCCGACTACGCCGCGATCCGCGACCGGATCTGGGTCGACAACCCCTACGAGCTGCACGACTGCATGCACCCGCTGACGCCGACCGCGCTCCCGCTGCGCCGCTTCTGCGAGCTGTTCGCGCGCCAGGTCGCCGAGGGCGGCCACAAGACTCCGCTGCGCACCCACAACCACCCGGTGCCGCCGCTCGAGCTGGCCCGCATCCTGGTCGCCGCCGCGCTCTACCCGCGCGCCTTCGCCGCCGTCTACCGCGACTACCCGCGCGAGCTGTGGGGCTGACGCCCCGCTCAGGGCACGATCCAGGTCCCCGTCTTCCCGTCGAGCGCATCCACCAGCGAGTCGATCCCCGTGACCAGGCAGCGCTGTCCTCCGCGCTCCACGAACCGGCAGGCCGCTTCGACCTTGGGCCCCATCGAGCCGGCCGGGAACTGCCCCGCCGCCAGGTACCCGCGGGCCTCGGCCGCGGTCATCCGCGCCACGCCCCGGGCCGCCGGCGTCGCGTAGTCCAGCATCACCCGGTCGACCCCCGTGAGGATGAACAGCTCCGGCGCGCCGATCTCCAGCGCCAGCAGCGCCGAGGCCAGGTCCTTGTCGATCACCCCCTCGAACCCGGCCAGCGTTCCGTCCGCCGCGCGGCAGACGGGGATCCCGCCGCCCCCCCCGCTGATCACCACCGCCCCCGCGTCGAGCAAGGTCGCCAGCTCGCGCCGCTCGACGATCGCGATCGGCTCGGGGGAGGGGACGACGCGCCGCCAGCCGCGGCCGCGGTCCTCCTTCATCGCCCAGCCGCGGGCCCGGCAGGCCTCCAGCTGGTCGGCCCCGAAGACCGGCCCGACGAACTTCGTGGGCTCGGCCAGCGCGGGGTCGTCGGCCCGCACCTCGACCATCGACAGCATGCAGCAGACGGGGAGGTCGAGGCCCCGCGCGCGCAGCTTGTCGCGCAGCACGCGCTCGATCATGTACCCCAGTCCCCCCTGGATGTCGGCCCCCATCACGTCGAGCGGCAGGTCGGGGGCCGCGCCCCGCGACAGCTCGACCCGGATCATCTGGTTGCCGACCTGCGGGCCGTTGCCGTGGGTCAGCAGCAGCGCGTAGCCGCGCTGGAGCAGGGCCGCGATCCCCTCGAGGCTGCGGCCGAGGTTCGCCAGGTCCTGCGGGACGGTCCCCTCCTCGCCGGGACGGGTGATCGCGTTGCCGCCGAGCGCGACCACGGCGCGCGGGCGGGATTCGGTTCGCGGCACGACATTCTCCTGGGACGGGGAAGCCGAAAGGCTACCCCCCGGACTGCCGGGTGCCAGCGGCGGCCGGGGGCCGGGGGTCGGGGACCCGGCACCGCTCCGGGCCGCACGCCCGGGAACCCCGGCCGAAATCCCGGCCCCAGGGCCCCGCAAACCGGCCCGGGTGTGTATCATGGCGCCGATCCCCGGGAGTTCCGGGGAGGGGAACGCGGCCTCCGTGCGGGGCCGTTCGAACGGAAACGGTAGCCGGGCCGACGGTCCGGCTGGGGAACTTGGACGAGTTCTTGGACATTCCGGGTCGGCGCCGCGGGCCGCCCCGGGGGAGAGGACGAATGATGAAGCGTGTCTCGAAAGTGCTGCCGCTGACCCTCGCGCTGGCCCTCGTGGCCTTGCTGCTGGTGGGTGCGACCGGTTGTACCTGCAAGAAGCCGATCGAGGAAGTTCCGCCGCCGCCGCCGCCGCCTGCCAAGGTCTGCGCGATCGACGCGATCGACGCCAACCCCTGGACGATCAACGTCGGCCAGTCCTCCAGCCTCAGCGTGCGGGGCACGCCCGGCTCCGGGCCCGTGACCGCGCTCCTCACCTGCATCGAGGGGTCCGCGCTGGGCACGACGAAGTCGATGACGCTGACCGAGTCGACCCCGGGCGTCTACACCGGGACCGCCACCGCCGACGCGACCCTGCCGCCGTGCAAGTACCGGGTCGAAGCCGAAATGGCTTGCCCGGGCGGCGCGCCCGTGAAGCTCGTCTCGTCGCGCGCGCTGGTCGTCAACGCCCCGGCCCCGCCGCCGGCGCCGACCGCCTGCATGCAGTTCATGGAAGAGCTGCAGCGCGACGCGAAGAACCCGAAGATCCTCTTCAACTTCGACAAGGCCCTGATCTCCTCCGCCAGCGCCGACTACATCAAGTACGTCGCCGGCAAGCTCGCCAGCTTCAAGGGTGACATCGACATGGTCCTGATCGAGGGCCACACCGATCCGTTCGGCACCACCGAGTACAACCTCAACCTCGGTGCCGAGCGCGCCCGCGCCACGCTGGACGCCACGCAGGCCGCCGCCGACCTGAGCGGCGTGAACTTCGAGACCAAGAGCTGGGGCGAGGAGCAGTTGCTCGTGATCGTCCCGTCGACCGTCAAGACCCAGAAGGCGATCGACGACAACCAGCCGAACCGCCGTGCCGTCTACACGCTGCAGTGCCGCGCGAAGTAGGCGCCGCGTGACCTGACCGGGGGGCCCCGCCCGCGAGGGCGGGGCCCTTCGTTTTTTACCGGCGGCTTGCCGCACCGGCCGCCCAAGGCCAACATCCGCCCTGCCGCCGCCGCGCGGCCGAGGACCGCCGCCATGACCGCTCTCCCCCGCCTCGCCGCCGCCCTCCCCCTCGCGCTGGCCCTCGCGCTCGCCGCCCCGGGTCTGGCGCCGGCGGCCGCGCCGGCATCGATCTCCGGCGTCGTCGCCGCGGTCGACCTCGACGGGCGCACGCTGACCGTAAAGGACCCCAAGGCAGGAGAGGTCGTCGTGCTCGTCCCGGACGGCGCGGTGATCGTGCTCGATGGCGACGAGCAGGCCGTGCTCGAGGACGTCTTCGAGGGGGACGTCGTCGAGCACGCGACCGTGCGGGAGGCCGGCCAGGGGAAACTCGCCCTGGTGAAGGCCGTGATCTCCACCGCCCCGGAGGAGGACGAGGACGACGCAGGCGGGGCGGAAGCCCCCCCCGCGGAGCCCGCCCCCCCGTCCCCGCCGCCCCCCCGGTCCGCGCCGCCCCGCCTGCCCTGACCGGGCTGGCTCCTTCCGGGCCGGGGACCCAGATTCCCCGGGGGTCCCGGCGCCGTCCGCCTGAAGGCGCCGGAACCCGCGCGAAGCCCGAGGAGCCCCCTTGCCCGCCGTCTCCGACCCGGTCGCCCCCCGGCTGCGCGCCGGCCTCGTCGTCATGCCCGACGGCGAGACCGGGACGGGCCGCATCGTCAAGGACCCGCGCTCGCGGCGCTACTACCGCTTCGACGACATCGAGGCCGCGATCCTCGACCGGCTCGACGGCGAGCACACCGCGGTCGACATCCAGGTCGAACTGGCGACGGCCTGGTCGGAGGAGTTCGCGCTCGACGAAGTCCAGGACTTCATCGACACGCTGCGCGACAAGGGGCTGCTCGAGCCGGACGGCTGCGCGGTCCCGGGGCGCTCCCCCGAACTCGGCCAGATGGTGGTCGCGGCGCTCGAGCAGCGCGGTCTCGGGCTGCCCGATCCCGCCTCGGCGCCGGTCCGTCCCGGCCTCCCGGCCCGGACCGATCCGGCCACCGAGCGGCTGGCCGAGGCGGTGGCCTGCCTGCGCGACGGACGCTTCGCGGCGGCCCTGCGGGTCCTCGACGAGGTCCTCGCCGCCGATCCGCAGCACACCCGCGCGACCGCCCTGCGGCAGATCCTGCTGCAGGCCGGGGCCGCGACGGCGCTCGAGGCGGTCTCCCGCGAAAGCGCTCCGTCCCGGCCGCAGAGCGCGGTCTACTACCAGGTCCCGCTCGTCGACCCCGACCGGCTCCTGTCGCGGCTCGCGCCCCTGCTCGGCTGGATCTACACGCCGGCCTTCGGCTTCGCCTTCGCGGCGCTGGTCGTCGGCGCCGCCTACACCGCGCTGCGCAGCGGCTCCGAGATCTTCGCGACGCTGCCGGTCGTGCCGGGCTGGGGCTGGACCGCCGGTCTCGTGCTCGCCGCCCTGGTCTCCACCGCGCTGCACGAGATGGCGCACGGGCTGACCTGCAAGCACTACGGCGGGCGCGTCCAGGAGATGGGGTTCCTGCTGATCTTCTTCGCGTTCCCCGCGCTCTACGCCGACGTCTCGGATGCCTGGCTGCTGCGCGAGCGCCGGCACCGCGTGCTGGTCGGGCTGGCCGGGCCGCTGTGGGACCTCGGGCTCGCCTCGGTCGCCATCCTGGCCTGGCGCGTGCAAGCGCCCGGCTACGGGCGCTTCGTCGCGGTGCTCTTCGCCACCGCATGCCTGACCAGCGTGCTGGTCAACCTCAACCCGCTGATCAAGCTCGACGGCTACTATGTCCTGTCGGACCTCTCGGGGATCCCGAACCTGCGCGCGGCGGCCGGGCGGCTCCTGTCACGCACCGCTGCCCGCCTCTCCGGGCGGAGCCTCGACGGACCGGCCCCGACCCAGCGCGCGACCCTCTTCCTGCTGGTCTACGGCCTGCTCTCGACGGCCTACACCGTGGCCCTCTGCGCCGTGCTGCTCGGCTTCGTGCTCCAGGGCGCGGCCCGGCTGGCGGGCCTGTGGGGGCCGGTGGCGATCCTGCTCGGGCTGCTCGTCGTGGCGCGCCGCCCGCTGGTGCTCGCGTTGCGCGCGGGGTTGCGCGCGGCGGCCCGTCTGACGCCGCGCGGCGCGCTCAAGCTGGCCGTGGTCGGGGCGGCGGTGGTCGCGCTCGCGCTGCTCCCGGTGCGGCTCAAGGTGGCCGGCCCGGCCGCGCTCGACGCCCGGACCCGCGTCGCGCTGCGGCCCGAGGTCTCCGGCAAGATCGCGGAGATCCTGGTCGGGGAAGGGGCCCGCGTGACGGCCGGCCAGGTCGTCGCGCGGCTCGACACGAGCGAGCTGCTGGCGCAGCTGGCGATGACCCGCGCCGACGTGCAGCGCGCCCAGGCCAACCTCGACATGATCGAGCGCGGGCCGGAGATCGAGCACGTGCGCCAGGCCCGCGAGGACGTCGTCGCGGCCCGGACCGAGGTCCACCGCCTGCGCACGCAGCAGGCGCGGCTCGCCCGGTTGCGGCAGGAGGGGCTGGTCTCGGCCGACTCGTTCGAGCAGGTCGGGAGCGACCTCGAGGTCCGCGAGGCGGCGCTGCGCGCCGCCAGCCAGCAGGTCCAGCTGGTCGAGCGCGGTCCGCGCCCGGAACTGGTCGCCGGCGCCCGCGCCGAGGTGGTGCGCCTGCAGGCGCTGGTGGAGGACGTCGAACGGCGTCTCGCGGCCTGCACCCTGGCCGCGCCCGCGACCGGAACCGTCCTCAGCCCCGCCCTCGACAAGCGGGTCGGCGAGTTCGTGCCGGCCGGCGGCCTGGTGCTCGAGCTGGCCGGCGACGGCGGGCTGGTCGCCGACGTCCAGGTCCAGGAGAGCGAGATCGGCGACGTCGCGGCGGGGCTGCCGGTCCAGCTGCGCCTCAGCGCCTACCCGGACCGCACCTTCGACGGGAGCGTGCTCGAGATCGCGCCGCTCGGCGTCGCCGACCGGATCGGCCGCACCAGCTTCCGCGTGCGCTGCAGCGTGACCGACCCCGCGGGTCTGCTGCGGCCCGGGATGACCGGCGCGGTGAAGATCGTCGGCGGGACGATGCCGCTCGGGCGGCTGGTCGCGCGCCGCGTGATCCGGCTGGTCGACCCGTCGCTGCTTTGATCGAACGGGGCGCGGGCGCGCCCCGCGAGCCGCTGCTAGTCGCTCGGCAGCGGCCGGAAGGTGAAGGCCGCGCGCCGCTCGTCGTGGGCGACCTCGCCCGTCTGCTCGTGGCACTCGGCGACCTTCACGACCGCGTCGAGGGCCTCCTCGACCGTCGGCGCCATCCCGAAGGTCAGGCCACGCAGTCGCTCGTCGGGGCCCGGCACGACCTCGTAGAGGTTCCAGCGCACCTGCGGGCGTCGCCGGCCGGGGGTCGGGAAGGCGAAGACGTGGTAGCGCCGGCCTCCGACGTTGAACGAAGCATCGACGCCGCTCTCGCCCGCACCGGCGAGCCGTTCCCTGGCGCTGGCCATTCCGCTCCCTCCGCGGCCCGCCTCGGGGGGCGGACCCTCCACCGGGAACCTAGGGCGAGGCCCAGCCGGCGGCTACCCGGACGGGGCGCGGCGGGCGGCGACCGCCGGGGCGCTCCGCGATAATCGCGGTCGTGCGCGAGCTCGTCACCACCCCCCTGGGGATCGCCTTCCTGGCCGGCCTGGCGGGGGCCGTCATGGCCTGGCGCCGGTCCCGCCGCGGGCCGAGCCCCGGCGCCCCCGTCGCCCCCGT
This sequence comes from Acidobacteriota bacterium, assembly GCA_025456425.1. Taxonomy (GTDB): domain Bacteria; phylum Acidobacteriota; class Polarisedimenticolia; order J045; family J045; genus JALOKP01. The sequence continues at coordinate 37,074 of JALOKP010000005.1, read as the reverse complement.
CGCCCTCCTGCTGGGCGCCTGGGCGCTCGTAATGGTCGCGGCTTCCCCCCCGATCGCCTGGCTGGCCGAATCGCGGCTGGCCCGGCTGGGGGAGCGCTGGCCCCCGCTCCCGGCCGCCGGGCCGCCCCCTGAGGGGATCCTGGTCTTTGGCGGAGGACTCGACGGGACCGGCCCCGGGGCCCCGCTCTCCGCCTCGTCCCGCGAGCGGCTGCTGACCGCGCTGGCCGCGGCGCGCCGCTGGCCCGAGGCGACGCTGGTCTTCAGCGGCGGGCCGGGTCGGCCCGGCCGTCCCGGGGTGGGGCAGCGGATGGCCGAGGAAGCGGCCGCGCTCGGGCTCCCCCCGGGCCGACTCGTGGTGGAAGCACAGGCCCGCACCACGCGCGACAACGCCCGCTTCGGCGCCGCCGAGGCGCGGGACCGCGGCTGGTCGCGCGTCGCGCTCGTGACCTCCGCGGTCCACCTGGCACGCTCGCGGGCGAGCCTGGCCCGCGAGGGGTTCCTCGCCGTCCCCGCGGCGGCCTCGCTGGGCGACCCCGGCCGCTGGGACGCGGCCGACCTGCTCCCCAGCGCGGCGGCGCTCGAGCGCACGACGGGCGCGCTGCACGAGGCGATCGGGCTGGCCTACTACGGGGTGCGGGGCTGGCTGGCGGCGGCTCCGTCGCCGGTTACGGGGCCAGCGAGCGGTGCAGCTCCTCGGCCCAGCCCTCGGTGATGAAGCGGAAGAAGAAGCCGTTCGCGGCGTGCATCCGCCGGTAACACTCCCGCAGGTCGAGCACCAGCGTGATCCGCCGCGAGGTGCAGTTGAGTTCGCCGACCTCGTGCGTTGCGACCGGCACGAAGCCGAGCACGCGGGTGTGGAATTCGTACGGGGAGTGCGGGTCGTCCTCGAAGACATCGGTGATGTAGTGCGTGTAGCCGCGCGCCACGGTCTCGGTGATCGCGGCCCGGATCAGCGCCAGCACGATCACCGTGTGGCGGCGCTTGTCGGGCAACACCGCGAAGCGGCCGATCTCGGCGATCCGGTGCTCGCGGATGAAGGCCTCGATGTCGACGCCGCGGTCGATCAGGTCGAGGCCGTACTCCTTGTAGAGGTGCAGGGGCGGATCGTAGAGCACCCGCAGCACGCCGACCGGCGCGCCGTTCTCCTGGACCACGAACCACGAGACGTCGGGGCGTTCCAGGTCGTCCTCGGGAACCTGCTTCTCCTCGTCGCTGACCCAGCCCTTCTCGTCGCGGTAGGTGGCGCGCAGAACCTCGAGCGCCTGCGTCCGTCCGGCTTCGTCCTCGACCCGGATCGTGGAGACGCGGTCCTTCAACGACGTCATGCGCGGCTCCCGCCGGAGCGCGGTTCCCAGGCCTTGCCGGACAGGTGCGACAACTCCCTCATCAGCCGATCATGCCACGCCCGAACCTCCTCGGGCGAGGGGCGTCCCGGGCGCTCGGTCGCCGGCGGGACGAGCGGTTCGCCGATCTCCAGCACGAATCGCGACAGGTCCCGGATCGGCTGGTCGAGTGGGTGGCCCGGGAAGCGCAGCCCGGCCGGGATCAGCGGCCGCCCGCTCTGCAGTGACAGCCGGGCCGCGCCGGGGTGACCGGGCAGCAGCCGCGCCGGGTCGCGGTTGACCGTCCCCTCCGGGAAGATCCCGACCGAGCGGCCCGCGTCGAGCAGCCGCCGGGCGCGGACGAACACCGGGTCGGGGTGCTGGTAAAACGGTTTGAGCAGGTTCAGAAACCGCGGCCGCGCGTCCTTCCGGACCAGCACGATCACCTTCCCGCGGCGCATGACGTAGCCGACCCCCGGGATCAGCATCGAATTCCAGTCGGCGATGAAGTGGATGATCCGCCCGCCGCGGAACATGTAGAGCATCGTCGGGATCGCCACCGCCTCCGGCCGCTGGTTGTGGTTGAGGGCGATGATGAACGGGTCGTGCTCGACCGCGACCCGCTCGACGCCGTGCGCTTCGAGGAACAGGCCGCGCAGCAGCGAGACCACGACGCGCTGCAGCGGGCGGTCCCGCCGCGGCAGGTCGGGCAGGGGAACGGTCAGGATCTCGCGCCGCGACGGCAGCGCCCGCGGTGCGGCGCCGGCCGGCCGCTCGCCGTTCACCGGGCCGCGGCCGGGGTGGCCGGGCTGACCGTGATCGGCATGGACTCCGGCGAGTCGGCCTGGTTGATCGTGGTGAGCGGGCGGCCGTCGACGGGAAGGAAGCTGACGGAGCGGATGTAGATCTGCGGCTCGCCCGCGGCGATCGCGTTGAACAGGATCCCGAACAGAGTCCCCGAGCTGATCACGCCGGTGTACGGCCGGTTGGTCCGCTCGTAGTTGATGCGCATCGTGCCGCGCGGCGCGTCGACCACGTAGAGGTCGGTCGGCGTCGGCGCGCCGGCCGCGTCGAAATCGTTGAAGACCCCCCCCTCGGCGGTCGTCACGAACTCGACGACGGCCGGGTCGTAGGAGATCTCGAACAGCGCCTGGCGCGCCTGGCAGAGCCCCGTCGTCGGCACCAGGACCGTGATCGTGTCGCCGACCGTGACCTCGTCGTCGGCTGTGATCATCGCGACCCGCGCGTCGGGCGGGGCGTTGATCGTCACCGAGTCGTCCTTGCCGTCCTCCAGCGTCCCCGTCACCACGATCTCGTCGTCGGGCGGCCGTCGCGTCGTCAACACGATGTTGGCGATCCCGGCGTCACCGGTCTTGATCGTCTCGACCTGCGTGCCGTTGGGAAACAGCCCGTCGGTCGTCGTCATCGTCACGTTGATCCCCGCCGCCACCGAGCCGTCGAGGCCGTAGACCGTGGCCTGGATGTTGACGGTGCTGTCGGCGTCGGGGAGGGGGCAGATGTTGGCGGAGAATGCGCCGACCACGACCCGCTGCTCGCGCCGCGAGAGCTCCTTGCTCTCGTCGCAGGCGGCCGCCGCGAGCAGGGCCAGCAGGGCGGCTGTGGCGGCGATCCGGGCGGTGCCGGGGCGGGATCGGTTCACTTTTTCCTCGTGCGGACCGGGATTGTCCCCGTCCCGCCGATCCGGCGCAAGGCCGCGGCGCCGAACCCGCGACGGGACGCGATTTGACGGCTCCGTCCCCGCTGGCGATGATCCCGCACCCACGGAAGGGTCCTGGCATGGCGGCAACCGGGCGCGAGGAGATCGAGGTCGACGTCGCGATCGTCGGGGGCGGCCCCGCCGGCCTCGCCGCGGCAATCCACCTCGTGCGGGAAGCCCGCCGCCGCGGCGCCGACGAGCCGGCGATCGCGCTGCTCGAGAAGGCCCCCGAGATGGGAGCGCACTCGCTCTCCGGCGCGGTGATGGACCCCCGTGGCCTCGACGCGCTGCTCCCGGGCTGGCGCGAGCGGGCCCCGGTCGAGGGGGAGGTGCGGGAGGAGGCGATGCTCTTCCTGACCGCCACCCGCGCCCTGGCCCTTCCCTACGTCCCGCCCGCGATGCACCACGCCGGCGGCCTGATCGTCTCGCTCCAGAAGCTGGTCGCGTGGCTCGAGGCGGAGGCCGAAGAACTGGGGGTCAACGTCTTCGCCGGCTTCGCGGCCGCGGCCCTGCTGCGCGAGGAGGGGCGGGTCGTCGGCGTCCGCACCGGCGACCGCGGCGTCGACCGCCGCGGCGAGCCGAAGGGGAACTTCGAGCCCGGCTACGACGTGCGTGCCCGCCTGACGCTGCTCGCGGACGGCGTGCGGGGGAACCTCTCGCAGGCGCTGATCCGCGCGGCCCGGCTCGACGAGGGGAAGAACCCGATGATCTACGCCGGCGGCGCCAAGGAGATCTGGCGGCTGCCGGCGGGCCGGGTCCGGGGTGGCCGGATCTGGCACACGATGGGCTGGCCGCTGCCGTCGCACACCTTCGGCGGCGCCTTCCTCTACGAGATGCAGGGCGACCTGGTCTCGCTCGGGCTGGTCGCCGGGCTCGACTCGCCGGACCCGCGGCTCAACGTCCACGAGCGGCTGCAGGAGCTGAAGACCCACCCCTTCTTCCGCGAGTATCTCGAGGGCGGGGAACTCGTCTCCTACGGCGCGAAGGCGATCCCCGAAGGGGGCTACTGGGCGATCCCCCGGCTGGCCGTCGACGGCGCGCTCCTGCTGGGCGACGCCGCCGGGCTGGTGAACGCGCTGCGGCTCAAGGGGATCCACCTCGCGATCGAGTCGGGCATGGCGGCGGCCGAGGTCGCGCTCGACGCGCTGGCTGCCAACGATGTCTCCGCACCGCGACTGATGGCCTACGATCGGAACCTCCACGACGGCCCGATCGGCCAGGAACTCTACGCGGTCCGCAACTTCCGCCAGGCGTACCAGCAGGGGCTGGCGCGCGGGATGATGCACACCGCGCTGCAGTTCGCGACCCGGGGGCGCGGGCTGGTCGAGCGCTACCCGGCCGAGGAGGACCATCGCCTGACGGCCCGGCTGCCGGCCTGGAACCGTCCAGCCCCGCCGCGCCCCCCGGTCGACGGCCAGCGGCTGTTCGACAAGGTCTCGGACGTCTTCCACTCCGGCACGCGGCACGACGAGAACCAGCCGCCGCACCTGGTCGTGACCGACCCCGACCTGTGCGGTACGCGCTGCCGCGCCGAGTACGGCAACCCGTGCGAGTCCTTCTGCCCGGCGGGGGTCTACGAAATGCGCCCCGACGGCCCGGACGGCGCGCGGCTGCACCTGAACTTCTCGAACTGCGTGCACTGCAAGATCTGCGACGTCGCCGACCCCTACGGCGTGATCCTCTGGGTCCCACCGGAAGGGGGCGAGGGTCCGCGTTACCGCTTCACCTGACCGGGCGCGCCTACTTGTTGAAGATCTTTCCGAGCGCGCGGTTCACCGGGTGGGAGCGCTCGAGGAACGGCAGCGGCGGCGGCTTCCGGCGACCCATCTCGGCCCGCAGTTCGTGCAGCCCCTCGTCGTCGGGCGCGATCGCCAGCCCGCGCTCGAGCGTCGCCACCGCGTCCTTGCGGTGCCCGCACGCCAGCTCCAGCCGCGCCAGGTTCTCGACGACCCGCGGTTCCCAGAACAGCTCGGAGGCGGCGTTGCGACAGAGCGCGAGCCCCTCGCTCGCGCGGCTGCCGACGGTCCCCAGCAGCAGGCCGTACCAGGAGGGGATGATCGCCGCGTCGCGCGGCGCCCCCGGGATCTCGCGCAGCATCCGGTAGGACGCCGCGGCCAGCGCAAGCGCTTCGCGGGCCTGCCCGTTGCGGTGCGCGGCGCGCGAGCGCGCCAGGGTGTCGAAAGAAGGGTGGTCGGCCATCGGAGCCCTCGCGAACGCGTCCGAGCCGAATGTAGGCCGGACGCGCGCGGGAACTCCATGCCGATTTCCGCACCCGCGAGCGCGGTATCGTAATCGAAACGGCGGACCCGGGCGGCGCCGTGCGGACGGCTCCGGCGCCTCAGCCGTTCCCGCCGCGGCCGAGCAGCGAGTCGTTGAACTCGACCTCCGCCGCGGTGCGCAGCGCCTCGATCCGGTTCTCGATCAGGCGCTGGGCCTGGAGCGAACGCAGCGAGGCGCGGATCGTCTCGGCCTCGTCCGCCAGCTTGGCCATGTCGGCCTGGCTCCGCCCCGAGATCCGCATCACGACGACCGCACGCTCGCCGGCCACCGGGCCGACGACCTGTCCCACCGTGCTGGCGAAGGCGGCGGCCTCGATCGCCGGATCGATCCCCACCCCGGGGATCGCCTGGCCGCGCGCCAGCGAGGGCTGGGTGCTCTGCACCGTCCCGCCCAGCGTCTTCGCCATCGCCGCGAGGTCGGCCGACTGCGCGCTGCGGGCGCGGGCCACGGCCAACTCCTTGGCCTTCTCGCGCCGGTAGTCGTCGGCCACCCGGGCCCGGACCGCCTCGAGCGGCGGCTTGTAGTCGGGGAGGACCTCCAGCAACTGGATCACCGCGTCGCCGCGCGGCAGCGCGACCGGGTCGGAGACGGCGTCCTTCTCGAGCGCGAACAGCGTCGTGATGAACTCCGGGGCCGGCCCGAGCCCGGGGATCGTCCCCTGGCGCGTGAGCACGCCCGCATCCTGCACCGGCAGCTTCATCTCCTCGGCGGCCTTGCGCAGATCGGCCCCCGCCTTGACCTTGGCTCGCAGCTCCTGGGCCAGCTTCGAGGCCTCCTCGCGCAGCCGCGGGAAGCGGAGCTGCCCCTTGATCTGCTCCTTCACCTCGGCCAGCGGGCGCTGGCCGGCCGGCCGGACCTCCTCGAGCCGGATCACGTGGTAGCCGTACTGGGTCCGCACCGGGTCCGAGATCGCCCCCGGGGCCATCGAGAAAACCGCCTCGTCGAACTCGGGGACCATCCGGCCGCGCTGGTTGAACCCGAGGTCGCCCCCCTGGTTCTTGCTGCCCGGGTCGTCCGAGTACTTCGCGGCGAGCTGGGCGAAGTCGGCCCCGGCGCGGGCCTGCGCCGCGACGGTCTCGATCGTCTTCTGCGCCGCGTCCAGCGTCGCCTGGTCGGCAGTCGCGTCGACCTTGACCAGGACGTGGCTCGCGCGTCGCTCCTCGGGCCGCGAGAAGGTCTCCTTGTTCTGGTCGTAGAAGGCCTGGATCTCGGCGTCGGTGACCTGAACCCGGCCCTCGACCGCCTTGTCGTCGACCAGCACGTAGATCGCGCGCCGGCCGTCGCCCTGCGCGTAGCGCGAGACGCGCGAGGCGTACCAGGGCCCCAGCTCGGCGTCGCCCGGCGCGGCGACCGCGGACGGGTCGACCGGCACCACGACGTAGTCGAACGAGACCGTCTCGTGCCGCTCCCGGAACGCCTTCTCGACCTCCGCCGGCGCGACCGTCACCGAGGACGCGATCAGCTCCTGCCAGTGCTGCGCCAGGATGTCCTGGCGCACCGCAGCCTCGAACTGGTCCGGCGAATAGTAGGGGGCCGCCACGCCGCGCCGCAGCAGCTGCCGGTACTCCTCGACGCCGACGAACTTGCCGTCGCGCTGGAGCACGGGGATCCGCAGCAGGGCCGCGGCCAGCTCCTCGTCCGACACGGTCAGCCCCTGGCGCGCCGCGTCCTCCAGGATCAGCTCCTTCTGGATCAGCTGCTCGGCGGCCTGCCGCCGGACGTCGATCCGGTCCCGCAACTGGGCGTACTGCGGTCCGTACATCCGCTGGTACTGCTCGTCGAGGCGCTGCGCCGTCTCCTGCCAGAGCTGGAGCGGAACCTCCGTCCCGTTGACCCGGGCGACCCAGGGCGTCGAACCGCCCCCGCCGTACCCCGCGTCCCACCAGGACACCCCGTAGAAGCCCACGAAGGACGCGATGATCAGGACCAGGATCCACTTGAAATGCTTCAGGTTCTGACGAAAGACTTCGAGCACGTTCGAAACTCCTCGGAAACCACCCCGGCACACGTCGGGCGGTCGGCGGTAGCGCCGAAACCCGCGGAGCGTAGCGCGAACCCGCCGGGCCCGGCAACCCGAGCCACGGCGGGGGTTTGCCCGCTCCCCGCCGGGACACCAAGTTACCTCGGGGGCCCCGCGTCCGGCCCCCGGGGCAGGACCGTCACGGACGCGGGGAGCGTTGGATGGATCCGGAGAGAACCGCCGGCCGCCGCGGCGCCCAGAAGCTCCGCGTCGAGTGGATCTACATCCGCTACCGGACGATCGCGGTCGGCGTCGCGCTCCTGGTGGTCGGTGCCGGCATCGTGCTCTGGAGCCGCTTCGGGCCCTCCCTGCGGCGCGGCGCCGAACGGGCCGCGATCGAGGCCGCCCGCCCGGGCGAAACCGAGGACGGCGTGCGCGTCGTCCGGATCGACGGCGACGTCCGCGTCAAGCGCGCCGGCCAGTTCCTGTGGGAGCCGGCCAACGACCGGACCGTGCTGCGCGCCGGCGACCAGATCCGCACCAGCGAGGGGGGGACCGCCCAGCTGCTCTACTTCGACGGCACCGCGATGACGGTCAGCCCCGACTCCCTGCTCGAGATCCGCGACCTCTGGCGCGACGCGACGCAGCGCCGCCAGAAGGTCTCCGAGCGCCTGGCCTTCGGCTCGCTGTCGGCGCGGACCCAGGACAACGCCGGGATCTCCTCGATCCACGAGGTCGCGACCGAGAAGGTCTCGGTCCGTGCTCGCAAGGCTTCGGACTTCCAGGTCAGCGTGGAGCCGGACGACGGCACCTCCCAGGTCCTCAACTACCGCGGCGCGCTGACGGTCAGCACCGGCGCCGAGGAGATCCAGCTGCCGCAGAGCACCCGCGCCACGATCGACAGGAGCGGCAAGGTGCGCGAGCTGGTCGCGCTGCTCGAGGCGCCGCGGCTCAACTTCCCGCCGGACCAGCGCGCGTTCGCCGCCGCCGGGAAGGCGCCGGTCGGGCTGGGCTGGGGCGAGGTCCCGGGCGCCGACTCGTACCGCGTGCAGGTCTCCGACCGCCACCACTTCGCGCAGGCGACCCGGGACGAAGGCCGGCTCAAGGCGACCGAGCTCGAGCTCGCCAACCTGGCCGCCGGCACGTACTACTGGCGGGTGGCCGCGGTCGATGCCAAGGGGCACGACGGCCAGTGGTCCGAAACCCGGGCCTTCCGGCTGCTCGGTTCCGAGTTCCGCGACGCCGCCGACCGTCAGGCCCCGCCGCTCGACGTCCACGAGATCCTGGTCGTCGGGACCAACGCGATCGTCTCGGGCCGTACCGAGCCGGGAAGCCTGGTCTGGATCGACGGCGAGCGGGTCGACGTCGAGGACGACGGGCGCTTCACCTGGCTGGTCCGACTGCGCGAGTACGGAAAGAACCAGATCTCCTTCCTCGCCCAGGACGCCGCCGGCAACGAGACGCGGCGGGCCGGCTCGGCCTATGTCGACGCCTTCTGACCGGGGCGGCGGGAGCGGGCGCGACCCGCTGGCCCGGGCCGAGCGCAACGCCGCCCGGCAGCGCGCGCGGGCCGACGCGCTGGCCCGCCGGCTGGAGCTTTTCACCTCTACGGTGCGCGCCGCCGGCTCGCTGCTCGACCCGGAGATGGTGGCGCAGTTCGTCATGGAGCGCGCCGCCGGGATGCTCGGCGCGCGGCGCTTCCGGCTCTACCGCGTCGACGAGGCCGCCGGAGTCCTGCGGCTCGACGCCCGCCGCGACCCCGAGCGCGCCCCCGCGCCGGTCGCGGAGTTGCCGCTGGGGACGGGGCTCGCCGGCTGGGTGGCGCGCTGGCGCGAGCCGGTCCGGCTGGCCGGCGCCGCCGCCGATCCCCGCTTCGACGGCCGGCTGGAGTGGCCCGAGGGGCCCCCGCGGGCGCTGCTCGCGCTCCCGCTCGTCTCCCGCGGGCGGGTGATCGGCGTGGCCGAGCTGGCCGAGCCGGAGGCGGCCAGCTTCTGCGCCGCCGACGCCCGGCTGCTGGCGGCGCTGCTCGACCCGGCCGCGATCGCGCTGGAGAACGCCCTGCTGTTCCGCAAGCTCGAAGAGCGGACCGTCACCGACGACCTGACCCGGCTCTACAACGCCCGATTCATGCAGAACTACCTCCGCCGCGAGACCAAGCGGGCCGCCCGCTACGGCCACCAGGTCGCGCTGCTCTTCCTGGACCTCGACGGCTTCAAGCAGGTCAACGACCAGCACGGCCACATGGCCGGCTCGCGGACCCTGGCCGAGGTCGGGGAGGTCCTGCGCTGCAACGTGCGGGACATCGACGTCGTGGCCCGTTACGGCGGAGACGAGTTCACGATCGTGCTGGCCGAGACCGGGACGCCGGGGGCGCTGGCGATGGCCGAGCGGGTCCGTCGCCGGATCGAGGAGCACGAATTCCTGCGCGGAATGGGGCTGGCGGTCCACATCTCGGCCAGCGTCGGGGTCGCCTGCTTCCCGGAGCACGCGCACGGACCGGACGCGCTGCTCGCTGCGGCCGACGCGGCGATGTACCGGGTCAAGTACTCGGGAAAGAACGGGGTCCAGCTGGCCCGGCCGGCCGGGGCCCCGGAGCCGGAGCCGGTCGCGGCCTCTTGAGCCGCCGCCGGCCCGGCCGCGGCCGCCCCGGAACTCCCGCGGAATCCGTGGTTTCGGGGCGGGCTGCCTTGTTTCCCCTGGGATGTTTGGCTACTATTTCGTCCGCTCGGGGCCGGATTATCCGCGCGGCAGGGTCCCACCCCGACCCCATCCCCCGGAACCGGTGGCAGGTGGCGCCCGGAACGTAGCGAAAGAGGGGTTCGCCTGACCGGCCGCCCCGGAGGAAGTGCGTTGGCATTCTGGCCCCGTTCGGTCCTGTCGCTCTTCTCGAACGACCTGGCGATCGACCTCGGCACCGCGACGACGATCGTCTTCGCGCGTGGCAAGGGGATCGTCGTCAACGAGCCCTCGATCGTCGCCGTCAACCAGAAGACCGGGAAGGTCGAGGCGGTCGGGCGCGAGGCCAAGGAGATGCTCGGCCGCACGCCGGGGAACATCCTCGCGATCCGGCCGATGAAGGACGGCGTCATCGCCGACTTCGAACACACCGAGAAGATGCTCGAGTACTTCATCGTGCGGGCCCACAACCGGCGGCTCGGCGTCCGCCCGCGGATCGTGATCGGCGTGCCTTCGGAGATCACGCAGGTCGAGAAGCGCGCCGTGCGCGACTCGGCGATCAAGGCCAAGGCGACCGAGGTCTACCTGGTCGAGCAGGCGATGATGGCCGCGATCGGCGCCGGCCTGCCGATCACCGAGCCGACCGGCAACATGATCATCGACATCGGCGGCGGGACGACCGACATCGCGGTCATCTCGATGGCCGGAATCGTCTACAGCCGCTCGGTGCGCGTCGCCGGCAACGAGATGGACGAGGCGATCATCCAGTACATCAAGAAGAAGCACAATCTCCTGATCGGCGAGCGCACGGCCGAGGAGATCAAGATCCGGGTCGGATCGGCCTTCCCGCTCGACGACCCGCTGGCGATGGAGATCCGCGGCCGCGACCTGGTCGAGGGGATCCCCAAGACCGTCCCGGTCACCGACGACGAGATCCGCGAGGCGCTGGCCGAAACGGTCTCCGTCATCGTCGACGCGACGCGGATCGCGCTCGAGCAGATCCCGCCCGAGCTGTCGGCCGACATCGGCGACCGCGGGATCATCCTGGCCGGCGGCGGCTCGATGCTGCGCAACCTCGACAAGCGGCTGCGCGAGGAGACCGGGTTGCCGGTCAGCCTGGCCGAGGAACCGCAGGCCGCGGTCGCGCTGGGGATCGGCCGGATGCTGACCGACTTCGACCTGCTGCGGAAGGTGTGCATCGATTGAGCGCGCCGCGCCGCCTGCCCGGGCGGCCGCGCGCCCGCCTCGGGTGCGGGCCATGAGCGAGCGGCAGTCCTTCTTCGTGTTCCTCGTCTCCGCGCTGGTGCTGCTCGCGGCGATGGCGCTGCAGGTCCGCCACTCGGGCGGCGAGACGGCGCTGGGCCACGCCTTCCGCGTCGTGACCGCGCCGGTGGTCGAGGGGGTTTCGGGCGCGGGCGGCAGCGTGCTCGGGGCCTGGCGCGGCTACGCCGAACTGCGCGGTGCACGCGCCGAGCGCGACCAGCTCGAGGCCCGGGTCCGGGCGCTCGAGGCCGAGCGCGTCGCCTGGCAGGAGGCGCTGCGCGAGAACGAGCGGCTGCGCGCCCAGCTCGGGCTCAAGGCCGCGGTCGACCCGGAGCGGGGCGTGGTCGCGCGCGTCGTCAGCGACCTCTCGGCCGGGCCGCTGCAGCGCGCGGCGATGATCGACAAGGGACGGAGCAGCGGGATCGGGCCGGGCTGGGTCGCGATCCAGGGCGGCGCGCTGGTCGGGCGGGTCGTCGACGCGACGCCGGGAGCGGCCAAGGTCCTGCTGATCGTCGATCCCGACAGCGGCGTTGCGGTGCGGCACCAGGCCGACCGCTTCAACGGCGTGCTGCGCGGCGGCAACCGCGGCTCGGCCCGCCTGGCGCGGCTCGAGTACGTGCCGCGCGACCAGGCGGTCGCGGTCGGCGACACGCTCGTCACCTCGGGGCTCGACGGGCTCTACCCGCCGGGGATCCTGGTCGGGCACATCCGCGAGATCTCGGGCGAGTCGCCCCTGACCTGGAAGATCGCAGTCCAGGTCGCGGCCGAGCCGGGGCTGCTGGAAGAGCTGCTGCTGGTCCCGCCGGCCGGGGTGCCGCCGCCGGCGGCCGAGGCGGCGCGGTGAGGCCGCGCGTCGTCTTCGCGCTGGCCGTGGCGGCCGTGCTGCTGCGCTGGCTGATGGGACTGTGGTCCCCCCTCGCCGCGTACGCCAACCCGCTGCTGGCGATCACGATCGTCGCCACCCTGCCCGGGCTGGCGCTGCCGGCGATGGGGGTCGGGATCGCGACCGGCCTGGCGCAGGACGTCTGGACCGGGCGCTGGTTCGGCCAGCACGCCTTCGCCCACCTGGTCGTGGCCTACCTGCTCTCGCTGGTCTCCTCGCGGATGGACATGGTCGGCTGGGTGCCGGCGGCGATCGCCCTGCTGGTCGGCAGCCTGGTCGACTGGGGGATCCTGGTCGGGCTTTCGGCGCTGTTCGACCGCCGGGTCGCCGGCGTGCCGGGACCGGGAGCGTGGGCCATCATGGCGCTGGCGAACGTGGCGATCGGCCTGGTCTTCTTCGCGCTGGCGCGCGAGCGGTCGCCGCAGAAGAAGACGCGGCGCTGACGGCGATGGACTTCCGCAACCTCAAGCCCTTCCGCGACTACCAGCGCAGCCTGATGCTGTCGCGGCGGCTGACGGTGGTGAAGGTCCTGGTCGCGATCCTCTTCGTCGCGCAGCTCGGCGTCTTCGCCCACCTGCAGCTGGTGAAGGGGGTGCACTACCGCCGGCTGGCCGAGGAAAACCGGCTGCACCGCAAGGTCGAGCGCCCGCTGCGCGGGATCCTGCTCGACGACCAGGGGCGGGTGCTGGTCACCAACCGCCCGTCCTTCTCGGTCTACATGGACCGCGAGCGCTCGGAGGACCCGCGGGCCGAGATCCGGACCCTGGCGCGCTTCCTCGGCCTGACCGAGGAGACGCTGCTGGCGCGCTACGAGCGCGCCCGCAACGCTCCGCGCTACGTGCCGGTGCTGCTGCTCCCCGACGTCGGGCTCGACGTGGCGGCGCGGCTCGAGGCCCACCGCCCCGAGCTGCCGGCCTTCGACGTCGCGATGGACTGGAAGCGGCACTACCCGCTCGGGACCGCGGCCTCGCACATCGTCGGCTACATGTCCGAGGCGACCGAGCGCGAGATCGACTCGCGCCGGGACCTGTTCATGGGCGACCGGGTCGGCCGGATCGGGGCCGAGCGCGTCTTCGACGAGGACCTGCGCGGCCAGCCCGGGATCCTGCTCGAAGAGGTCAACGCCCGCGGCCGCTCGCTGGGGGTCGTGGCGACGCTGCGCCCGACCCGCTTCGGCCGCTCGATCCGGACCACGATCGACGCCGCGATGCAGCGCGACCTCGAGGAGGCCTTCGCCGGGCGCTCCGGAGCCGCGGTCTTCCTCGACCCGCAGAACGGCGCCGTGCGCGCGCTCTACTCCGGGCCGGGTTTCGACCCGAACGTCTTCGCCGGCCACCTGACCGCCGCCACCTGGAAGGAGCTGATCGAGAACGTCGAGAAGCCGCTGCAGAACCGCGCGTTGCAGTCGGCCTACTCGCCCGGCTCGACCTTCAAGATCGTGATGGCTGCCGCGGCGCTGGAGGAGGGGGTCGTCGACCCCGGCTCGACGGTCTTCTGCGGCGGCGGGGCCAACTTCTTCGGGCGCTTCTTCCAGTGCCACAAGAAGGGCGGGCACGGCGGGATGGACGTGCACGAGGGGGTCGTCCGCTCGTGCAACGTCTTCTTCTACACGGTCGGGAACCGGCTCGGGATCGAGAAGATCGCCAAGTGGGGGGCGCGCTTCGGCCTGGGCCAGGAGACCGGGCTGCCGCTGCGGCAGTCGACCGGGCTCCTGCCCTCGGCGGCCTGGAAGGAGAAGGCGCGCGGCGAGCCCTGGTACGCCGGCGAGACGATCTCGGTCGCGATCGGGCAGGGCTACCTGCAGGTCACGCCGATCCAGATGGCCGTCGTGGCCGCGGCGTTCGCCAACGGTGGGATGCGCGTCGCACCTCACCTCGGCGAGCGGCCGGGGGAGTCGCTGCCGCCCCAGCCGATCGGGCTGTCCCCGCGCACGGTCGAGATCATCCGGAGCGCGATGATCGACGTCGTCGAGAGCGAGCGCGGCACGGCACGGCGCGCTCGCGTGCCGGGGATCCGGATGGCCGGCAAGACCGGGACGGCGCAGACGATCTCGCGCGAGGCCAACCGCTCCGACGTCAAGGACAACGCCTGGTTCGTCGGCTTCGGTCCGGCCGACCGGCCGAGCCTGGCCTGGGCGATCATCGTCGAGTCGGGCGGCCACGGCGGCGAGGCGGCGGCGCCGATCGCTTCGTTCGTGGTGGAGCGGGCGCAGGCGCGCACGGCCCAGGCCCCGGCCCCGACGGGCGCGGCGCCAGGACAGCTGGCGCAGAGAGCGGACGGCGATGGCGTTTCGGTCCGATAAGTTCGACCTCCGCGCGCTGGCGATCCTGGTCGGGCTCGCGCTCGTTGGCGTGGTCGCGATCGCCAGCGCGACGCAGGGAAAGAGCGCCTCGCTCTGGACCGGCTCCGCGGCCAGGCAGTTCCTCTACCTCCTGGCCGGGATCGCGATCTACTTCCTGGTCCAGCAGCTCGACTACCACACCTGGGCCGACTTCTGGGTCCCGCTCTACCTCGGCGGGCTGGCGACGCTGGTCCTGCTGCTGGTCTTCGCCCGGCCGATCGCGGGCACCCGCGCCTGGTTCGAGCTGGGTCCGCTGCGCTTCCAGCCGAGCGAGCTGATGAAGGCGCTGACCGCGCTCGCGGTCGCGGCCTTCCTGGCGGAGGCGGGCGGCACGCTCAGCCTGCGCCAGCTGCTCAAGCTGGGAGGGCTGGTCGCGGTGCCGATGGCGCTGATCGTCCTGCAGCCCGACATGGGGACCGCCCTGACCTTCTTCCCGCTCTTCCTGGTCCTGGCCTGGATTGCCGGGATGCGGACGCGGCTCCTGGCCGTGATGTTCGCGGCGGCGCTGCTGGCCGCGCCCGTGGTCTGGATGGAGGTCCTCAAGCCCTACCAGAAGGAACGGATCCTCAACGTCTTCCAGCCCGAGCGCGACCCGGCGGGGACGGGCTACCAGGTGATCCAGTCCAAGATCGCGGTCGGCTCCGGCCGCGTCGTCGGGACCGGGATCTTCCAGGGGAGCCAGTCGCGGCTCGACTTCCTGCCGGCGCGCGAGACCGACTTCGTGCTCGGCGTGGTGGCGGAGGAGACCGGCTTCGTCGGGGTCAGCGTCGTGCTCTCGTTCTTCCTGGTGCTGATCCTGCGCGCGCTCGAGACGGCCAAGCAGGCCCGCGACCAGCTCGGGACCTACCTCGCGACGGGGATCGCCGCGATCTGGTCCGGCCAGGTCTTCATCAATACCGGGATGGTCACGGGGGTGCTGCCGACGATCGGCGTCCCGCTGCCGGTCCTGTCGTACGGGGGATCCTCGATGCTGGCGACCTTCTTCGCCTTCGGGCTGGTCGCCTCGGTCCGCTCCGGGCGGATCGTGAACCAGTAGACGGGCCCGCCCCCCGGTGCTACCGTCGGCCTCGGAAAGGGGGGCCTCGCCGCCCCGGAACCTGTTGAAAACGAACGGAATCGATCACCTTTCAAGTGCGATCGCCGCGATCGTGGCGACGCCGCCGGCCGGGCCATGAGCGAGTTGCGCTCCGAGCCTCCCGCGCTGCGCGTCGCATTCTCCCCCGAGGCCTTCCGGGCCGTACTCGGTCAGTACGACGCCAACCTGCGGCTGATCGAGCGGACCTTCGGCGTGCGCCTGGTGGGGCGGGACGGGGAGGTCGTGGTCGCCGGCGACGCGGTCCCGGCCGCGGCCTGCGTGCGCTTCCTCGAGCAGCTCGCCCGTCTCGTCGAGTCGGGCTACGCGATGACCGCGCAGGACGTCGCGGCCGCCGCTCGGCTGGCGCGCGAGGCCCCCGACACGCCGCTCGCCGAGCACTTCCTGCGGGGCGGGACGCGCGGCCCCGGGCGGCGGCTGGTCACGCCCCGCACGGCGCGCCAGTCGACCTACCTCGACGCGATCCGGCAGCACGAACTGGTCTTCGCGGTCGGCCCCGCCGGCACCGGCAAGACCTACCTCGCGGTCGCGATGGCGGCCGAGGCGCTGGCGCTGCGCCAGGTGCGGCGGCTGGTGCTGGTCCGGCCGGCGGTCGAGGCGGGGGAGCGGCTCGGCTTCCTGCCCGGCGACCTGGCCCAGAAGGTCGACCCCTACCTGCGCCCGCTCTACGACGCGCTGTTCGACATCCTGGACGCCGAGAAGGTCCGCAAGATGATCGAACAGGGGGTGGTCGAGATCGCCCCGCTGGCCTTCATGCGCGGCCGCACCCTGAACGACAGCTTCATCATCCTGGACGAGGCGCAGAACACGACTCCCGAGCAGATGAAGATGTTCCTGACCCGGATCGGCGAGGGCTCGAAGGTGGTCGTCACGGGCGACGTCACGCAGATCGACCTCGGCCCGGGCCGGCTCTCCGGGCTGGTCCACGCGCGCGACGTCGTGGCCGGGATCGAGGGGGTCGTCTTCGTCGACTTCGACAAGCGCGACGTGGTGCGCCACGCGCTGGTCCAGCGGATCGTGCACGCCTACGAGCTGCACGACGAACGGGTCGACGAGGCCGCGGGGGAGCGCCGCAACGGGGGCGGGAAATGAGAGTCGTGTTCAGCGGCGCGCGTCCCACGGACGCGGCCGGCGACCCGGCCGAGCTGCAGCGCGGCCTGCGGGCCGTCCTGGGCCAGGCCTCCCGCCGGCTCGGCGTCGGGGCCGGCGACGTGGTCGTGCGCTTCGTCGAAGAGGCCGAGATCCGCGAACTGAACCGGGCCTGGCGCGGCAAGGACCGGCCGACCGACGTGCTCTCGTTCCCGTCTGGAGCGGTCGACCCGGCGGGGCGGCGCCACGTCGGCGACATCGCGCTCTGCCTGCCGGTCGCCGCGCGCCAGGCCGCGCGCCGGCGCCACGCGCCGGGCCGCGAGGCGATGCTGCTGGCGCTGCACGGGCTGCTGCACCTGCTCGGCTACGACCACGAGACCGACGGCGGCGAGATGGAGGCACTCGAGCGGCGGCTGCGGCGCGAGTGCCTGCCGCCGCGAGCCTGATCCCGATGGATCCCGCGGCCTCGCCCCAGCTGATCGCGGCCTGGCTCTTCGCCGGGCTGGCGCTGCTCGCGCTCTACGCCGTGCTCTCGCTCGCGGTCGGCGCGCGCCTCGCGGTCGGCCGCCTGGCGGCCGAGCGCGTCGCCGACGAGTCCGGCCTCAACGAGCCGCTCGACCCCGGCTCCCGGCTCTGGTCGGCGGCGGCGCTGGTGCGCCAGGTCTCGCTGGTCGGGCTGACGCTGGTCGCCGGGTTCGCGCCGCTTCCCGGCGCCGGTGCGCCGGCTGCCGCGCTGTCGGGACTGGTCGCCGTCGTGTTCGGGCGCGTGGCCGAGGCGCTGGTCGCGCCCCGCGCCCCGGAGCGCCTGCTCTCCGCGGCGGCCCCGCTCCTGCGCGTGATCGACACCCTGTTCGGCTGGCTGGTGGCCCCGCTGGTGCGCCGGCCGGAGGAGCCGTCCGCCGAGTCCCGCACGCGGACCCCGGCCGACGAGGAGGCCCGCGAGGAGCAGCTCGAGGAGTACATCCGCGACGCCGAGGAGGAGGGGCTGCTCGAGCGCGAGCAGTCCGAGATCATGCGCGAGATCGCCGACACCGGGGACCTGACCGTGCGCGAGATCATGACCCCGCGCACCGAGATCGCGGCGGTCGAGGCCGACGAGGGACTGGAGGAGCTGGCGCGGGCCTTCAACGATTCGCGCCACTCGCGCCTGCTGGTCTATGACGACACGCTCGACCGCGTCGTCGGGGTGGTCGCGGTGCGCGACATCCTGCCCTACCTCACGGCCGGCGACGAGCCGCTCCGGATCCGCAACCTGATGCGCCCGGTGCCGCTCGTCCCGTCGACCAAGAAGGTGCTCGAGCTGATGCGCGAGCTGCAGCAGGAGCGCCAGCAGATGGCGGTCGTCGTCGACGAGTACGGCGGGACCTCGGGGCTGGTGACGCTCGAGGACCTGGTCGAGGAGATCGTCGGCGAGATCCGCGACGAGCACGAGACCGACGCCTGCCGCCCCGACGGGCGCGGCGGGTTCATCGCCGACGGCCTGCTGCCGGTCGACGACCTGGTCGAGGCGCTGGGGGTCGACCTCGCGTCCGACGGCGTCGACACCGTGGGCGGGCTGGTCTTCTCGCGGATGGGACGGGTCCCGCGGGTGGGCGACCGGGTGACGGCCGCGCCGGGAATCGACCTGGAGGTGGTGCGGATGATCGGGCGCCGGATCGCGACCGTGCGGGTGTCCCGCGCGCCCGGGGGAGACACGGCGTGAGCGACGATCTCGACCTGTCCGGGGCGAGCACCCCTCCCGGTTTCCGCTCCGGCTTCGCCGCGCTCGTCGGGCGCGCCAACGTCGGCAAGAGCACCCTGCTCAATCGCCTCGTCGGGGTCAAGGTGGCGATCGTCTCGCCCGTGCCGCAGACGACCCGCCACCGGATCCTGGGGGTGGCGAACGTCCCCGGCCGCGGCCAGATCGCCTTCCTCGACAGCCCCGGCCTGCACCGCCCGCAGCACCACCTCGGCGAGCGGCTCAACGAGACCGCGCGCCAGGTCGCGGGCGAGGCCGACGTGCTGGTCTTCCTTTTCGACGCTTCGGCCGGCTTCGGGCCGGGCGACGAGCACGTGCGCCTCGAACTGGAGCGCGACCGCGGCACCCGCCCGGTGATCCTGGTCCCCAACAAGGTCGACCAGATGAACAAGGGGAAGCTGCTGCCGCTGATCGAGCAGGCGTCGGGGGAGTGGGGCTACGCCGACGTCGTCCCGGTCTCCGCGCTGTCGGGCGACAACGTCGCGCGCTTGGCCGAAGTCGTCCTGTCGCGCCTCCCCGAGGGGCCGCCGCTCTTCCCGCTGGACTACGTCACCGACCAGGGCGACCGGCGGATGATCGCGGAGATCGTGCGCGAGAAGCTCCTGGCGCGGCTGCGGCAGGAGGTCCCGCACTCGGTCGCGGTCGTGCTCGACCGCCTCGAGCCGCGGCCCGGCGGGCTGCTGCACGTCGACGCCTCGATCCTGGTCGAACGCCCGACGCAGAAGGCGATCGTGATCGGCAAGGGCGGCGCGATGCTCAAGGAGGTCGGGACCGAGGCCCGCAAGGAACTCGAGGCGCGGCTGGGCACCCGGGTCTACCTGAAGCTCTGGGTCAAGGTCCGCGAGAACTGGCGCGATCGCGACCCGATCCTGCACGAGCTGGGGCTGTAGACCCCGCCCCTCACTCCTCGGAATCGCCCCCGTCATCGATCGGCTGCGGCTCGCCGGGCTCCTCCTCGCCCAGCGGGTTGGCCGGGGTGCAGGCCACGACGCGCGGCCGCGCGGTCAGCCGCGCGTCGCCGACCTCGACCAGCGCGCCGAAGCGCGAGCTGATCAGGACCAGCTCGCCCGCGACCGTCGTCCCGGCCAGGTCGACCCCCTGCGCGATGTCGCTCCCCTCGATCCGCAGCGACTTGCCGACCTGGATCCCGGTCAAGACGACGTCGCTGCCCAGCACCGCGCGCAGCAGCACCAGGTTCCCGTCGACCGACGAGTCGGTCACCGTCAGCTCGCCCTCCGAGGTCAGCGTGTCGAACGTCAGGTCGCGCCGGAAGGCGCCCCCCAGCATCACGCCATCCGGGGCCGCCAGGCGCGCCGCGCGCGCATCGCCGCCAACCTCGAGCCCCACCCCCTCCAGCGCCCCGGCCAGCGCCAGGTCCTCCAGCGTCAGGGCGCCGGTCAGCTTCAGGCCGCGCAGGCTGGCCGCGCCCATCGCGACGCTCTTGGCGAAGGTCAGCGACGGGCCGGACAGCCCCAGCGCGACGTCGCCGCCAATCGCCGCGCCGCGGATCTCCGCGCCGCGGCCGGCCCGGGCCTGGTCCAGCGAGAGACTCCCCAGGCTGCGCAGCCCGGTCGCGGAGAACCGCCCGTCGATCACCGCGCCCTCGGCCTGCGTCGCGCCGCCGACCAGGACCCGGTCGAGCAGCACGTCGCCGCCGACCCGCGTACCCGCCAGCGACAGGTCGCCGAGGATCTCGCAGGACTCGAGCGACAGCCCCGACGACAGGTCGGCCCCCGAGAGGTCGAGTTCGCCGTCGATCACGACATTGCGCAGGCTCAGAGGCGCCGAGATCTGCGCGCAGGCCAGCTTGAGCGGCGCGGGCACGATGCACGGGACCGAGTCGTCGGGCACGCCGGGGCAAAGCACCGTCCGATCGATCGCGCCGACGATCGCCGCGCCGGAGGGGACCGCGACCGGGCTGCCGCCGAGGATCATCTCGCGCAGTTCCTCGGCGCGAATCGACGGGCCGCGCCCGGGCTCGCACGGCGCCTGGGCGCGGGCCGGGGCGGGGGCGAGGCCGAGGAACAACAGTGCACCGCACAGGGCGGCCGTTCGACGGGTCACGGCGTCCTCCGACCGCGAGTCTGCCACGGACCTTCAGGCGGGGGCTAGGATCGTGACCGCGCGCGCGTCGTCGCCGTGTCCCGCGGCGGGCCCCAGGATCACCCGCCAGGCGGCGTGACGCAGGGTCGGCGGCAGCCGCTCTCCCCACTCGACCGCGACGACCCAGCCCCGGCCGAGCGCCTCGTCGATCCCCAGGTCGTCGACGCCCGCCCCCGCGGCCAGCCGGTAGAGGTCGACGTGCAGCAGCGGAATCCGCCCGCCCGGATGCTCGACCGCGAGCACGAAGCTGGGGGAGGCGACCGCCTCCGGGTCGTGCCCGAGGCCTTCCGCCAGGCCGCGCACGAAAACCGTTTTGCCGGCCCCGAGGTCCCCCTCCAGCGCGACCAGCGCGCCCGGTTCGAGCGCCTCGCCCAGCGCCCGTCCCGCGTCGCGCGTCGCGTCCTCGCCGCGGCAGAGGCTGGAGAGGGGATCGCCCATCGCGCTCAGTGAGCGTGCCCGGCGCCGTCCGCGCCCTCCGCGCCGTCCTCTTCGGCCGCCGCGTCGCCGAGCCGCTCGAAGGCCTCGGAGAGCGCCTCCAGGACCGCGCCGGCGGTCAGCGTCGCCTCCGTCTCCGTGCCGTCGTCGATCGCGATGTCGGCGGCGAGCCCGTGCAGGAAGACGCCCAGCACGGCCGCGTCGAGCGGCTCGAGGCCCTGCGCCATCAGCCCGGCGACGATCCCGGTCAGCGCGTCGCCCATCCCGGCCGTCGCCATCCCCGGGTTGCCGGAGGGGTTGATGAAGGCCGTCCCCGAGGGGTCCGCGACGATCGTGCGGTAGCCCTTCAGCACGGCGACCGCGTTCGCGCCGCGCGCGATCGCCCGCGCCGCGGCGACCCGGTCGGCCTGCACTTCCTCGACGCTCGCACCCAGCAGCCGCGCCGCCTCGCCCGGGTGGGGCGTGGCGACCAGCGGCGCCCGGCGGCGCGCCAGCGCGGTCAGTCGGCCGGCGAAGGCGTTGATCCCGTCGGCGTCGAGCACGACCGGGATCGGCGCGTCCTTCACCAGCGCGCGGACCTCGGCCGCCGCACCGGCGCCCAGTCCCGGCCCGACCGCCAGCACCGAGCAGTCCCCGGCCAGGTCGAGCGCGCGCGCCGCCGCCCCCTTCGTCAGCACGCCGTCGCGCGTGGCGGGCAGGGCCTCGGTCATCAGTTCCGCGGCGAACTGCCCGACCTCGGCCCGCGCCGGCGCCGGCGCCGCGACCGTCACCAGTCCCGCCCCCGCGCGCAGCGCGCCCCAGCCGGTCAGCGCCGCGGCGCCCGCCCTGCCGGTGCTCCCGGCGACGACCAGCACGTGTCCGCAGTGTCCCTTGTGGTCCTCCGGCGCGCGCTCGGGGAGCATCAGCGCCGCCTCGTCGAGCAGCACCCAGTGCAGGTCGGGGTCGGTGGCGTAGATCGCAGCGTCGGGGATCCCGATGTCGGCCACGGTGACCGTGCCGCAGAGGTGCTCGGCCGGGGGCAGCAGGTGCGCCACCTTCGGGCGGGCGAAGGTCACGGTCAGGTCGGCCTGCACCGCCGGCCCCGGGACCTCGGAGGACGAGGCGGACAGCCCCGACGGGAGATCGACCGCGACCACCGCGGTCCCGGCGTCGGCGGCGCGGTTGATCGTCTCGACCACTTCCGCCGGCAGCCCCGCCAGCGGCCGGTCGAGCCCGGTCCCGAACAGCGCGTCGACGATCACGTCGCCCGGGAGGAACGCCGCCGCGGCGTGCCAGCGCTTCGTGTCCGGGATCTCGATCGTCTCACCGCCGATCCCGTGCCAGGCGGCCGCCATCGCCGCGGTGTCGCCGGCGAGCTTCGCGCGCGTCGCGCCGACCAGCAGCACGACCGCGGAGATCCCGAACCGTGCCAGGTGCCGCGCCGCGACGAAACCATCGCCGCCGTTGTTCCCCGGCCCGGCGACCACGAAGACCCGCCGCTCCGTGAGGCCGGCGAACTCGTCGAGCATCGCCTCGGCGACCGCGCGCCCGGCGTTTTCCATCAGCACCAGGCCCGGGATCTTCATCTTCTCGATCGCGATCCGGTCCGCCTGCCGCATCCGCTCGCCGTCGAGCACGTCCATCGCCGTCGTCCTCCCGGTCGAGTCTGCCAGAAAACGCGCCGGATGCGGGGTATGCTGCCCCCACGATGCGTCCGCAACCGGCCCGCCCGGCGCCGCCGCGTCCCGGCGCGCGCCTCGCCGTCGAGATCGAGGACCTGACCTCGGAAGGCGCCGGCGTGGCGCGGCACGAGGGCTGGGTCTACTTCGTCCCGGGTGCGGTGCCGGGCGATCGCGCCGAGGTCCGTGTCGGCCGCGCCCGGCGCGGCGTGGTCGAGGCCGAGCTGCTCGACCTGCCGCGCCGCTCGGCGGCTCGCGTCGAGCCCCCGTGCCCGCACCAGCCGTCGTGCGGCGGCTGTCCGCTGATGGTTCTGGAGCCGGGGGCCCAGCTCGCGCTGAAGGTCCGTCACCTCGAGCAGACGCTGCGCCGGATCGGCGGGTTCGCGGGGCCGCGGGTCGCGCCCGTGATCGCCTCGCCGGAGCCGCTGCGCTACCGCGGGCGGGTCCGTTTCGCGGTGGCGCCGCGCGCCGACGGCCCGGCGTTCGGGTTCCACCCGCGCGGCGCCGGCGGGGCGATCGTGCCCGTCGACGACTGCCGTCTGGCGCCGGCCTGCTCTTCGCGCCTCGCGCGCGCGCTGCTGGCGCGCCTCGACGCGCTCTCCCCGCCCGGCGCGTGGTGGCCGGCGCAGCTCGAGTCTCGCCACTCGTTCGCCCAGGGGCAGGGGCTGCTGGTGGTATTCGGTCCGCCCGGGCCGGCGCCGGAGCTGGACCGCGCGGCGCGCGAGCTGACCGAGGCCGAGCCGGGGCTGGCCGGCGTCGTGCGGATCCTCGGGCTCCCCGGCGAGGGGGCGGACGAGGCGCTCCTCGCCGGCGCCGCCGAGCTGGTCGAGCGGATCGGCGGCGCGGAGCTGGAACTGGGTGCGACGACCTTCCTGCAAGTCAATCCCGGCGCCGCCGCGTCGCTCTACGCCGAGGTCCGGCGCCTGCTCGAGCCGGCCGGCCCCTCGCCGCGCCGCCTGCTCGACCTCTTCTGCGGTTCGGGGGCGATCGGTCTGCTGGCCGCCGGCCCGGACGACGAGGTCCTGGGGATCGAGAGCGACCCGGCGACCGTCGAGCGGGCGCGGCGCAGCGCCCGGCTTGCCGGCCGCTCCCGGACCGAGTTCCGCGCCGGGGACGCGCAGTCGGCCGCGCTGCAACTGGCCCGGGCCGGCGTGCGCTTCGACGCCGTGACCGCGAACCCGCCGCGGGCCGGCCTCGGCCCGGAGCTTCCCCGCGCGATCGCGGCCCTCGAGCCGCGCGCGGTCGTGGTGGTCTCGTGTCACGCCGCGACGCTGGCCCGCGACCTCCGCGCCTTCTCCGAAGCGGGGCTCGACCCGGTGGAGATCGCCGCCGTCGACCTGTTCCCGCAGACACCGCACCTCGAAGCGGCGGTGCGGCTCGCACCCCGCGGGGCGGACTCATGAGCTCGGCCGGCCGCGCTGCTCGCCCGCTCGCGATGCTGCTCGCGGGACTGGCGGCGGCCGTTCCGGGGCCGTCTCCGGCCCGGGCCCAGGCCGCCCCCGAGGCGCCGCCGGTGGACGCCGCGGTCCCCCCGCTGGTCGTCGCGCGCTGCCCGGCGGCGGGCGCGGCCCGCCTCGGCGAGAGCGCGGCGCTGCTCGAGCGCCGCGCGGTCGAGGCGGCCGCCGACGAGGACCGGGAGTGCGCGGCGCACGGGCTGGCGCTGGCCGACGCACTGCACCGCGCGGGGCGCGGGGCCTGCAGTGCGGCCGACCGGATCGCGAACGGCCCGCAGCAGCCGCCCGACGCCGACCTGCTGGCCTGGCACGCGCTGCTCTCGTGGCGCTGCGGCCGCCCCCGCGACGCGTGGAACTCGGCCCGCGCCGCGCTCGCGCTCGACGAGCGCACGACGCTGGCCTGGACCACGCTCGGCCGCGTGCTCTCGGCGCGCTTCCGCCCGCGCGCGGCGCGCGCCGCACTCGAGCGCGCGCTGGCGCTCGATCCGCAGGAGACCGGGGCACTGCTCGCGCTCTCGCGGATCGCCGAGGGCCGCGCCGCCTCACGCGCGCTGCTCGCCCGCTATCTCGACGCCGCCCCGGCCCGCGGCGAGCCGCCCGACCGGGTCCGCGCCGCGCGCGAGACGCTCGATTTCCTCGAGCTGCTGGGCGAGCGGCCGATCTGGACGCTGGAGAAGGCGGAGCTGCCGGGAACGCTGCCGCTCGAGCCCTATGCCGTGCGGCCGGGCCAGGTCAACGGCTGGATCGTGAGGCTCGGCCTCGACGAGAAGGGGAGCGTCCCGGCGCTGTTCGACAGCGGGGCCTCCGGCCTGCACCTCGCGGACAACGCGGCCCGCAAACTGGCGCTGCAGCCGGTCTCGAGCGGGACGCTGGTCGGCGGCGGCGGCGACAAGGAGCACGGCGTCGAGCGCGCGATCGTCCCCCGCCTGGATTTCGGCCCGGTGCGGTTCGCCGACGCGCTCGGCGTGGTGGCCGAGGGGTCGCTGCACCCGCAGGGGGTCTACCGCGCGATCGTCGGCTTCGACGTCCTCGGTGGCACGCGGATCCGGTTCGACGCCGCGGCGATGACCGCGACGATCGAGGAGGCGGCGGCGGTCGAGGACGGCGACGACCCGCTGGCGCTCGACCCCTGGCCCGCCGCGCCGCGCGTCCCGATCGTCGAGGTCGAGGGGCAGCTGCTCGTCCCGGCGCGCCTCACCGGCCCGACGGGCGCGGTCGAGGGGCTGGCGCTGCTCGACACCGGCGCCTCGCGCACGCTGATCGATCTCTCCGCGGCGGAAGAGATCGCGACGCTGACCCAGCGCGGCCAGCGCTCGGCCTCGGCCTACGGCGGCCAGGTGGCGTTCGCCGGCGTGCTGCCGGCCGTGCGCGTCTCGGCCGCGGGTGCCGACGAGGCGGTCCGGGAGGCGGGAGTGATCGACCTCGCGGACCGCGCGCGCCACGCCGGCGTCGGTCTCGTCGCGTTCATCGGGCTCGACCTCCTGGGCCGGGGAACGCTCGAGGTCGACCTGGCCTCCGGGACCGCGCTGCTTGCGATCGCGCCCGCGTCCGGGAAGGGGCGCTGAGCGGCGCGCCGCGGCCTGCGGCCCCGGGTCAGGCGCTGAACTGCGGCGGCGGCATCGGTGGCGCGCCGCGCCGGATCGCGCCGTGGTCCTTCTCGTAGCGCGCGACGTTCTCGGCCAGCGCGTCGAGCAGGGCCGCGGCGTGAGCCGGCGCGGTGATCACCCGCGCCACCACGCACGGTCCCGGCGGCAGCTCGGCGATGAAGTCGAAGACGAACTCGTCGCGGGTGTGGCCGATCACGACGCGGTTGGCGTAGGCCCCGCGCTGCATCTCCTCGCTGATCTTGATCGTGAGCTGCGGGGCCTGGGGCCGCGCCGCGGGCTTGTCGGACATCGCGGGACTCCTCTCCGGTTCGGAACGGTCAGGGACGGAGCGCGCCGGCCAGCGCCAGCACCGCGCCTTCGACCCCCAGCCGCGGGTTGCGGTTGATCGACACGATCTCGCGCCGCAGCGTCTCGACCGCTTCGGCGCGGTCGAGCGCGGGCCCCAGCAGTGCCGTCGCGGCCGGCGCGAGACGGGCCGCGGCCGCGGGCGAGAGCGTCCGCGGCGCCGCGCCGGCGTGCGCGGCGGCGACGTCGCGCAGCACGGCGAGCAGCGCGGCCAGCCCCTCCAGCGCCTCGGCCGCCGACCCGCCGAAGGTCTCGCCGGCCAGCACCGCCAGCGGCGGCGCGGGGGCGCGCGCTCCGAGCCGCTCGAGGATCTGCAGCCAGGCCTCGAGGCGCGTGGCCTCCCCCTCCAGGTCCAGCGCGCGGGCCCGCGCCAGGCTGCCGGCGGCGCGCCGCGCCCGCGTCTCGGCCTCGGCCGGCTCGAGCCCCTCGGCCTCCAGCAGCCGCCGGACGATCTGCTCCGGCAGCGGCCGGAACCGGACCGCGCGCAGCCGCGAACGGACGGTGATCGGCAGCGCCCAGGGGGCGGCCGTGACCAGCACGAGCACGCCGTAGGGGGGCGGCTCCTCCAGCGACTTGAGCAGCGCGTTGGCCGCGCCGGGGGTCAGCGCGTCGGCGGGGTCGACGACGTAGATCCGCCGACTCAGCTCGAAAGGCTGGAGCGACAGCGACTGCGCGATGTCGCGGGCCTGCAGCACGGAGATCCGGGTCTTCCCCTTCGGGATCGAGACCAGGCCGGAGTCGGGGTAGGAGCGGGGCGCGTCCTGCGCGGTCGCCCCCTCGCGCAGCGCGGTGATCGCCTCCGCGCCGGCGATCCGGCGGCAGGGGCCGCAGCGCCCGCAGGCGTCGGTCCCCGCGCGCCGCAGGCAGGCCAGGGTCGAGGCGAACGCGAGCGCCGCGGTCCGCTTGCCGACCCCGTCGGGGCCGAACAGCAGCAGCGGCGGGACCGCGTCGCCCGCCAGCGCGCGCCCGGCGAGCGCAGTCAACGCCTCGATCGCGGGCTCCTGCCCGAGCAGCCCGGAGAGCGGGGGAGGGGACGCCGCCTCGCTCATGGCGCCTGCTCCGCCGGTGTCAGCCCCGGGACCAGGTCGGCGAGCGCCGCGACCAGGCGGGCATGCACGACCGCCTCCGGCCCGCTGCCGTCGACGACCCGCACCCGCTCCGGCTCGCGCCGCGCGATCGCCAGGAATCCGTCCCGCACGCGACCGAAGAAGGCGAAGTCCTCCTCGTCGTAGCCCGAGGGGGCCTCGTCGGTGCGCCGACGCGCGCGGGCCAGCCCCTCCTCGACCGGCAGGTCGAGCAGCAGCGTCCGATCGGGCCGCAGCGTCAGGGGCGGCAGCGCGTGGAGTTGCTCGATCAGGTCGGGCGGCCGGCCGCGGCCCGAGCCCTGGTAGACGCGGGTCGAATCGAGGTAGCGGTCGCAGATCACGACCGCGCCGCGCTCCAGCGCCGGCAGCACGAGAGACTCGAGGTGGTGGCAGCGGGCGGCGGCGTAGAGGTAGATCTCGGCCAGCCCCAGGTCACGCCAGATGGCGGGGTCCTTGAGCAGTGCCCGCAGCGCCTCCCCCAGCGGGGTTCCGCCCCCCGGCTCCCGGGTGGAGACGACCTGCCGCCCCGCGGCCTCCAGGGCGCGCGCCAGCCGCCGGGCCTGGGTCGACTTGCCCGCCCCCTCGATCCCTTCCAACGTGACGAACAACCCGCGATCGGGGGCCATGGGCCGCCTTTCAGCCTCCCGGACGAGGGCTCCGTGTGACAGGTGTGTGACGGCCCGGGGCCGGGGGTCCGTGATTATAGAATCCCCGCGCATGTCCCGTCGGACCGACCAGACCGATCACCACCACGAGCTGCTGCGCCGCGAGCGCGAGCTGCGCCTCGAGGGCTACCGCTGCATCGCGGGGACGGACGAGGCAGGGGCTGGGCCGCTGGCCGGGCCGCTCGTCGCGGCCGCGGTGGCGCTGCGCTCCGGCACGGGTCTGCTCGGCGTCGACGACAGCAAGCGGCTCACCGCGCGCCAGCGTGAGACGCTGGCCGAGGAGATCCGCCAGCGCGCCATCGCCTGGTCGATCGCGGTCGTGCCGGCGGCGGAGGTCGACGCCGTCGGGCCGCTGGTGGCGGCGATCCGCGGCATGACCCGCGCGGTGCTGTCGCTCTCTCCCGCGCCGGACTTCGTGCTGATCGACGCCCGGCGCCTGCCCGACGTCCCGATTCCGCAGCAGGCCGTGGTCGGCGGGGACCACCGCCACCTCTGCATCGCCGCCGCGAGCATCCTGGCGAAGGTCCACCGCGACGGACTGATGCAGGACCTCGACGCGCGCTACCCGGGCTACGGCTTCGCCCAGCACAAGGGGTACGGGACCTCCGACCACCTCGCCGCGCTGGCCAGCCTCGGCCCGTCGCCCGAACACCGGCGGCGCTACGCGCCGGTGCGCGCGCTGCTCGGCGAGGCGCCGCGTTTTACCTTCTAGCCCGGGGCCGGCCCGCCGGCGCGCCGCGGGCTAGACTGCTTCCGATGCGGATCCTGATCGCGGGCTGCGGCTACGTCGGCTGCGAGTTGGCGGGGCGCCTCGTCGCCGCCGGCCACGACGCGTGGGGCCTCTCGCGCCGGCCCTCCGGCCTGCCGCCCGGGGTCCGGCCGATCGCCGCCGACCTGGCCGATCCCGGCGCGCTGCGGGCGCTGCCGCCGGCGCTCGACGCGATCGTCTACGCTGCCGCGGCCGGCGGACCGACCGAAGCGCACTACCGCGCGGTCTACCTCGACGGGCCACGGAACCTGCTCGCCGCGCTGGCTGCGGCCGGCCAGGCGCCGCGCCGCGTGGTCCACGTCTCGAGCACCGGGGTCTATCCGCAGCGCGACGGGAGCTGGGTCGACGAGGACTCGCCGGCCGAGCCGCCCGACCTGATGGGGCGGGTGTTGCGCGACGGCGAGCGCGCCGTGCTGGACGGACCGTTCCCGGGGACGGTGCTGCGGCTGGCCGGGATCTACGGCCCAGGACGCACCCACTGGATCGATCGAGTGAAGGACGGCAGTGCGCGCCGCCCGCCGCCGGGGACCTGGACCAACCGGATCCACCGCGACGACGCAGCCGGCGCGATCGCTCACCTGCTCGCCTTGCCGGCCCCGGAGCCGCTCTACCTCGGCGTCGACGACGAGCCGGCAGAGCTGGCGGCCGTGCTCGACTTCCTGGCCGCGCGGCTGGGGGTCCCCCCCCCGCCGCCCGACCCCGACGCGCCGGGGGCCGATCCGAGGCGCGGCCGCGGCGCCAAGCGGTGCAGCAACCGCCGGCTGCGCACCTCGGGTTTCGTCCCCCTCTATCCCACCTACCGAGAAGGCTACGGCTCGCTCCTCGCGACCCCCTAGCCGTTCGTGCGCAGGAACTCCTCCATGAACGAGACCAGTGTCTTCACGTCGTCGACCGAGACCGCGTTGTAGGTCGAGACGCGGATCCCGCCGACCGTCCGGTAGCCCTTCAACCCGACCATTCCCGCCTTCTTCGCCTCGGCCACGAACTTCGCGTCCAGTTCCTCGGTGGGCAGCCGGAAGGTGACGTTCATGAAGGAGCGGTCGGCCTGGTTCGAGACCGTGCTGCGGAAGAAGTCGGGGTGCCGGTCGATCATCCCGTAGAGCAGCCGCCCCTTCTCGCGGTTGCGCCGCTCGATCTCGGCCAGGCCGCCGATCGACTTGTTGTACTCGAGTACGTTGCGCAGGATGTAGATCCCGAAGCAGGGGGGCGTGTTGTAGAGGCTGTTCTTCTCGGCGTGGATCGCGTAGCGCAGGTAGGTCGTGAGCTTGTCGACTCGGGCCTGCGCCAGGAAGTCGTCGCGGATGATCACGACCGTCACCCCCGAGGGGCCGAGGTTCTTCTGGGCGCCGGCGTAGATGATCCCGAACGGCCGGACGTCGAAGGGCCGCCACATGATGTCGGACGACATGTCGCAGGCCAGCGGCACCCCCGCGCCGTCGGGGAAGGCCTGCCACTGGGTCCCCTCGATCGTGTTGTTCGAGCAGAAGTGAAGGTAGGTCGCGCCGGGGGTGCGGCGGATCTCGTCCGGCCGCGGCAGGCGGGCGTACTGCTCGGCTTCGGTCGTCGCGGCCAGCTTGGCGGCGTCGCCGACGACGATCTTCGCCTCCTTGTACGCCTTCTTGGCCCAGTTGCCGGTGTCGATGTAGTCGGCGACGCGCCCGTCGCCGAGGTAGTTCATCGGCAGCATCCCGAACTGCAGGTTGCCGCCACCCTGGATCAGCAGGATCTTGAAGTCGTCCGGGACGGCCAGCAGCTCCTTGACCAGCGCGATCGCCTCGGAGTGGACGGCGTCGTACTCCTTGGCGCGGTGGCTGATCTCCATGACCGACATTCCGGCCCCGTTGAAGTCGAGCAGCTCGCGCTGCGCCTTCTCCAGCGCCGGGAGCGGGAGGCCGGCGGGGCCGGCGTAGAAGTTGATCACCCGAGCCATGCGATTCCTCCGTCGGCGGGCTCAGACGCCCGCGGTCACCTTCTTCTTGGTCAGGATCTCGACGATCGCGTCGCCGATCCGCAGCAGGTTCTCCTTGCTCGAGGCGCCGATGTGCGGCGTCATCAGGACGTTCGGCGCCACCAGCAGCGGGCTCGCCGGGTCGGGCGGGTCCGAAGCCCAGACGTCGGTGGCGTAGGCCCGCACCTTCCCGGACTTCAGCGCCGCCGCCAGGTCCTCCTCCACGACGACCTTGCCCCGCGCGGTGTTGACGAGCACCACCCCCGGCTTCATCTGGGCCAGGGCGCGGGCGTCGATCATCCCCTTCGTCTCCGGCGTCAGCGGCAGGTGGATGCTGATGTAGTCGGCCACCGCGAACAGGTCTTCCTCGGTGTCCAGCATCTCGGCCAGGGCGTGGTGCGGGACGTAGTGGTCGTGGGCCACGACCCGCATCCCGAAGGCCAGCGCGCGGCGCGCGACCTCGGTCCCGATCAGCCCGACCCCCAGCAGGCCGAGCGTCTTGCCGAACAGCTCGGTCCGCTTCAGCTCCTTCTTGAGCCACTGGCCGGCCTTCATCCCCTCGTGCCCCTCGATCACGCGGTTGGGGACCGCCAGCATCAGCGCCAGCGCCAGCTCGGCGACCGCGACCGACGAAGCGCGCGGGGTGTTGCGGACCTCGATTCCGCGCTCGCGGCAGGCCTCGATGTCGACGTTGTCGAGGCCGACCCCGCCGCGAATCACCAGCTTGAGCTGCGGCGCCTTGTCCAGCATCTCCCGCGTGACCTTGGTCTTGGAACGGACCAGCAGGACCTCGGCGCCGCCGAGTTCGTTCAGGTCGGTGCTCACCGTGCCGAAGGAAGCCAGGCGCCCGGGGAGCGACTCGTCGAAGCTGTCGGCCATCAGGATCTTCATCGTTTCCTCCTTGGTCTCTTCCGTCCGGGCTACTCGTCGAGCGTCCGGACCGTGAGCCCGGAGCGGAGCTTGGGCTCGAACCAGGTCGATTTCGGGGGCATCACCATCCCGGCGTCGGCGACCGCCATGAGCTGGTCGAGCGAGGTCGGGTAGAGCGAGAAGGCGACCGCACAGCCCTCCCGCACGCGCTTTTCCAGCTCGGCCGTGCCGCGGATCCCGCCGACGAAGTCGATCCGCCGGTCGGTCCGCGGGTCGGCGATCCCCAGCACCGGGGCCAGCAGGTTGTCCTGCAGGATCGAGACGTCGAGGCCGCGGACCGGGTCGCCCGCGGGGAAGCTCCCGGGCTTCGCCAGCAGGCGGTACCAGCGGCCGTCGAGGTACATCCCGAACTCGTGCGGGGTGCGCGGGCGGGGCCCGTCGGCGGGGCCGACCTCGAAGCGCTCCGCGACCCGCTCCAGGAACTCCTCCCTGGACAGGCCGTTGAGGTCCTTCACCACCCGGTTGTAGTCGAGGATCTGCAGCTGGTCGTGGGGGAAGACGACCGCCATGAACCCCTCGAAGGGGGCGTCGGGGCCGGCGCCCGGTTGCTTCGCGCGGGCGGCCTGGCCGTGCCGCACAGCGGCTGCCGTGCGGTGGTGGCCGTCGGCCACGTAGAGCGCGGGCACGGCGGCGAACAGCCGCGACAGCTCGGCGATCTCGCCGGGCTCGTCGACCACCCAGACGGTGTGGCCGATCCCGTCCGCAGTCACGAGGTCGTGGAGCGGCGGGCGGGTCCGTACGCGGTCGACGATCGCGTCGATCGCCGGGACCTTGCGGTAGGTCAGGAAGACCGGCTCGGCGTTCGCGTCGCACTCGGTGACGTGGCGCGTGCGGTCGTCCTCCTTGTCCCTGCGCGTGTGCTCGTGCTTCCGGATCAGGTCGCGCTCGTACTCCGCGACCGAGGTCAGGCCGACGACGCCGGCCTGCACGTGGTCGCCCATCCGCTGCTGGTAGACCGACAGCGTCGGCCGCGCGTCGCGCCGCAGGATCCCGTCCGCGATCAGCCGGGCGAGGTTCTCGCGGGCCTTGGCGTAGACCCGGTCGTCGTAGAGCGGGATCGCGGGGTCGAGGTCGATCTCGGGCTTGCCGACGTGGAGGAACGAGTACGGGTTTCCCGCCGCCAGGGCGCGGGCCTCGTCCGACGAGATGACGTCGTACGGGAAACTCGCGACCTGGCGGGCGAGGTCCGGCCGGGGACGGTAGGCCCGGAACGGCTTGACGGACGACATCCAGGGTCCTTTCGCGGGCGGGAGGGTGGGAGACACGCTGCCGGTGCGCCCGCGGGCAAACCGGGCGGTGGGGCGGACAGATTACTCCAGGGGGGCTCGCGGCTGCATCCGGGGGGCGCCCCGGCCCCGCGTCGGGCCGGGCTAGCGAACGCCCCCCGCGGCCCTCCACGCTTCGAAGGCCTCGAGGTCGCGACGGATCTGCGCGACCAGGTCGGCCGGCGCGGCGAAGAGCCGCTCCTCGCGCAGTCGGGCCAGGAACTCGAGCTCGGCCCTCGCGCCGTAGAGGTCGCCTTCGAAGCCCGGCAGGTGGGTCTCGACCGTGATCCGGTCGGCCCCGAAGGTCGGCCGCGTGCCGACGTTGGTCAGCCCTTCGCGCCGTCCGCCGGGCCAGGCGAGGCGCGTGATGTAGACCCCCCGTGCTGGAAGGAACTCGTTCTCGGGCGCGAGGTTGGCCGTCGCCACCACGACCTTCCCGCCGCGACCCTCGCCGTGCACGATCGTCCCGGCCAGGGCGAACGGCCGGCCCAGCAGCCGCGCCGCCTCGGTCACGCGTCCGTCGGCCAGCTCGCGCCGGATGCGCGAGGCCGAGATCGGCTCCCCGCCGTCGAGGACCTGCGAGAGCGCCTCGGCGGTGAAGCCGCATCCCGCGCCGACGCGGGAGAGCAGCGGGACGTCGCCGGCACGGCCCCGGCCGAAGCGGAAGTTCGACCCGACCAGGACCTGCGAGGGGCGCAGCAGCCCGCCGACCACCTCCCGGGCGAAGACCTCCGCCGGCATCGCCGCCATCGGCCGGTCGAAGGGGACGAACACCGCCGCGTCCAGCCCGGCTCGCTCGAGCAGCGCGATCTTCTGGTCGTCGGTCAGCAGCAGGCGCGGCGCGCGCTCGGGGGCCAGCACGCGCAGCGGGTGAGGCTCGAAGGTGACGACCGCCGCCGGCTCGCCCGCGGCCCGCGCGCGGCGCACGACCTCGCTCAGGATCGCCTGGTGGCCGCGGTGCAGTCCGTCGTAGAAGCCGATCGTCGTGACCGGCCGCCGCCCGCCCGGCAGCGGCAGCTGCTCGAGCCGGTCGACGACGATCACGCGCGGGCCCAGAGCCAGAGCGCGGCCTGCAGCGCGAGGTTGGCGTAAAGCCCGGCGATCAGGTCGTCGGCCATGATCCCCCAGGCTCCCGGGAGCGACTGCGAGCGGCCGGCGGGGAACGGCTTCACGACGTCGAAGGCGCGGAACAGGAAGAACGACAGCACCAGCGCCGAGAGGGTGTGGGGCACGAGGAAGGTCGCCACCAGGTAGCCCGCGGTCTCGTCGATCACGACCTGGCCGGGGTCCTTGCGGCCCCAGCGGCTCTCCGCCCCGCGCGCGGCCCAGAGGCCGAGCGCGGCGATCGCGGCGATCGCCGCGGCGTGCAGCGGCGTCGAGCCGATCCACCACAGCAGCAGCACCAGCGGCACGCTGGCCAGCGTCCCGGCCGTGCCCGAGGCGAAGGGGGAGTAGCCGCTGCCGAACCAGGTCGCCAGCACCGTCTCGAGCCGGGTCACGGTGCCGCTCCGCCCGGCGCGAGGCGCGCGACCAGCTCGTGCGGCCCGGCCTCGACGACCGTCCCGCCCCGCCAGCGCGCGACCGCGTCGCGCGGCGAGTCCTCGTCCGGCCCTTCGACCAGGAGCTCGAGCGTGCTCCCGATCCGGGCCCGGTTGCGCTCGTGCGCGGCCGAGGCCGCGATCTCCTCGAGCGTCTCCCGCCGCTCTTCCTTCAGCTCCTCGGGGATGTCGTCCTCGAGCGCGAAGGCGGTCGTCGCCTCCTCGTGCGAGTAGGTGAAGACGCCGACCGCGTCGAACCCGGCCGACTGCACGAAGGCGCAGAGCTCGTCGAACTCGGCCTCGGTCTCGCCGGGAAAGCCGACGATGAAGCTCGAGCGCACGCCCGCGCCGGGGAGCGCGCTGCGCAGCGCCTCGAGCTGCGCCCGGTGCGTCTCGACGGAGCCCGGCCGGTTCATCCGCTGCAGCGTGGCGCGGTGCGCGTGCTGCAGCGGCAGATCGACGTACTCGACCAGCCGTGTCGAGCGCGCCAGCGCTTCGAGCAGCCGGTGCGAGATCCGCCCCGGGTAGAGGTAGTGCAGCCGGATCCAGCGCGGGATCTCGGAGAGCGACTCGAACGACTCGATCAGCTCGGCCAGCCCGTCGCGCAGCCCGAGGTCGCGGCCGTAGCCGGTCGAGTCCTGGGCCACCAGGTTGGCCTCGACCACCCCCTCGCGCGCCAGCTGTGCCAGCTCGACCCCGAGGTCCGCGATCGAACGCGAGCGCATCCGGCCGCGGAAGGTCGGGATCGCGCAGAAGGCGCACTGCTGGTTGCACCCCTCGGCGATCTTGACGAACGCCGTCCACGGCGGGGAGAGCCGCAGCCGCGGATCGGTCGCGTCGAACAACCCGGTCGCCGGCCCGGGCTCCGGCGCGGCCGCCGGCAGCGCGGCCAGCCCCGGCTTGTTCTGCGGCAGCGAGTGGTGGATCCGCTGGATCCCGTCGAGCCCGATCAGCGCGTCGAGCTCGGGGATCTCGCGGGCCAGCTCGCCGCCGTAGCGCTGGACCAGGCAGCCGGCCGCCACGACCTGCCGTCCGTCGCCCCCCTTCTTCCACTGCACGGCGTCGACCAGCGCCTCGACCGACTCGGCGCGCGCCTTGTCGATGAAGGCGCAGGTGTTGACCACCAGGGTGTCGGCGGCGTCGGCCTCGGCCACGACCTCCCACCCCTCGGCCCGCAGCCGCCCCAGGATCAGCTCGCTGTCGACCTGGTTCTTGGGGCAGCCCAGGCTGACCAGGGCGACGCGACGAGGGGCGGGCTCGCGGCTCACGGGTACAACCGCTGGATCGTCCTCGGGTAGGGGATCGTCTCGCGCAGGTGCCGCGTCCCGGTGATCCACCCGACGACGCGCTCGATCCCCATCCCGAACCCGGCGTGCGGCACCGTCCCGTAGCGCCGGGCGTCGAGATACCAGCGGAAGGCCGACTCCGGGAGGCCGTGCTCCGCGATCCGCGCCTGCAGCAGCTCCGGGTCGTGGATGCGCTGGCTGCCGCCGATGATCTCGCCGTACCCTTCGGGCGCGATCACGTCGACGCAGAGCGCGCGGTCGGGTCGCTCCGGGTCGGGCTGCATGTAGAAGGCCTTCACCTCGACCGGGTAGCGGTGGATCATCACCGGCCGGTCGAAGGGTTCGCCCAGGATCGTCTCGTCCATCGCCCCCAGGTCGGAACCCGGGACGAACGGCGGCGCGCCGGCCTCCTCGGCCCGCTTCACGTTCTCCGGCCGCGTCAGGATCGCCGCCGCCTCGTCGTAGGACAGGCGCGGGAACGGGGGCACGACCGACTCCAGCTTCGAGGTGTCGCGCTCGAGGACCTTCAGCTCCTCGGCCCGCCGGTCGAGCACCCGGGCCACGATGTACGAGACCATCTCCTCGGCCAGCGCCATCGCGTCGTCGAGCGTGGCCCAGGCCATCTCCGGCTCGATCATCCAGAACTCGGTCAGGTGCCGCCGGGTCTTGGACTTCTCGGCGCGGAAGGTCGGTCCGAAGCAGTAGACCTTGTCGAAGGCCATGCAGGCCGGCTCGAGGTAGAGCTGGCCCGACTGCGAGAGGTAGGCCTTCTCGTCGAAGTAGTCGGTCTCGAACAGCGTGCTGGTCCCCTCGCACGCCGCGGGGGTCAGGATCGGCGAGTCGATCAGCACGAACTCCCGGTCGTACATGAAGTCGCGGATCGCCTTCTCGACCTCGTCGCGGACCCGCAGGATGGCCCACGGGCCGCGGTGGCGCAGCCACAGGTGGCGGTGGTCGAGCAGGTACTCGACCCCGTGCTCCTTGGGGGCGATCGGGTAGTCGGGCGAGTCGCCGGTGACCTCGAAGGACTTCAACTGCAACTCGTAGCCACCCGGCGCGCGCCGGTCGGCGCGCACGGTCCCGGTGACCACGGCCGACGACTCCTGCGTGGCCGCGTCCATCCGGGCCAGCGTCTCGTCCCCGACGTCTTGGAGCGAGGCCACCGTCTGGACGATTCCCGAGCCGTCGCGCAGCACGACGAAGGCGATCTTCCCCTTCGAGCGGACGTGGGTCACCCAGCCGCGGACCGCGACGACCTGGCCCTCGTGGCGGCCGAGATCCTTGATGCGGACGGCCTGGGTCAAGGGGTCAGTCCTCGGTCTCGTGCGGCTTGTACTCGGCCTGCAGCTTGGTCTGGATGTCGGCCGGCACGCGCTCGTAGTGGTCCAGCTCCATCAGGTACTGGCCGCGGTCGGAGGTCAGCGACTTGAGGGTCGCCGCGTACTCGAGCATCTCGGCCATCGGGACCTGCGCGCGCACCACGGTTCGCCCGCCCGCGTTGTCGGAGCCCTGGACCTTCCCGCGGCGCCGGGTCAGGTCGCCCAGGATGTCGCCCATGCACTCGTCGGGGCAGGTCACGACGACCTTCATGATCGGCTCGAGCACGACCGGGCCGGCCTTCTGC